>NZ_CAAHFG010000005.1:0-300000 GCF_900890425.1 Pontiella desulfatans | reverse complement strand
CTTGGTTTGGTGATTCAGCAAAATAGACGAAACTTAAACGGGTTTCCAGACAGACCTTGCCCGGAACAGGTCGGCACCATCCGCACGGATGGCGTGATCGAAAACCAACGGTTCGGGTTCCGATGCACAAATAGAAACCTGGTGGCCGTACACCGCTTCCGCAAGATAGTTGACCTCGATGGATTGGAGCCGGTTTGACTGATGGAACTCGCGGGGAAGGCTGTTTAGGATCCATTCCATGTAGCGGACATTGTTGACGTGCCCATTTTGGTCGAGGTCGCCATAGTTGACGGCCATGGGTTCTCCCCCCTCGCATCCGTAGCTTTTCAACCGTTCCAGCTTCGAGCGGAACACCTTGGCCCCAACCGGAAAATTCGCCGTCTCCCACCAGTCCGGAATGATACGCTGCCGCTTTCGGATATCGATAACGAACCAAGCCGTGCTGGCCAGTAGCAGAAGCTTGCCGTCCCCATCCGTAATTTCGAAATCCCGGTGGTAGAACAGGCGGTCGCGGTTCGAGGGCCACGTCCGCAAGCGGATGGATTCGCCCCATTTCGGCAACCGTCCGATCTCGATGCGCATTCTCGCCAACACCCACGAGATACCGGACGGTGAAAGCTGCGAGTGCCCCACCCCGAGATGCTCGGCATGGAAATAGGCCGCCTCCTGCATGAACCGGCAGAACACCGGCAAACGCGCAACGCAATTGGGATCCACGTCGTAGGATGCAATCAAATGCTCCGCGTGCCACTCGGGTTTTACTTGATCGGACATGGGAAAATTAAACCACAAAGTCACGAAGTGCACCAAGAGTCTCAAAGCGGTTTCTTCGAGTCCTTCGTGGCTTTGTGGTTAAATGGTTTTTGCCTGCATCTCTTTAGGAAGGGCGAGTTGGTGGTGGTGGCAGATGGCGATGGCGAGCGCATCGGCCGCGTCTTCCTGCGGTTGCTCTTTTAAATTCAGCAGGCGCATCACCATCTTGGCCACTTGCGTTTTATCGGCCGTACCGGTTCCGACAACGGCCGACTTCACCTTGCGCGGCGTGTGCTCGGAAATGGTCAACTGCTGGACGGCGCAGGCGGCAATGGCCGCCCCGCGCGCCTGTCCCAGCACCATGGCCGTCTTCGGATTTTTGGCAAAGAAGGCCCCCTCGATCGCGGCGCAATCGGGTTTATGATCCTCGATCAGGTCGGAGATGGTCTTGTAGATGTTTTCCAGGCACTCGGAGTGCGGCACCTTGGGCTTGTTCTGGATCCGGCCATAGGCCAGTGCCCGCATCTCCGCGCCCCGCACCTCGATAATCCCGACGCCCGTCGAACGAAGCGACGTATCAATCCCCAAAATCCTGACCGTTTGTTTTGCCATATCGCCACCCATCTCCACGTATCCGCACGAATATCCAGCAGGAAGCGATGGGTGTCAACCAAGGTTCTGTGGAACGGAATAATCGGCAAAACATTTCATGCAGCATTTTGAACGCTCCAAGAACCTGGGCCGCTTCCTCATTTAGCTCATAATCATTTTGCCTAACATGCCCTGTCCGCCGTAACGTGTTTCCTTTTGGGGAACTGGGAATGGAATATTACACCAACATCTTGAACACGATCGGCAACACGCCGATGTTGCGCCTTGAAAAAATCACCGACTTTCCCATCTATGCCAAGGCGGAATACCTGAACCCGGCTGGTAGCGTGAAGGATCGCGTGGCCCGGCACCTGATCGAGCAAGCCGAGAAGAGCGGCGAACTGAAACCGGGCATGGTCATTGCGGAGGCGACCTCCGGCAACACCGGTATCGGCGTGACGTTCGTGGGCGTTCAAAAGGGCTACCGCGTCATTATCGTCATGCCCGAAAACATGAGCGAGGAACGCCGCAAGATTATCCAGGCCTTCGGTGGCGAACTGATCTGCACGCCGGCCGAAGAGAGCCTCAACGGCTGCCTGGCCAAGTTGGAAGAGTTGAAGCAGGAGATTCCCAACCTCTACATCCCCGGCCAATTCACCAATCCCGGAAATCCGGAAATCCACTACAAGACGACCGCCGCCGAAATCTGGAAACAGATGGAGGGGCAGGTCGATGCATTCGTCGCGGGAATCGGCAGCGGCGGAACGCTGGCCGGCGTCGGAAAATTCCTGAAGGAAAAAGATCCGGACATCATGGTTGTTGCCGTCGAGCCCGCCAACGTGTCCGCCCTGCTCGGCCATGAACCCGGCCTGCATAAAATCGAGGGCATCGGCGATGGCTTCATACCCGACGTGCTGGATGTTTCCATGATCGACGACGTCATCACCGTTACCGACGACGATGCCATCAAAACCGCGCGGAACCTCACGCTGAAAGAGGGCGCGCTGGTGGGCACCTCGTCCGGCGCCAACATTTGGTCGTCCATCCAGCTCTCCCACAAGATCGGCAAGGATAAGAACATCGTCACCGTCCTGCCCGACCGCGCCGAGCGCTACTTCAGCACGGCGCTGATTTGAAAAGCTGCCCGGTATTCCGGGTTCGGAAAGAAGCCAAAAGGCACTTGCAGAAAGGTTCAGCAAGTGCCATTTGTTGATGATGCCGTTGGAATGCGACCTAAGCTTTGGTCGCCTTGAACCTTGTGACTCCCCCGTCGTCCAAATCTGTAAGCGTGCCGGTCATTGTATTGCCGCTGATCGTCCCCCTGAAGAGCGTATCGCCAGTCCACGTTGCCTCAACGGTATTGCCGGAAGCAGTATACGGAGCTCCAGTTCCGGCCACGTTACCCAAATATAGATAGCAGTAACCGTCGTTAAATCCTATGGACAGGCCAGTCCCATGGGGGAAACTGGTGCGGGTTCCATCTTCGTCTTCAACTTCAACAATAACCCATTCGCCAAGGTGGGAGGAATCCAGGTCTCCATAACCCCCATCATCTCCACCATCACCATTGCAGCCAGTTAACCCGAACGTGCCAATAATGATCAGGGCAAAGATTACCGTCCGCCGTACAACTTTTTCAATTCCACCATCCATTTTCATGCCTATTTCCTCTGCTTATGCCGCTCAACACGGAAGCTCCCGGTCAGCGGCTTCAAACCTGGTGCTTCATTTGTTTTCTTCCACCCATTACAACGGCATGGGCACGGCACGATTACAGATTGGCGCATGGATTTTTTTCAGTGGTCGCAGGGGATGCGGGCAAAGCCGTGTCCAGGTCTCCGCAACCGGGCAATGGGAAGAAGCACGGAACAACCGGAACGCGGCCCAGCAGGACGGCGCTTGCATTCTGCATGCAAAATGCAGAACTCTCCCGATAAGTGAAAGAACAGGAGGCCCACGATGCCCTCGTTACAAGTAAGGGAAATGCCCGCAGTGCTTTATGGCACCTTGCAGGAACATGCTAAACGCGAACACCGAAGCCTGGCTCAACAGGCGGTGGTTACCCTGGCCCGGGGAATGGAGTTGACGGTAGATCCGCGCGAGCGTCGGCAGGCCCTTTTGGCCCGCATAAAAGAGGCTCATCTACCTGCGTTGGAGCTTCCGGATGCGGCGGACATGGTAAAGGAAGACCGAGCCCGATGAGGATTGTTCTGGAACCCTCGGCCGCGGTTGACCTGGTTCTTCACCCATCCGAAAGAGAAACAGAGAGCCATCTTCAGGCTGAAGGAAAATGGGTGATTGCCCCAGACCTGTTTGCTTCAGAAGTCGCCAATGTCTTCTGGAAATACCATGCGTTCCAAAACATGCCGATGGAACATGCCGAGGCGGCCATGGAGCTGGCACTGGAGCTTCCTGACTCTCTGGCCGATGTCCGTGAACTTTATACGGAAGCTTTTGCAATGGCATGCCGCACCCGGCACCCGGTATACGACATGCTCTACCTCGTCCTCGCCCGCCGCAACAACGCCCTGCTACTGACCCGGGATGGTGCATTGAAAATGCTGGCAGCGAAACACGATGTGCGGGTTGACTAGATAGCAAAAAAGCCCGCCTCGAAAGGCGGGCATTCTCAAGCGCTCGTGGTTACCTACTCTGCTTCGAGTTGGGCGGCGATTTCGTCGGAAATGTCGAAGTTGGTATAGACATCCTGGACATCGTCAAGCTCTTCGAGGGCTTCGACAAACTTCATGATCGACTGCGCCTGCGAAAGGTCGGTTACCTCAACGACCAGATCGGGGATCAGGGTGATTTCGGACTCGGCCATGTCGATGCCGGCCTTGGTGATGGCATCGGATACATTATCAAAATCGTTTGGATCGGTGATGATTTCAAACTGGTCGCCATCGGTCTTGAGGTCTTCGGCGCCGGCTTCAAGCACAATGCCCATCAGCTTGTCTTCCGAGACCAGCTCTTTATCAATGTAGATCTGCCCCTTGCGCTGGAACATGCGGCTGACGGCACCTTGGTCGGCCATGCTGGCATTGGCCTTGGTGAAGGCATGGCGCACTTCCGCGATCGAGCGGTTCTTGTTGTCGGTCAAAACCTTGACCACCACGGCGATGCCGCCGGCGGCGTAGCCTTCGTAGGAACCTTCCGTCAGCTGGCCGCCCTCGAGCTCGCCGGTGCCCTTGAGGATGGCGCGGTCGATGTTGTCCTTCGGCATCGAGACGCCCTTGGCTTTCTGCACCAATGCGCGCAAGGATATGTTGTCGTCCACGTTTCCGCCGCCCGCCGATGCCGCAACCATTATTTCCTTGGCGAGTTTGCTGAAGACCTTGCCGCGCGCTGCGTCGGCCTTGCCTTTACGATGCTTGATGTTTGCCCATTTACTATGTCCGGCCATGTCTAAACCTCCGTGTTGCTTTCGTGAGACGTGAAACGTGAGGCGTGATTTCCCTTCACGACTCAATCGTCACTCTTCACGTTGTTATCCAATCGTCACTTGAGCGAAGCCGCGCTTGCCGGAACGGATGATCATTCCGTCCTCGGGTATGATTTGCGCGCGTTCGTCGTCTACCTTTTCGTCGTTGATCTTCACCGCGCCTTGCTTGACGAGGCGCCGGGCCTCGCCGTTGCTTTTGCAGAGGCCGGCCAGAACCATCAGGTTCAGCAGGCCGATCTCTTCGGCGGGCACGACCACTTCCGGAATCTCATCCGGCAATTCCTTCTGCGCAAAGATGCGCGTAAATTCTTCCGAGGCGGCCTTCGCCTCGTCGGCTCCGATGAAGCGCGCAACCACTTCCTGGCCGAGCATATCCTTCACGACGCGCGGGTGCAGCTCGCCTCCGGCGACCTTTGCATGGGTTTCCTGCACCTTGTCCTTCGGCCAGCAGAGGATGTATTCGAAATATTTCCACATCAGATCGTCCGGAACGCTCATGAGCTTGCCGTACATGTCGCGCGGCGCTTCATCGACTCCCACATAGTTGTGGAGGCTCTTCGACATTTTCTGGACACCATCGAGGCCTTCGATCAGCGGGAGGGTCATGACGCACTGCGGCTCCTGCCCCATCACCTTCTGCAGCTCGCGACCGAGCAGCAGGTTGAACAGCTGGTCGGTACCGCCGAGCTCGATGTCGGCCTCGACCATCACGGAATCGTAGGCCTGCACGAGCGGGTAGAGGAACTCCACCAGCGAAATCGGACGGTTATCCGCATAGCGCTTGGAAAAGTCGTCGCGGGCGAGCAATTGCGCCACGGTAACGTGGGCGGTCAGGCGGATCACATCTTCGAACTTCATTTCCCCAAGCCACTCCGAGTTGAAGCGGACTTCGGTTTTTTCCGGGTCGAGAATCTTGAACACCTGTTCCTTGTAGCTCTCGGCATTTTTCGCCACCTGCTCCTTCGAGAGCGCGGGGCGCGTGGCCGACTTGCCCGAGGGGTCGCCGATCATGCCGGTAAAATCGCCGATGATGAAGACGACGGTGTGGCCGGCATCCTGGAATTCGCGAAGCTTGTTGAGCCCGACCACGTGGCCGAGGTGGATGTCCGGAGCGGACGGGTCGGCGCCATATTTCACGCGCAAGCCACGCCCTTCGGCGGCGCATTTCTCGAGCTTTTTCTTCAGGTCGTCGCGGTTGATGAAATCAACGGCGCGCGATGCCAGAAAATCCAATTGTTCTTCAATATTCATAGTTTCCCCAATGCAGGAATCTTTTACTTTGGAATGAAAAGCGCGCATTTAGCCATAAACCCAAGGGAAAGTCACAGGAAAATCAGGGGAAAAGGATGTAAACAACTGGAGGGCGAGGCTCTGTCCGAGCCATGCGCTGCAACGGTTTGGCTCAGACAGAGCCTCTCGCTCCAATCGGGTAGGGACAAGTGTCCCACTTGTCCGCCCTTCGGCATGGTTCCGGTCTGGCTACAGAGCGGGAAACCGTAGCTCGGAAATCATTTCGCCCGGCGAAGCGATTCCCCCGTCCTCCACAATATTACAACCCCATGCTTGCATGGATACCGTGAATCCGTTAAGCCATGTTCATGATCGTTTCGTTTGGAGACCGGGCAACGTCGGATCTGTTTCATGGGCACTCAAGTTCCAAGGCACGGCGGATTCCCGTGAGCATCATCCAACAGGCCTTGTACAAACTTGATTTGTTGAACGCCGCAACGTCGCTGGAGGATCTGCGCTCCCCACCCGGAAACCGGCTGGAAGCCCTGAAAGGTGATTACAAAGGATTCCACAGCATACGCATCAATTCGCAATGGCGGATTGTTTTCCGATGGCAGGAAGTGAATGCAACCGACGTAGCCATCGTCGATTATCATTAGAACGGAAGGTAGGACAACATGATCCCGACAAACAGAATAGCGACCCATCCGGGCTTGATCCTTTTGAACGAGTTCCTGCAACCGCTGGGCATCAGCCAAAAGGCGCTGGCGGAGCATATCGGCATTCCGGTGCAACGGGTGAATGAAATCGTTCGCGGCAAGCGTGGCGTAACGCCGGACACGGCCTGGCTACTCTCTGAAGCGCTTTCCACTTCGCCTGAGTTCTGGCTGAACCTCCAGACCACCCACGAACTATCCAAACAACGCCCACAAAAACACATCCAACCGCTTGCAAAGCCGGCGTAATACCACATTCAGTTAGCTATCGGTATATTCCTCGCTGAGGCGCAGAGAGCGCAGAGAATTCTTTCTAATCTGTATGGCTCTGCGACCTCAGCGACTCTGCGAGGGATCAATCCGACAGGGAAGTTTTGGCCGAATACAAAGTGAAGATGGTATAAGCTGGAACGGGATGCCATTCTTCGAGCGGCATGGCGAACACGGAATCGTGGAGCATCGGGGCTAGTCCATCGCGGACAAGCGAACCTTCAGGTTGATTAGCCGCTGGCTTGCCGCACGGGCGGGAAGACGCAGCTCCAGCCGCTTCAGGCCTTCGATCCGGCGATCCAGCTCCAGCGGCGGCGGATCGAGCGGCACCACCGACATGGAATGCTGCGGGTGTGTCATGTTTTCCACCTTCAGGGTCTTGCCAGCCTGCCGCAATACGGCGCCCCCATCCACAACCTCGACCTCCGCCGTGGTCATGAGCTGCCAGGTGACCGTCTTTGTCGTTTCGGAGATTTCGATCGAGTCGGCAATTACCAGCGCGGCCGGGCCCTCCTTCACAAACGTCCGCTTGGCGCCCTTGAGGTTTTTGCCATGGACCGCAGTGAGGTCGAACGCCGCCTGCGGCGTGTCGCCATCCTTGAATTCAACCAGCGGTGCAAAACCCTCGTTCACAAACAACTCGTCGTTCACGGTAATGGTGCTGTGCCCAAAGTTGTTTTTGGTCAGTAGTGTCCAGCGATCGCTGCCCTGCCCGCGATCCCACAGATTGAAACCGGTCTGTTCCAATGCGTGGTAGCTTTGGTTGCCGGGATCCACCACCCAGCGGACGCCATCGAGTTCGAAGACGAACGAGCCGGCATCCATGTTGCCGTGGCTGGTGGTGGCCTTGCCGCCCTTGCCACCGAAGTAGTATTGACGCGGATCGCCTTCCGCCCCCCTGAAGATCACGATCGGGTTCGCGCCCTCCCCCTTCCAGGCGGTCGGCACCGCTTCCTCGGCCCGCTCTTCATACTGGCAAAGCCAGGCCATGCCCGCGCCATCCAACCGCGCGAGTTTGTCCATCCCCTCCGGGGCTCGCAGGAACCGCTCTTTTTCAAAAAAGGTTTTGTTGCCGGTTTTGGCGGCGAACCAGGCCAAGGCCACATCCCCGTTCCGGTTACGCCCATCACCGCAGTCGGCATAGTTGTAGTACATGCCCGACGGCGCGTTGCACAAAGCGCGGAAGACCGCGCTCTCCTTGAAGCCGGGATAGTCGAGATGGCCAAAGTCGGAGCCCAGCGCGCTTTCGAGCATGGCCGCCGTCACGGTGGAATAGCTTGTGGCATACGCCCAATAGGTTGAACCTTCCGGATAGACGCCATCCGGCATGTATTCCTTGAGCGCGTTGGGCAATGCATCGATTGCCCTTCGGATGGTTTCCGCGGCCAGTTCGGGATGCGTGTCCGCCAAGGCGATCGATGCGGCAATCATTCCGCCATTGCACACCTGGTTCCAGTTGTTGTCGTTCTGAAAAATGCGCGCCTGCGGCTTTCCATCGGCCAGAAGACCTTTACTCAACAAGGCCGCCTCCGCCGTCTTGATGGTTTCCGCCGGCAGGTTGCCGTCGGTCCAGTCCAGCGCCAGCGCCACCGCCAGCGACATTTCCGCCACATCGAGGAAATGTTTCGGGTTCCAATCCTTGAAGGCACAAACCGCCAACAGCTCGTCATTGATCCGCCCCAGGGTTCGCGGGTCGCCATCGACCAGGTAGACCACCCCGAGCATATTGATTCGGTAGAGCATTTCGCGCGAGGTTCCCAGCAAACGCCGGCCCACCATCTTCCGCTCCAGCAACGGTTGGCCATGGATCTTTTCGGCGTTCAGCTTGATGGCCGCATACAGGTTCCGCAAAACCGGGTCGGTCTTTGTTTTCGCTTTCAGGTCGGCAACAAGCTCCGGCGTGAAAACCAACCGCGGATGCCCCGAGCGAAGGTTCGCCTCCAAATATTCCACCGACATCGGGTTGTCGAGTTCCGGAACCTCCCCGCCCCAGGCCACGCCCGAAACCACCATCGCGAAGCAACACCATACAAGTCTATTCATCATCACGTTTCCTTTCCCATTTAAACCGTGCTACATCGCCACCATCAGCAACCGCACATCGCACGGTTGGAGTTTAATGCGGTTCTGTATTTTACGGTGGTGGATCAAATCGGCAACCTTTAGATCCGGATCAATCGAGACGACGCGGGGATCCTTGCCGAGGTTGTTGAGCACGAGCAACATGTTTCCGCTCTTCGCATCCGTCGCTTGGCCCATGGCCACCCCCACGGCCTTGCGTCCGCCCTTGTCGGTTACGGCAACCGCAACCAAGGGCTTCGGCGCAACAGGGGACAGCACGGTCTCCAGGGGTTGCACCAGCGCAAAGGAGTGGTCGTGCTTCAGGGTTGCAAACGGCGCAGGAATGCCCCCGGCGGCGCGCGGCGCCCCCACTTCGTTTTTACCGAAGCTTTCGCCAACCAGCACCACCCGCCCCTTGAACGCCTTTAGCCGTTCAAGGCTATTGGTGGAAATAAACGGCGTGGGCGGGACGAGCACGGTTTGTGTTGCGGCATCCAACCGGCCCATCTCGTTCGGGGTGGTGAACCCCACGTTGAGATTCAGCAGTTTGAGCGCCTCGTAGAGTTCCTTGAATCCGGCCGTGTAGCCTTCATCCTGGATGGCGGATTCCTCGCAATAATAGATCAGGAAATCGCGCCGCGCCGGCACCAGGGCAACCACATGCTCCGCATGCGCATTGAGTTCCTTCATGGTGCGGCCGAAGGCATCGACTGCAATGGGCTGTGTGGCAAGCTCGCCGACATGGTCGGTCTTGGAGCTCAAGGCACCGTCCTCGCCGCGCCCCCACAGCCACGGTTTGATGACGCCCATGCCATGGGTGAACGCCAGCCAAAGCGCGGAGCGCACATAGGCGCGGCCCATGCCGAAGTGTCGCCAGCTCACCGCGCCGAAGCCGTGCCACTCGGAATCGTAGAAGACCTTTTCCGGACAGAGCGATTTCGAGAAATCGAGATACATCGACTGTTCGCTCCAGTCGTAGGCATAGTGCGCTTGCCACCCCGTTTCCGGATCCATCCCCTCTTCGTGCTTGCCGAAAAACTGGGCACCGCTGGGGGCGACGCGCAGATCGGCGCCCATCACATCCTGCAGCTTGGTGAGATATTCAATATCCATACCGCCGTCGCGCGTGTTGCGCGAGAGGGTGAAGCCGAGCATCTTGATCGACATCGGCGCCTTGCGCCCGGCGTCGTTGGCTTGGCTTTGTTCCTTTAGATAGGTGAACCAATCGCTCACCCGTTCCTGGTTGAAGCGGTTCCAGTCGTACCAGACCGGGGTGCCGCGCAGCCTCGGATCGATCTGCCGATTCCCAACCGGCTGGTTGTGGAACAACACCTCGTCCCACCCGGAATGGGAGGTTCCATAAACCTGGTTCAGCGCGGCAATGCTTTCATACTTCGCCTCCAGCCAGCGGTGGAACTTTTCGAGAGTGATATCCGAGAGACCATTCGAGGCCTTCCACCCGCCCTTGGCCGTGGCAAAGTGCGGCTCGTTCGCCACGAGGTGCATCATCGGCTGGTCGCCGCAGGCCTTGGACAATGCCGGCAGCATGCCCTCGCACAGGTTCTTGATCCAACCGCGGACCAACGGGCTGTCGATGTCGTACTGGGTAAAGTTGCGGCCGCCGTGCAGGATTTCCGGATGCTTTTCCTGCTGCCATTTGCCGGGGGAGTGCCCCATCAGATAGACGATCGGCGCCACGTTCTTTTCAACCTGCTCCCGGGTGCGTTCAATCGAACGCTGCAGATTGCGCGGGTCGGGGGTTCCATCCGGTTCCAGCTGGGAAATCTGCAGATAGCCGCCGCCCATGTGGCCGAACGCCTGCCGATGGATGTCGGTTTCCGGCGCCCAAACCAGCGAGCTGGGAAACACGGGTTTGCCATCCAACCTGTAGGCAAACGGCGCCAGTTCCATTTGGCCTTGGCCCAGATCCGGCGGAGCGGCCGGCCGCGCCTTCCGCGCAAGCTGCAGTTCGAGTTCGGCCATCGCGCTTTCGGCCACGTCGATGCACCCCTCCAACTCGGTCAGCGGCAGGCGCTCCGTGTGGACGGGATCGATTTTCGGGTAGCGGCCATACGTCTTGAAGATTTCGCGCACCCGGTCCATGTGGTCATGGTCGTGCTGCGCCGCCTGCTGGAATAGCGTAATCACGTTGAACGAGGTTTCCGCATAATCGATGCACAGTTGCTTGCGCTGCGCTTCGTCGATCATTGACGCGAGCCGCTCCTTCTTCGCCGCAAGCCGCTGAACCAGATGCTTCCATTCGGCCTCGTTGGCCATGCCCAACCGGGGCAGCACCGTCCCGCCAACCACCAGGCCACCAATAAAATTCCGTCGATGTAGAGTCATCTTCATTTGCTAGCGAACCAGGATTTCGTCGATGCAGAGGCCGCCGCCGGAGAGCGGTTCGATGCGGATGGTGTTTGCGCCGCGGCCCATCTGGATCGGTACCGTGATCTTTGCCCATTCGCGCCCCGGGTTTCGGGTGTTCGGCAGCAGGAGTTCTTCGTGCGCAACCGCGCCGTTCACCGTGACCTTCACCAAGTGGCCTTTTTCGGTCTTGATCTTTCCGCCATAGCGGATCGACAGGTCGGCCTCGCCGGCGCCGCCATCGTTTTCCTGATACCACTCGACATAGGCCCCCTTATCCTTGCCGAAGCGCAGAAACCCCTTGCCCCGGAAATATTCGCCGTTGCCCATAACCTCCGCCCCCTTGAAGGCGGCCGTCTCGGCCTGTTCGCCGGGCGGGGTGCCCGAAGGCTGGCCGCCCCCTTCCCAGATGAAACCTTCGTCGGCGGCAAAGCGTTCCTCCAGCCGCTGAACCAGCTGGCCGTTGAGCACCACCAGCGCCTTGACCGTGGTGCCCGGCTCAACCTTGAACGCACCGGTGTAGGGAGTCGATTGATCGGTCGGTTCCGACTGATCGGTCGTGTAAAAGATTTCAACCTTCGGCTTCGGCAACGCGCCGCGCAATGCCAGCAACCGGGCATCGATGCTCACCCGATCGGAATAAACCAGTTTCTTTTCGCCGAGGATGCAGCTGGCCAGCAACGCGACATCGCCCTCGCCGGTCGATTCGATGTAGGCACGGGTAAGGCCGTAGAAGGCAATGCGGTTGTCGGTGCCGAAGTGCGGCTCGACGTCCACCGGGCTACCGTTGTCGAGCGCCTTGATGCGACCGGCGCCAACCACATGGAACCAGGTGCGGTTTTCGCCGTAGGGATAGAATTCGCCATCCTTGTCCTGCGTGGTGACGCGAACCTGAACAATGTCTTTGCCCTGGGTGGCCAGCGGCTCGCCATCGACGGAAAGGGCAATCTTCGCCGGTGCGCCGGCGGTGCGAATCGTCTCTTCAAATCGCTTTCCGTCTTTCGTACCGACGGCCTTCAGCTCGCCCGGCTGCCACGGCACCATCCACTGGCACTGCATCTTGTCCCAGGCTGTGCCGGGCGCCTGCTTATCGAGCCCTTTGCCATTGACGAACAGTTGCACCTGGTCGCAATTGGAATAGACCTGCACCGGAACGAGCGTACCTTGCTTCATGGACGGGTGCGTCCAGTGCGGAAGCATGTGAACCATCGGTTTGTCCGTCCACTGGCTTTGGTAGAGGTAGTAAAGATCCTTCTCGAAGTTGGCCATGTCGATCGCGCCCCCCATGAACGATTTAAAGGGCCAGCCGCCATGCACATAGCCGGCCTCGCCGATATAGTCGTAGCCCGTCCAGCGGAAGGAGCCGGCATAGTTCGGGTTGTCGCGGATCTGCTCGATGTTTTGCCGGGCGGTCAGGCGCACCATCGCGTTGTCATAACTGGAGTTGAAGATCTGTTTCCGGTTTGAGCGGTCGGCATCGATGATCCAGTCGTAGGTAAAGATTTCCTCGTCGGTGAGGTCGGGGCACGGATAGGGTTTTTGCTTGGCGTTCGGGAAGCCGTCGCGGAACCAGGTCTTGGTGCGGTAGAAGCCGCGCACCTGCCAGGTGTGGGTGTTCTCGGTTCCGATCCAGGTACGGTCGCCAATCTCGTCGAACCAGCCCATCTTTTCGCTGTGGCCGTTCACGCCAACGATATCCATGTCTTCCGAATTGGAGTGGCCGGAGGTGACCGGTCGGGTTGGATCGTGCTCGTGGCACTTGGCCACCAGCTCGGGCGCAACATCGCCATGGGTTTCGTTGCCGACGCTATAGATGACGATCGAAGGATGGTTGCGGTCGCGCCGGATCCAGTCGGTGACGTCGCGTTCCCACCATTCATCGAAGGCGTGCGCCCCATAGTCCTCGAAGGCCTTGCGCTTCCACCCGTCGAAAATCTCGTCCATCACCAGCATGCCCAGCTCGTCGCAGATTTCGTAGAAGACCGGCGTTTGCGGATTGTGCGCGGTGCGGATGGCGTTGCAACCCATCGCCTTCAACTGCCCGATGCGGAAGCGCAGGATCTTGTCCGGCACCGCGGCCCCCAGCGCGCCGGCGTCCTGATGGTTGCAGACGCCCTGCAACTTGACGTTCTTGCCGTTGATCCACAGGCCGGTCTTCGGATTCCATTCAACATCGCGCACACCGAAGCGGGTCGTTACGCAATCCACAAGGACCCCGTTAATGAAAACCTCGCTCATGGCGGTGTAGAGCACGGGATGCTCAACCGACCAGCGCGCCGGGTTTGAAAGCGCAATCTTTTGCTTGGAAACGCCGGTTTCCCCACAGGGGACATCCAACTCGGCCTGCACGTTGGCAATCACGGTGTTCGATGGATCAATGATCGAGGTGCGAATCTCCATCTTTCCCATCTTCTCGCAGCCGTTGACCACTTCGGTATCGACTTCAACGGTGTCGCCTTGGGTGCGGATAAAAATTCCGTCGCGCTGGACATGCACTTTTTCCTTAACGTCGAGCCAGGTGTGGGCATAGATCCCGCTGCCGGTGTACCAGCGCGCGGACGGCTGCTTGTCGTTGTCCACCCGCACCGCGAAGGTGATCGAGTCCGATTCCCCGATCACCTCGCTGACATCGTAGGCGAAGGAGATCCAGCCGTATGGGCGGTCGCCCAGCTTCTTTCCGTTGGCCCAGACGGTGCTGTTCATGAACACGCCGTCGAACGCAATCTCGACATGCCGGCCTTTCCAGGCCGGATCCACGGCGATGGTCTTGCGGTACCATCCAATGCCGGCCGGCAGGTAGCCGCAGGTGTCGCCCATCGGGTTGCTTTCGTCGTATTCGCCCTCGATGCTCCAGTCGTGCGGCAGGTTCAGCATACGCCACGAGGCATCGTCGTAACCGACCGCTTCCGCGCCGGCACGATCGCCCAACGCAAATTTCCAACCCAAGTCGAAATCCATCCGCTCACGCCCGGCCTGCGCCCCAAGCGCCAAGCCCAGCAAGGCCAAAATCGTCGTCCTTTTCATGTATCGTTCCTCGGCTATAAATTGAAGGACGAGTTATACCCTAGACCACCGGACGCATGAAACATGACATTGCGTAAATCATGTGCGGATTATTGCCATGCCAGCCATAAGCACCACCTCCCCAGCCATGCCACGCATCTCACGACGGCCGTCGCGAGATGCGTGGCGCAGGCAAGGAACCAATGGTTCGAAAACACGGCAAGCTGAAGACGCTAAGCCGCCCTCATGCGGAGAGGGTTGCCCGCTCGTTCCGGCAAATTTAGCAGCGCATGTACCACCGGAAGAGCGGCATCGGTGCTGGCGCTTCGTGCTTTATACCTTCAGCAGAACAACCATCAGAAGGACGCAGGCAAAGCTGGCGGTCAGGAAAAAAAGGAAACCGCCCCAGGTCTGGCGGGAGGGTTTCAGGATGAAGAGGCCGGCGGCGGTGCAGAGGCGCTCCGATTCGGGAACGGCTTCATCGAGCGAGAGGCCCAGCTTATGCTCCTGGCCGATGGGGGTGCAGATTTTTCGGTAGAAGGCATCGGACTTTTCCTTTTCCGGCGGCGGGGTGGCAAGGCTGCCGACGATACCGCCAAGGATGCCGGCCAGCAGCGGCAGGCCCACGGTGAAATTGCGCGGAAGGTCGAGCGCGTAGCGACAGACGACGAAGATCGAAATGGCCGAGAGCGTGCAGGCAAACATGCCGGTGGTGTTCATGCGCCGCCAGACCATGCCCATGGCCACTGAAATGCCGACGAGGCCGAGAATGTTGAAATAGTCGAGGATCGCCTTCACCATGCTCTTGCGCATCAGGATGGCAATGACCAGCGAGACCATCACGATGATCAGGCCCGTGATCTTGGTAACGCCCAGCAGCTGCTTGTCCTCGGCCTTGGGATTGATGAAGGTCTTGTAGATGTTCTGCGAAAACAATCCAGCCACGGTGACCTGGAACGCATCGCCCGACGACATGGCGGCGGCCATGACGCAGGCGAGCATAAGCCCTTGCAGCGGCGGGGAGAGCAGCGCGCGGATGGAGTCGCCAAAAGCGGTTTCCGGATTGATGGGCGAACCGGATTTAATGAGATAGGCCAGCCAGGCAAGACCGAGCACCGACCACCCCAAGGTGCAGATGCGCTTGAGCATGTTGCCGCAGGTGAAGCCCATGCGGCCCTCCCATTCCGTCTTGCCGGCTCCGCAAACACTAACGAGGTGCGGCAGGGCCAGCGCGGTGAGCGGTGCGCTGATGCACAGCAGGATCACACTGCTCAGCTGGAACGACTTTGGATCAAAGAGGCTTAGCAGGCTTGGGTCGGTGCTTCTCAAGGTTTCGAGCATGCCACCAAACCCGGCGACCTCCTCGAGCTTGAAGGCGGCGGGTACGGCAAGAATGGAGAGGACAATAATCATGATGCCCTGCACCATGTCGGTACGCACCGCGGCAACAATACCGCCCCAATAGCCATAGACCATGAAGGTGATGGTGGTGACGAGAAGGATGCCGAAGAACCAGGGATCGCCCGGCTTGCCCATCATGCCCTGCACGGTGCGGACGGTGGCGAGCATGACCGACGCCAGGCAGATCGCCATGCCGGTGCTGGCCACGAAAATATAAAGCACGCTCGAAGCCTTGCCGAAGCGCTCCTCGAAAAAGTCGGCCATCGTCAGGCAGCGCATGCGCCGGATGACCGGCGCGATCAACCAGTAGAACGGCGTGCCGAACAGCCACATCCACGACACCCAGATGCCCGAAGCGCCGGTGGCGGTGGTTTTGGTCACCACCCCTGCGGCGTCGCCCGGATTGGTACCGGCGCCGAAGGCGTGCATGATCATCATCCAAATCCCGAACTGGCGATTGCCCAGCAGGTAGCCTTCCTGCGAACCGGCGCTTTTTTTGCTCCACCACCCCATCAGCAGCATGCCGGCAAAGTAGACCACCAGAATGATCCAAATAATAATGTCCAAACCTAAAAACATCGTTCAACTCCCATAGTGTCGAGTGGCGGGTGGCAAGGGAATCCCCTAGCCACCTGCCACTCTCCCAACATAGTCCATTAAGTGAATCACATTGTCCGGCTCGGTTTCGTAGGGCAATGCCCCCGTACCCAGACAAACATTGGGCCGGTCGCCGATAAGCGCCAATACCCGGTCGGCCTCGGCCTCGATCTCGGCATGGGAGCCCGATGCCACGAGCCGCAGGTCGATGTTGACGCGGATGCGAACATCCTCGCGCTGCGCGACGCGCTGTAGGAAAAGCTCCTGGTCGGTTTCAAACGGAGCAATCAGATAGCCCGTGCCCGTTTCGAGCATGGCATCGACAATCGGCGCGGTGTTGCCGCCGATGATGCAGGGCACGGGAGTGCCGGTCACCTCGCTGATGCGGCGCATGGTTTCCTGCAACGCGGGAAGCTCGATGGCGCGGAATTGATCGGGCGAGAGCATCGGCGGGCAGGCGGCCGATTCGAAGAAGGCCACATCCACGCCGGCCTCTTTGATGCCCCGGGCAAAGGCCACCTGTCCATCCACCAGATGCAGCATCGCCTTGGCCACCAGCGCCGGCTCCAGCGCCGCCTCCAGCAGCAGGTTGTTGAAACCCACCAGGTTGCTGGCAATGGAAAAGGGGCCGCTCACCGGCACCCGGATGTCGGCTTCGGGAAAGCGGTCCTTCAACCACCGCGCCACCTCGATCTGCATCGGAATCCGTCCGTCCGTTTCCGGGTTCAAGGGCGCCAATTGCAAAAGATCCGCAACGCACTCCAATGGATGGGTTCCGATGGCGGGAATATTGTGCCCCGATGGTTCCGATACCACCGCGCCATAGGCTTCCGGCTCCAGGTTGTAGATATCGATGCCCGGCATGACCGGCGCATGCCGGTAGAATTCATAGGCCGCCGCATGCGCCTGAAAAACCAGCTCGCCCTCGCGCGACACCTCCCACGGCGTGCGCCCGATCAATCGAGCGGCATGTTCATAAACCGAGGGTGACACTTCCATTCAATCCATCCTTTTTCGTGGCGCGGATATCCGATCCGCGTTCCCTGCCTGCAACAACTCGCATCGGATATGCGAGCTACTTCAATCCCCACCTCTCCGCCGTTTCGGCAGACAGGGCATTTAGTTTTTCTTCGTCCACTTCCAGTCCCAGGCCGGGGCCGTCGGGAACTTCGGCGACCGCGTTTTCGATCACGACGGGATTCTTGAGCACCGAGGCATCGAGGAACTGCGGGCCGTTGAGCGCCGCGGCTTCGGGCAGGCCGAAGGCATCGTAGAGAGAGAGCGCCGCGCCGAGCGAGAGGTCGGGATCGCACAGGCCACTGCCCACCCACTTGAGGCCGTGCTCCATGCAGAGTTCGATCTGCCGCTTGTTGGAGGTCAGCCCCCCGCAGCGCGAGGGCTTCATCGCCATGCCGTCGAGCATGCCGAGTTTGATGAACTCCTCCAACTCGACGGGGCTGACAACGCCCTCATCCATGTAGACATCCAGTGCCCCCTGTTTCTTCAGCGCCTGATAGCCGCTAATGCGGTTGGGCGGCAGCGGGGATTCAAAAACCTGTACGCCGAGGTCGGCCAGTTTGGGCGCAACCGACAAGGCGTCGTCGACCGTGTAGGCCGTATTCGCATCGGTCCACAAGAAACCGTCGGGCGCGGCATCGCGCACCATTTTCACCACCTCGAGGTCGAACACGGGATCGGGGGCAACCTTGACGTTGAAGTGGCGGTAGCCCAAGCGCTTGCCTGCGTTGACCGATTCCCCGACACCGTCGAGCGAGGTCACATTGACCGTCCAACTTAACTCCATCCTGCCGCGGCGCGGACGCCCCCACAGTTCGGCCAACGATTGGCCCTGCGCCTTGCCGAAGAGGTCGTGCAGCGCCATGTCGATCCCGGCGCGCGTCAACGGCATGCTGGTGGAAAATTCGGGGCGGATCGCCTTTTCCATGATCAGGTGGGCATCGGCAATGGTTTCGATCTCCTGCCCGATCAGCGACGGTGCATAATAGTTTTTCAGGGCAATGACCGAAGCTTCCAATGTTTCCGAACACCATGTTGCAATGGGCACCGCCTGCCCCCAACCGACCAGCCCGTCAGCCGTCGTCAACTTGATCATCACCGCCGGGCGGCCGGAATGGCCGAGCGGCGTGGTGAAAAACTTAAAGTAGCCCTTGGTTGGATATTCGAGCGGGAAGACCTCTACCGTTTCGATTTTCAAATGAAGTTCTCCAGCTTCCATTCGCCGCGGTGATAGGTTTCCTTCATGGCCGCTTCGCCCTTGGCGCTGTTGGTCACCTTCTCGGTTTTCGGATCCCACTCGAGCCGCGTCCCGGCCTTGACGGTGGCGAGGCCGAGCAGGCATTGCGAGTTGACGCGGTGCCCAGCCTCGGCATCGATCATGACCGGCGTGCCTTCGGTAATGGCGGAGATGAAGTCGCGCTTATCGGAACGACTCGGAACCATCGTGTCGGTCTCCCTGAACTTGGTGCGGAAAATTTCCTTGTTGTGCGCCTGCAGGCCGCCTTCGCTGTGCCAATGCGCCTGGATCCAGCCCTCGTCGCCTTCGATGCGCAGATACGGCACCTTGATCTTGTAATCCATGACCACGCCGTTGGCATATTTATATTGCAGCTCGAACGCGTTGATGGTGTCCCATAGACCTCCCGAATCAAACGATCCCGCCCCTTCGCAACTAACGGGGCCCGTGTGGCTGGTACCATTGATGAAGTTGGCGACATCGATCAGGTGCCCTCCCCAATTGCAGATCATGCCGGAGCAATAGTCCTGGAGACGCAACCAGCCGGGACGCCCCATCCACGCGCCGGTTTCGGGATTGGTCTTGTGGACGCGATCCACCGAATAGGGCCGCAACCGCGCCGGCCCCTGCCACATTTCATAATCCAGATATTCGGGAACGGGAACCACTGCGGGATCACCACCGCCCTTTTGGAATTCAACCGGAACCCCCACTTCCATTCGGGTAATGTTTCCGATGTATCCGTTCTTCACCAGGTTGGCGGTCTTCTGCATGTAGGCGTGCGAACGGCATTCGCTATCGAGGCGGAAAACCACGCCACTCTTTTTCGCCATGTCGGCCAGCGCGCGGCCTTCGTCGAAATAGCGCGTCATCGCCTTTTCGCAGCAGACGTGCAGTCCCTTCTTCATGGCGGCGAGCGCAATGATGGCATGCCAATGGTCGGTGGTGGAAACCATGACGGCGTCCAGCCCCGGCAGTTCAAGTGCCTCGCGGAAGTCGCCGAAGATTTTGCAGGCGGTGTCGCCATAGCGTTCGTCCACCTTTTTCTTGGCGTGAACCATGCGCAGGCGATCGACATCGCAAACGGCGACGACCCGGACGTTGTCCATCCCAAGAAAGGTTCCCATGTTGGCGTTGGTTCCCTGGCGCCCGACCCCGATCATCGCCATGTTGACGCGCTTCGAAGGTGCGGCCTGCCCCCAGGCGGGAAGAATCGAGAAAGCGGTTCCGGCGACCGCCGATGTTTTCAGAAGGGTTCTACGGTTGTTCATGGTATTTTCTCCAAGCGTTCATTGATTTGTTCAACTGTTCCTTCGCGGGCAGCGGCACCCGGTAGCACTGCAGATTGACCGGCCCGGCATACCCCACCTCGTCCAGGGTTTTGAAAACACGCTTCATATCGAAGTCGCCCTCGCCCAACGGCAGGATCAGCTGGTTCCAGTCGGATTTTGGTTCGGGAATCATGTTGGCCCCGCTCACCTGCACCAGTTTGAGGTTGGGGGCGATTGACTGGATGGTTTCCTCCAGCTTCCCGTCAGGGCTCTGGGCCAGGAAATGACAAACGTTAAAACTGATTCCCAGGTTATCGCGGCCAGCCAACTTCATCAGATGCGCCGTGCGTTCAACGGTATCGGTGCGGAAATTAATGTGGGGATAGAGCACCACCTCCAACCCATACTTCTTTGCCAGGTCGCACGTTTTCCGGATGGTTTCCACCGCCGGCGTTTCGTTGGCCTTCGCATTGCTGATCCCCAGCCAAACCAGGGTGCCGCGCCCCTGGAGCTGCATGAAATGCTGTTCCAGATTCCCGGGAAACTTGTCCGGATCGGGGGCGAGCGTCACATAGCTGGCCATGATTTTCACGCCATGCCGGTCGAACGCCTCCAACAGCTCGGGCGTGCAGTTTGGCGGCCGCGTGCAGATGCCGTCATAGCCCAGCTCCTTGAGCAGCTTCGCCTGCTCCTCAACCGACTTCACATCCGTCAGCCCGTTGTCGAACGGAAAGAACGGCCGCTCCGCCCGCACGGCCACACAACACAGCAGCACCGCGAGCAACCTACCAAACATGCTAGGCATATATATATTCATATCAGGCACCTTTATGAACCAATCTGCCTAGGTTTATTCGCAAACTTCCTATTTGACAAGCGTGAATTAATCCGAAATAGGTATAGGCATATTTTTATTTGCATACCCCTAAATCCATTCGAATGAGCAAACTTGAACAGGCCAAGACCGCGATCATCCGCAAAATCCAGCGCGGCGACTATGCGCCGGGCGCCCGGCTGCCCACGCGCCACGAACTGATGGCGGAGCTGGGACTGGCCCGCGCCTCGGTCGATAAGCTGGTTGGCGAGCTTTGCGCCGACGGCATGCTCGTCTCCATCAAAGGCTCGGGAACCTATGTGGCTGGAGGCCGGGAGACGCCCAACCTCTACTTGATCCTCAACACCGAACTCTTGTGCGTGCACAGCCAATTCATGGAGCGGCAATGGAACATGCTGATCGGCGAACTTGGCCTTCAGCAAAACCTCACCATGGTCGGTTGCCACGAACTGGAAAAACACCTGCACCTCATCCGCAAGGATCGCATGGCGCGCATCGTCTGGAACCGCCCTGCCCTGAGCAGCTTCGGGGTGATCGAGGAGCTGCGCAAGGCCGGCTATACCCAGGCGCTCATCAACCGCGCCGTGCCGGAACACAACTGGTTCGCCACCGACACCATGCACGGGATGGAGACCGCGCTCGACGCGCTGAAAGAACGGATGCCCGATGCCACGCTGGGCATCATGCCGGCCTTCCTTAATCCGCTGGAATACTATCTAAGCGAACGCGAAATCTGTTTCTATGAATCCGCCACGCGCCACGGCTTCAAGCTCGTCTCCGGCCCGCGCAAGACCGCGCGCGACCAAAGCGGCATCATGCAGGCCGTCTCCGGCGCGCTCGACCTGAAGGCCGACTGCTGGTTCATCCCCGACCACTACATGACGCCCTACGTGATGGCCGGCATGTACGAACGCGGCCTGAAGCACGGGCGCGATATCCACCTGATCACCTCCGACTGGAACGAAGCGCCCGACGACACCCCCGGCCTGATCTGCATCCGGCAGGATTGGAACACCATGTTCCGCTCCGCCCTCGAATGGATCACCCAGGAATTCCCCAAGCCCGTGCAGGAAAAGATTGCGCCGGGAATTGAAATCAACACGTAGGACCTGCGGTGCAGCCGCCCTAACGGAGCGGGTCAACGCCACCGAATACCAGCAGGCCGCCAACACCGTTCTGGAAATTCCCATCAGCCTGACCAACCATTGCATGTTCTACAAGGCCTTCGAGCAATAGCGCGGATGTTTTCCGTTCATGGAGCTGCTCTACACAAGCACTTCAATGCCCTTGCGCTCGACGATATCGAGCAGCTTTCTGGCAGCACCGGCGGGCTTTTTCGTTCCCCGCTCCCACTTTTGGACGGTGGAGGGGCTGATGTTCAAGACGGCGGCCAGTGCGGCCTGGCTGAGATGGTTTGCCTTGCGGATGGAAATGATTTTTTCCGGGGGATAGTCATGGACATCGGGAATGCAGAGGGAGTTGATGTTTTTCATGGTAATCTCGTCGACGATTCCGCTTTTATTCAAGTCGGATACGGTTTCGGTAATGGATTTTGCGATTGAGCTTCTCATGGTGCGACCTCCTTAAAGTCTCCGTTTTCGATCGCTGTTGCGATCTGTTCCTCGGTCAGGGCTGTGAGTATTCCCGCGAATTCCTTCAATGCCAGCAGCTCCTTGGTTGAGAGATTGTCCTTTTCATTCTTGGCAAAGCCATGGATGAAAATGGCTCGCTTGCCTTTCTTGTAGCAAACAATGGTCCTGCCGCTTCCGCTCTTTCCCCGGCCCTTGAAGCGAATCCTCTTTTTGTAGAGGTGCCCGCCGAGGGCGGCATCAAACGTCCCGCTTTTCAGCTCGTCCAAGGCGTTTGCCAACTCGCCGGATTGTATCGGCTGCTTGGAAACCCACTTGCTGAACCGTCGGGTCATTAAATCTTTCATACCCTATGTATAGCACCTAGTGCCATATCCGTCAATTCAGGAAACCCGTGCGAGTTCCGCTCCGCCCTCGAATGGATCACCCAGGAATTCCCCAAGCCCGTGCAGGAAAAGATTGCGCCTACGATTGAACTCAACAGCTGATTGGAGGGGCAAGTTCCACCTTGCCCGGCTCCGCTCAAGCGGCGGACGGGGTGAAACCCGTCCCTCCATTCATACTACCTACTCCGCGTGGAAGGTGAGGCTTCCTTTCATGTCACCATGCTCGGCTGACAAATTTATGGCTCCGTCCTCCGCACCGATCTGCAGCAGCGCGGTGGCGATGCCGGCTTCGGCCATGATGCAATCGACGTTCATCAGCTTCACATCCCCCGTCAGCTTCAGACTGACTTCATCGGAGAAGGTTGGAACCACGGTTCCGTTTTCATCGACGGCGGCGATGTAGGCAAAGACGGTGTCGCTGACGCCCGCTTCCGGCGCCTTGCCGTTTTCGCCAAGCCACACCTTGAGCGCCACGGCCTTGCCGGGCGTTTGGACGACGTGCTCGGCGACGGGCTTGCCACCAATGTAGCCGACCGCCTTGAGCGTGCCGGGTGTAAACGTGACCACCGTGAAGGTGAACGGCGGATGCCCAAGTTTCGTAGTGTTTTTATTCGAGTCGGGCTTCTGCCTTGCAACGGAGTTGCCGTTCAGGAGCAGCTCAACCTCTTCGCAGTTGGAATGCACTTTCACGTCGGTTGCGGATTCCGGCGTCCACCAGCTGGCTACGTTGACCATGGCGCCCTGCGCGGGATCGCGCTGGCTCTGATAAAAATAATAGGCAAACTTCGGGATGCGGAAGAGATCGACGACGCCGGAATATTCAATGTCCTGGGCATAGCCGCGGTTGTAGTCGTTCCACACCCAGTAGCCATCGCCGAAGGCGTAGGTGCCGAGGTTGTCGTTGTGCGATTCCTGCAGGTTGTAGCATTGCTGCAGCAGGCGCTTTTCACCGAAGCCGCGCGCCTGGCGGCTGCTGGTCTCGAGGCGGCGGGCCTTGTCCAGCTGGTCCTGGTTGAGCCCGGCGTTGTTGGAAAAATATTCCCAGTCGCCGTATTCCGAAACAAAGTAGGGCTTTTCGAGCTTGGGATGGAAGCCATGCAGAATGCGGTGCTGGCGCGCCTGGAAAAAGATGTCGTAGGCATAGTCCATCCAACCGCAGGAGAACGTGTTGTTCCCCGGATACTCGGCATGGGTGATGCGGTGCAGCTCGTCCATGAAAAATTCCGGCATCTTGGTTTCGTTCAGCGAAACCTCCCAGGTCAGCACGCAGGGGTGGTTGCGGTCGCGGCGGATCAGCTCGCGGGCGGAGCGGTAGCAATATTCGCGGAAGCGGTCGTCGTCGTTGTAATACTGCCAGCCCATGATGGCATCGATCGTGATCAGGCCCAATTCGTCGCAGGCATCCATGAAGGCCGGCGAATGCGGATAGTGCGAGAGGCGGATGCAGTTGAAGCCGCCATCCTTGATCAGCTTGGCGTCGCGCCACTGCGCGTTGTCGGAGAGCGCGTAGCCGATGTAGGGATAGTCCTGGTGGCGGTTGGTGCCGCGCAGGAAAATCTTTTCGCCGTTGAGGAAAAGTTCGTGGCCGTTGCGAAACTCGAACGCGCGGATACCGATCCGGCAGGTTACCACATCCTCCACCTCGTCCCCTTCCAGCACGGAGGTTTTCAGCGTGTAGAGATTCGGTGCATCGGGCGACCACAGCTGGGCGCCGGCCACCTTGATCTCTTGAACGAATTCGGCATCGCCGCCAGCCTTGATTTCAACCGGCGCGGACGATTGCTTGGCGACCAGCTTGCCGTCGAAAAACAGTTCGTGGAGCACGATTGCGGTCTCGGCCTCGTCGTCCCCATTAACGACATGGGTCTTCACCTTCACGACCGACTCATCCTCGGACACCTTCGGGAAGGTGACAAACACGCCACCGCCGGCAACCTTGTCGGCCAGCACCGGATGCGAGATGTGCAGCTCATCCTTGAGGGTAATGAGCACATTGCGGTAGAGACCACTGTACATGCAGAAATCGAGGCGCTTGACCGGCTTGGGCCCGGTTAACGGATTGTCGCGGCTGTCGAGGCGGATCGCCAGCTGGTTCCTGCCTTCCTTCACGAAGTCCGACGCGTCGACCACCACCGGCAGATAGCCGCCCGCGCGTTCCTTAGCCAGTTTGCCATTGATCCAAACCTGCGACTGGCTCATCGCGCCTTCGAGCGTGAGGATGATTTTTTTCCCGAGTAATTCTTTATCAACATCGAAATCCTTGCGGTACCAGCAGACGCCTTGCCATTGATCGGTGATGACCAGCGGCTCCAGATAGGCCGAGTGCGGCAGGCTTACGATCTCCCAGGCGGAATCGTCGAACACAACCGCCTCGAATCCGGCGGTGTCCGCCTCGGGATTCTCCAACCGCTGGAACTTCCAATCCGCATTCACGCTGATGGTGTTTTCCGAAACCTCTTTGCACCCCGCCAGACCCAAGGCCACCAGTAACGCCGCAACAATCCATATCTTTTTCATTTCTTCCATCCTTCCTTTTTCATATCCGCATAAAACCCAACAACAGTCAATGTGCCAAAGGCACTACACAGTCAGCATGTGATGCAGCCCCATGTTTCACGACACCTTCCGCAAACCGGCGTCACCGATCATCATTTACCCCCCCCCCCCGCGTACGGATAGTTCACGCTCTTCGTCGTTTCCGCATTGAGGATTTTTTCCATGCGTTCGGCGATCTCCGGATATTTCTTGGCGACGTCGTTTGTTTCATAAAGATCATCCTTAAGATAGTAGAGCTCAACGTCTGCATGTTGTCCATAGCGCACGGCTTTCCAGTCGCCGCGGCGCGTCGCCTGGCGGAAGGCCTTGGCCGAATTGGATTCCGCAATTTCCCAATAGAGATGGTCATGCTTCTTTTGCTGCTTGCCGAGCACGGTGGGGAGGAAGGAGATGCCATCCGTCTGCTCCGGCGCTTCGATGCCGGCCACTTCCGCCAGCGTCGGCATCACATCGTAGAAGGTCGCCGGGTGGCTGGTCGTCCCCTGGATGGATTTGCCATTCCAATAGACAAAGCCGGGAACTCGGATGCCGCCTTCATACATATCGCGCTTGTGCCCTTTCAATCCGTGCGAACTCTTGAAGAACAGCGGATCATGCTTTGGGCCGCCCTTGGGGCCTTCCGCATGGGGGCCGTTGTCGGAGGTGAAGAGAATGAAGGCATTGTCGAGCTCGCCCATGGCCTCCAGCCGATCCAGCAGACGCTGGATCTGTTCATCGAGCATGGTGATGCGCGAAGCGTGGCGGCGCTCGATCTCCGGCCAACCGAATTCCTTGTAGCGCTCCGTTTCGCGCAGATGGAATTCGTGCGCATGTGGGCTGCGGTAGGACATGAACAGGAAGAGCGGCTTATCCGAATCGCGATCCTTCTTCAAAAAATCCAGAACAATATCGGTGCGGAACTCATCCAGGCAGTCGTGCTGGGTGTAGTCGTGGAAGATGCTTTCGGTGCAGCCATTCACCCAATGGTCGCGTTCATCGTATTGGCCGCCCTCGGGGGTTGGCCCCCACTGTTCCTGCACCGCAAAATCGAACCCGCGCCCGGTCGCCCAGGTGGATACATCCTGCGGAATGCCCAGGTGCCACTTGCCGACAAACGCCGTTTGGTATCCGGCACCCTTCAGCATTTCGGCCAGGGTGACTTCGGATTTTTTCAGCGCAATCCGATCCCAGCTTCCATCCACCGGAATGAAACCTTTGTTGCCACGGATGGTTGCATGCCCGGCGTGGATGCCGGTCATCAGCACGCCGCGCGACGGCGAGCAAACCGAACACCCCGCATAGAAATCCGTAAAGCGCAGCCCCTTTGCGGCCAGCGCATCGAGATTGGGCGTCTTGATGACTTCCTGCCCATAGCAACCCAGATCGCCATAGCCCATGTCATCAACCAGCAGGATGATAATGTTCGGCTTCTTCTCCGCCTGCACCGCAACCACGGACAAAAGAAACACACTCAGCAACTTTACGATTCTCATGATCAAACTCCATTTTGACCACGGAATACACTGAATACACGGAATACACGGAAACCAGATGCCGAGTCAGTTCCGTGTATTCAGTGTATTCCGTGGTTTACTTCTTTTTTAATTCGGGGAAGTTCCATTTGTCGAGGTGCGACGGTTTGCGGGCCTGCTTGATAAGCGTGCTCAACTCGGAGGCCACTTCGGGGAACTCGCCGGCCAGGTCGGTGGTTTCGCCGGGATCCTTTTCGAGGTCGTAGAGTTCCAGTGGTGCGTCGGTCCGCTTAAGGATGTCGTAGACGACGCCCTTCCACTTGCCTTTGCGGATCGCCTTGCGCCCGCCCTTCATGGCGAACTCCCAATAGAGATAGTCGTGCTCGGCCTGGATATCCTGGCCCAACAGCGTCGGCAGGTAGGATTTTCCATCCACCGGCTTCGGCAATGGCTCGCCGGTCAGCTCGGCTACGGTGGGCAGGAAATCCCAGAAGGCGGAAATGTGGTCGCTCACGACGCCTTCCTGAATCCTGCCCGGCCAGGTGGCAATCATCGGGACGTGGATGCCGCCTTCGTAGAGATCGCGCTTGAAGCCTTTCCAGACGCCGTTGGAGTCGAAGTATTCCGGGTCGGCCCCACCCTCTTCGTGCGCGCCGTTGTCGGACGTAAAAATAACGAGCGTGTCGTCGGCGATGCCCAGCTTGTCGAGCTCGGCCATCACTTCGCCAACATAGTCGTCGAGAATGTTGACCATGGCCGCAAACGCGGCGTGGCCTTCCGGCTGCCCAATGTAGTAGTCCTCTTCATAGTTGAGTTCCGGCAAATATTTTCCGCGATGCTTCTGCATGTATTCCTCGGGGGCAATCATGTCGGCGTGCGGTTGCACGAGGGCATAGTAGCAGTAGAATGGCTCGTCCTTGTTTTCGCGGATAAACTTGAGCGTCTCCTGGTGGATGAAGTCCGGCGCATAGTCTTTGCTGAACGACGACACGTTGCCCCACAGGAACTCGCGCTCGCCGTTGCTCCACATCCAGGCCGGATAGTAGCAGTGGGCAATACGCTGGCAGTTGTAGCCGTAGAAACGGTCGAAGCCCATCTGCATCGGGTCGCTGCCGGAGCCGGTCATGCCAAGCCCCCACTTGCCAAACACGCCCGTCTTGTAGCCGGACTTCTTGAAGTGGTGCGCGGCGGTGTAGGTGTCGGCCGGCATCGGCTGCTGGCCCTCGGGTTTCATCTCGGCATTGCCGCGCACGACCGCGTTGCCCATGTGATAGCCCGTCAACAGCGCGCAGCGCGACGGCGCGCAAACGGTCGATCCGGAATAATGGTTGGTGAACTTCATCCCGCGCTTCGCCAGCGCATCGATGTTCGGCGTTTCGAACATCGTCTGCCCATAGCAACCGAGGTCGCCATAGCCGAGGTCGTCGGCCAGGATAAAGATCACGTTCGGTTTGCGCGCATCCACCACAACCGCCGCCAACATCGCTACAGCCACCCATAAAGCCCTTTTCATCACACCTGCTCCTTCACGATTCCTAAATAGTTATAGAGAACAGTATGTGTACACCCTGCGCACCGGCAACAATAGGCAACGATGCGTTTAAAACATACGCCATTTTGCCAGACAGGTGAATGAGGTAGGGACGAGTGTCCCACCCGTCCGCGGCGGCCACGTCTGCTGGCGCGAGCTCATCCCGTACCCAAAAGGTATCAGCTAGAATTTTTTTGACGGGATACCGCATCTAAAGCATGTGTTTTTGCCGGAGGCCGGCGGCGGGGCAGGCGAGACGACTTGGTACGGACTGGCGACGGGGCAGGCAGGATGCCTGCGGGACGGCTTGGCGGCGGGGCAGGCGGGACGCCCGCGGTATGGACTTGCGACGGGGCGGGCGGGATGCCTGTCGTTAAGAATCAGCCTGCGTTTTTCACGTAAAGTCCAACCTGGCTCGCCGATTATTATGCAACGGCAAGCTGGTGGACTTCTTTATGAATTTTGTCGGACACGGTGTCTTCTGCCACATCGAGATCATAATCCATCTGAAGACCTAGCCAGAAAGATGCTGAATTTCCAAAATAGACAGAAAGACGTAATGCTGTATCTGCAGTTACACTTCTTTTCCCATGAACGATTTCGTTAATTCGTCTGGGAGATACGGCAAGATCTCTACCTAATTTATTCTGGCTGATTTCCATTGGTTTCAGGAATTCTTCGTTCAGGATTTCTCCCGGATGTACTGGAGCAATTTTTCTCATGTTATAACCTCAATGATAGTCAACAATTTCAACATTGAATGCATTACCATCTTTCCATTGAAAACAGATTCGCCACTGTTGATTAATTCTGATGCTGTGCTGTCCTTTTCTGTTTCCGGATAGGGCCTCCAATCTATTAGCTGGAGGTATTCGCAAATCATCAATATTTGAGCTTCGATTCAGCATGCGTAGTTTTCTAAACGCAATTTGCTGAATTTTCGTGGGCAACTTCTTTGAGTATTGCCTGGAATATATCTTTTCAGTCTCTTTGCATTTGAATGTTTCAATCATTGGAATGCAGGGTATAACGCATATCGTTATAGGGCAAGGTTGTTTTCTGGCGAACGTTGAATGAACGAACGTCGTCTTTATAGGATTGAAACAGGGAAACACCATAATGCGTACCGTTCCACCCGTCGATTTAAAGCTTGATTAAGCGCGGTAGCAGGCATAGTTGAACGACGGATTCGGGGGATATGCAAAATTTGCATATGGAAGGGCAACTTTGTGGTTATCCTCACTCTATTTAGTTACCGCATCTATAGAATGTGTTTTTGCCGGATGCCGGAGGCGACGGGGCATGGCGACGTGGCAGGCGGGCCGCCTGCGGTACGACTTGGCGACGCCTTGGTACGGACTGGCGGCGGGCAGGCGAGGCGGCGACGGTGCGGCTTGGCGGCGGGGCAGGCAGGATGCCTGCGGCACGGCCTTTCACCTGCGTCAACAAAACGGAAATGCTTTATCCTAGATGCGGGAATGGGCCACAGATGAACACTGATAAACCTGGAGCAGCGGTGCCGCAACCAAATTATATGAAGCTACAGATGAACACCGAAGACACGGATTTTTTACCACAGAGATCTCAGAGACACAGAGCATCCTAACCCTCTGTGCCTCAGAGTCCTCTAGCGCAGCGGGTGGTAAAAAATTTGCCAGGAAAACAAGAAATTGACGGATAGTAGTACGGATGTGGCAAGTTATTGCACGAATCATAGGAACTTAACTTGAATGGTCTCACCACAGAGGACACTGAGGCACAGAGAAATATAGCAACCCCGCTCCTCTGTGCCTCAGTGCCCTCTGTGGTAAAAAAACGAATCAGTTTAATTTGGTATCACTTCCGCACCCTGAGAAGTGAATGGGCAGGGAGTTCAATCCTGTTGGAATTTCGGTGGCAATTGCGCACTGAAAAAGCACAAAGGCATGTGTTTGCTTGGCTTCGCTATCTTAAAAGCAACTTCGGTTTAGTTTGTCGCAAACGTGCCATCGGCCAAACTGTATTATTATCAGCAACGAATGTAGGAAAAACATCGAATAGCACGGCACGCCGGATTCGTTGTTTTACCTACATTCGTTGCTGCTCTTTTTTACGAGTCAGTGCAATGCGTCAAATAAGCGGGAAATGCTTTAGCGTTTTTCTGTTATACATCCGCGTTTGTCCGTGTTCTTCCGTGGCTTATATCAGGTTCCGGCTTTGCCGGGGCGGGATTTGATCAGAGCATGAAGCGGCGGCGGATAAAGAGTACGCCGGTTCCCACGGCAACCACCAGGCCAAGCGTGGCCGGTTCCGGGATCACAGTGAATTCACTCACGGTGCGGCTATTGAGGCCGATGGCACCGTCTTCGCGTCCCGTGCCCCAAACGCCATAGTTCGATGCGGTGTCGGCAAAGTTTATCCCGGTTACGGTTCGATTCGTGGTGAATAACGTCGCGGCACTAAAGATCGTCGCGGTTCCATCCCAGGTGTCATCGGCCGTCTTTGTCATTGCATAGGTCAGCGTCAGCAGAGCGCTGGCTTGGTTCAAGCCGGTAAAGCCAAGATCGGAACCGTAGAAGATGGTTTCGCCACCGCCAAACTCAAGGGAGAATTCGGAGGTTGGGCCGTTGCCGTTTCCTGCGCGGCTGAAATTGGCAATGAGGTTGTCGTTGGCCGAACTGCGTATTCCTGTGTTTATCACCTCCGCCCAGCCATTGCCACCGGTCAGATTGAACGTGAAATCGATGCTGGAGGTAATCGTGTCGCCAATATCCGGCGTGTAGACTTCGCCCAGGTAGCGGTAGGAGTCCCATGCGGCGTCGGCATTGCCGGAAACCAAAGCACCGCTGGCGGTATTGGTTACACTTTCGGCGGCACCCGCGCCGTGGCTCCACCAGTCCGAGTGGTCGTGCAGGCGGTTGCCAACCGGATACGCGGAGTTGTCTGTAAAATCAATCACAACAGCCTGTGCGCTGAGCATGGCAGCTGACATCGCCAGTAAAACAATCTGTTTTTTCATTTTCATTGGTTTCCCTTTTTTCTCGGCATGAGGGAGCCACAAAGCGCCCAATTCAAGTCGATACGCTATGATGCCCCCGCCCTCCCGTATATATGGGATCCAACATTAAATATGTGGATTTCCGCCAACGCCTTGCCACACCCTTGTTCCCCCACGAGCGGCGGACGGGGTGGAACCCGTCCCTCCAGTTTAGGCCCTTCCCCGAAGGGCCAGCACAACATGTTGTTCGGCGTAGCGCGGATATCCGATCCGCGTTTCCTGGGCAGCGTGAACTCGCATCGGATATGCGAGCTACGGCTTTGCATCGGCTGCCGAAGGCCTTTTGTTCCGGGCGCAGCCCAGGAACAAACCTAGTATTCTTGCAGCGATCAATAGCTCAAATCGATGAAGCGCATGGAACCGGCCGGTACGGTGAGTTGGGTGGACGCACCATCAACCGATAGGTTTTCGCCGGAGAGGATGTCCAGTGCGCTCGCGGGCGCCTTCCCATTGAAATGGATCGTGGCGGCGCGCTCCTGCGGGTCGATGTAGCCGGGGTCGATCAGCACCACGCGGATGTGTTTGGCATCGAGACGGATCGCGCTCCAGGAAGCGCCCTTCACAACAACGGGCATCTTGGCGGCCCCTTCCCTGGCGGCGTTGCCGATGAGGGGGCCGAACGCCTTGGCGGAAACCTTTTCGCCATCCACAAAACCCACCTTGGTATCGCTGACGGTGAACGGCGTTTTGCGCTCGATGAGCTTCGGCGCATATTCCACGGGCACGATCGGCACGAGGCCGTTGGGCATTTCGGGCAGGAAGTTGAGCCAGCGGTATGCAACACCGAGCGCCTGTTTGGAATAGTCATGGTCCGGCAGGCTCGCGCCGCACCAGGCCACCTGGGCGACCGAAAGGACGGCATCTTCGTTTTCCTTCGAATAGGTCTTCATGTTGTGGCCGTCGTCGATGGTGTGGATGTGATCCTCGTCGGCCTCCTGGATCAGGTGCCATGAGCTAATCGAGAGAATGTCCTCCTTATCGACCACCGGCAGCACGCCGGACTTCATCAGCGCGAAAAGGATGTTCATGCCCGGGTCTTCGAGATAGCCGATACCGAACAGGATGCCGTAGCGCGCACCATAGGCGGCGAGCAGCGCGCCGTTGCGCAAGTAGGGCGAGACCGACCGCTGCCCGCCCGGCGAGAGTGGGCGCCAACTGGTTGGGTTGTCGTCCACCAGGCGCGTGGCGAAATCGTCGATGTAGCCGGCAACGAGCATGCCGACGCGGCCGGTGAAGTTGATGTCCTGCGTGCGGGAGTTGGTATCCTCGGCGGAGGGCACGAGGATGTCGTTATACTTGCCCGAAAAGAACAAATCCTTCCATGGCTCCTGGTGCGAGCTGGCCGCCCAGAACACGTTCTTGTAGCGGAAGTAGAGCTTCGCCCGTCCGTGCTTCCGGCAGGCCTTGGCCAGGCGCGGCACATATTCGTTGATGAAGTGGTGCACGCGCGGATCGTGGATGTCGTGCATCTCGGCGTAGATGAAGCCGTAGCAGGTGTTCGGCGCAACCTCAAGCACCTGCTCCATCGTATCGATCTGCGTAATGAACGGGTCGTTGCCATGCCCCGCCCAGGCGACAAACGGTTCGCCGTTCTTTTCGAGTTCGCGGGCCAGTGCCACGATCTCTTCGCGGGTTTGGTCGTAGCCCATCCGCTTGTCGCGTTTCAACGCCTCCTCGCCCATGGCCGCCACCAGCTCGGCGCGGTCGGTGTTTTCCTGCATGCCGACCTGCTGGACAAATGTGATTTTGGCGGCGTCCAGCCTGGCCACCTCCGGCAATTCATCGACGCCCGTAATCATGACCCACTCTTTTTTGGCGGGTTGCTGGTAGGTCGGCGGCTTAAAGTCGAGCGCCTGGCGGTAGAGCGTTTCGAGGTTCCGTTCCACCTCGGCCAGGCGGCCCCGGAGCACATGTTCCGCCTTCCACCAGCCGTCGCCCTTGAGGGGATAGGAATAGACCGTGTTTCCGCCACCGATCTGGCCACCGGCAAAAAGCGTCCCCGTTACCGGTTCGAGCGCAAAATCGTTGAACAGGAGTCCGCGGTATTTTTCGCCCGTGGTTTCGATCAGGTTGCCTTTCAGGTCGCAGACATAAAGCACGCCGCCATACTGGAAAGCCACTTCCTCGCGGACCGGCAGCAGGCATTGACCCTGCACGTGGGCATAGCGCTGTTTGTGCTTCCGGCTCCCGACCTGTTTTGCCTGTTCCCGGAAACCGGCATCCAGGGCAATGAACGTGCCCAGCCCATCCTTCGACGATCCGAAGAAGAGCAGGTCGTCGAGGCCATCCCGATCCAGGTCGGCAACGGAAAGATCGGTGACCATCAACGTTCCCCAATCCTTGGAAGGCGGATTCTTGCCATCCAATTGCCGCTGCACCTTCTTTGTTTCGGGATCGAGCAAGCCCATGAACTCCCAGCGGAACTTATCGTGGGAGTAGGTCATTACGAAAAGCGAGGGTTTGTTCCGGTTCAGGAAATGGCCCGCCTCGATCTTGCGCACCACCCCGTCGATCGGGGTTTCGGACCGCAGCTTGCCGGTTGCATCGAGCTCATAGAGGGTGGAGTCGTTGCCGCCCGCAAAGATTTGGGCGCGCTGGCCCGTTCCAACCACGGCGACTTCGGAAAAGCGCACCTTGTGGCCCGGATTGAATTTCCACTTCAGCGTTCCATCCGCATTCCAACAATGGATATGGCCATCGCCACTGGCCGCCAGCAAGTCGTCGCGTCCGTCGGCATCGAGATCCACCGCTTCGATCTCGAACATCACCGCCGGATCTTCGGAGGGGTTGCGCCAAAGCAACGAGCCATCCGCCTTGTAACACGAAACCGCTCCGTCGATCTCGGAAACGAACAACACCGGCGTTCCCTTGACCGTGCCGGGAACCAAGTTGCGTATCCCGTTCCCGGCCGTCTCGAAATCCTTTGCCAGCACCCCAAACGCGCACAGCAGCGCAACCATCAGCAGCAACGTCTTCATCAGCAAACTCCTCATTGAAAAAGCAACAAAACGTCGCAATGGCCCCATGCAGGACAGCGCGGCCACCCTCGAATGCGCAAAATACATGCGCCATTCCGCCACCGAAAAACCGGACAAAGCAAAAGCCGCCCAACAGGTGCCCCGCTTGGCAACCGGGAACCTTTCCGGCGCTGCCTCACAGGAACTTGACTTGAATGGTCTCTCCACAGAGGACACGGAGGCACAGAGAAATATGCCAACCCCGCTCCTCTGTGTCTCTGAGTGCTCTGTGGTTAAACTGACGTAGCCACACACTTTTCATAGCACTAGTTTAGCTTCAGCACGGCGCCGGATGAGGTGCCGTATTTCCCGCCGCGGAAGGCGGCAAACAGATATTCCGGTTTCCCGCCGCGCATCAACAGCTGCGGGCGCTCGAAACGGCCTTCGCCCCACGCGCCGGTCGACGGCTCGTCGAAGTAGCGGAAGGCATCCCAGAACGCAATCTTGGGCGGACTCCAATCCACCCCGTTGTCCGACTCGAAATACAACCCGTATTCATGGTTCCAGAAGCCCATGTCGCGCATGATCATTTTAAACGTATTGTCCTCCACCCAGATATAGGCGTCTTCGCTCTGCGCATTTTCAACGTCCTTGCGGAGATCGATCATCGGCCCATCGCCTTGCTTCACCCATGGGCCGTTCAGGTCTTTCGCAATCGTCAGGCCGTATTGGCGGTTGGTGTTGCGCCAATCGTTGGTCGCCTTGTCCAGCTCCCAATCGGCAATGCGCCACGACTTGTAGTAGAGCCACAGTTCACCGTTCGGATGCTGAAGGAAGGCCGGATTAGAAGTCACCATGGAGTTCCATGCATTCGGATCGGGATCCGGTTCGATGATCGGGGCATCCGAACGCTTCCAGGGGCCATGTAACGAATCGGCCGTAGCCATGCCCACGCGCTTTGTCCCCGGCTGCCCGTCTGAATTCCCCATGTAGAACAACACGTATTGATCGCCGACCTGGTGGATCGTCGGGTTGTGGCAGGTCATCGAGTCCCACCAGTCGCCGCCGCGGCCGCTGATCGGCACATCCACGGTTTCGTACGGCCCGGCGGGATCGTCGGCCACCGCGTGCGCGATTTCGCTGACGGACAGCCAGCCTTCATGGTTGGCTTCGTTTTTCCAGCGGGAATAAAAGACGTGCACCTTTCCGTCCGGACCGTAGATCGGCGAGCAACCCCACACATGGTGGCCGGGATCCTCGAGAATCCGGCCAACGCCGGTCAACCGTTCGCAGAACCCAGACACCACTTCCGGCCGTTTGTTTTCTTTTTGTTCCATATTCATCTCTCCAATTTCAACAATTGACTCGCGTATATTATTTAGGGTCGCCCGAGCGAATGCCGCTCGCGCTGTTTCCCGGACAACCCATGCCGATAATAGTGCTCGGGGCTGTATTGCTTGAAATGCCCCTTCATCTCCTGGTCATCTAGATCGAGGCTCAGGTCGCAGTCGAAACGGGTCAGGATCGAATAGTTAGTGCGCCAGTCGTCAGCGGCATTCACGAAGTGGGCTAGCCCCCAGGTGATGCCCCGGCCGTCCTTGGTGCCGGTGAATGCATCGGGAACGAATGGCCCCGCCGCAACGGGCATGAGTTCGACCATGGAGGCGATCTCGAAGTTTACCCAATCCTCGGCATACTGGATGGTGTTGCGTTCCATCCCATCCTTGATGACCAAGGCCGCCACGCCCTCCTTGAACGGGAACAAGGTGGTTTCATGCCCGGAGTTGATCACCGGGTTCAGCGGATGTTTCTTGAATGGTCCCAAAGGATTGTCCGCGATTGCAAGCCCCTGCATCCGAACCTTCGACGGTTTCAGCTCAGGCCGCTTGTCGAAGTCGGCCTTGTAGTAGAGGTAGATTTTTCCGTCGTGCACCAGCGGATAGGGATCGTGGATGGAAAACTGGTCCCACTCCCCGGGCGCGCCGTTGGGGATGACAATCTTCCCGTGCGGCGTCCAGGGGCCGTCGGGGGAATCGGCATAGGAAACGGCGACCGGGCAGAAGTCGCCCCGCGTTCCGCTGGCCTCCATGAAGGCTTGGTAGTAGAGATAATATTTCCCCTCCCATTCCAGGATATCCGTGGTCGTGACCGACCGCCAACCGGGCTGCGGCTTGGGCGGGCGCGGCACGGCAATCCCCTGCTCTTCCCAGGTGAAGCCATCCGTCGAGGTGGCATACCAAATGTCGGCCAGATCCCAGTCCGCCGACGGGACTTCATCCGTCGCCAGATGCGCCCGGGACATACCGGCCGGCTTAACGGGTGTTTTGCGGCCGGTGTACCACACATAATATTTCCCGTTGGCGAAGATGACCTTGGAGGGATCGCGCCGCGATACCGTTGCATCGCCGCCGTTATAGTCGAAGCCTTTCAGCTCCGTGTATTTAAACTCGGTGAACAGCTCGTTGCTTTCCGGCCGGAACCCTCCGTATTCATCATACGCCCGCTCAACGGCGGCGCTCAATGGGCGGCCCGGTTTTTCCGGCGGGATTAAAAACGGGAATGCACCGGAAACGTCTTCCGCCAGGCTCCACCCTGCCGCTCCGGAAATGCCGATCAATATCGCAGCCAGCCTTTTCATATCAAACCTCCAACCGCCGGGTTATAGGCAATTAACCTGAAGAGTCTCACCACAGAGCGCACGGAGGCACAGAGCAACCAATATATCTGCCACCCTCTGCGTCTCAGTGAACTCTGTGGTAAAAAATACAAATCAGTTTAATTTGGTATTACTCCACGCCTTTAACCGTTGGAACCAGGCCGGCGGGAATATCGAGTTTCTTGTTATCCGCGCCCTTGGCAAAGAGGCTGATGTTGTAGCTGTTCATCTTGCTCCAGTCGCACTCCACACGGCCATCGCCCAGCACAATGTTGCCGAGCTTCCGGCGGAACCATTCGGCCAGCGCCCGGTATTCCGGATCGGCGGCCACATTGTTGCGTTCGAGCGGGTCCTGCCGCAGGTCATAGAGAGCGAGCTCCGCCGCTTTAACCGGGCATTCCAGCGCCCACTTGATGTTTTTGTTCAGGTTGCCTTCCTTGGCGAGTGCGTTGCCGGGACGGGTGCGCATGGAGAATCCGAACTCCTTGGAACGCAGGTAAGCGCGCGGCCCGTAGATCAGGTTCATTTCGCCCAGCGCATACGCTCGGTCGATGGCTTTGCCGGCGATGACCTCGGCCAGATCATAGCCGTCCAGATAATCATATTGGGCGTCATGGATGTTCACCCCTCCGGCGGCCAGAATCGTCGGCATGAAGTCAACGTATTCAACAATACCGTCATAGACCTTGCCGGGGGGAAACTTGGTTTTGTCGGAGGACACCACGATCGCCGCATTATGGATGGACTGCCGCCACGGGGTGAACTTGGTCTCAATGCCCTGTTCGCCGAGCTGCCAACCGTGGTCGCCGACCGTGTAGATGATCAGATAGTCCCGCTTGTTCTTGGCGCAATATTCCTTGAAGGCTTTTACGGCATCGCCGATCACCGCATCGCCATGGGCACAAAAGGCAAAGTAGTCGCGCATGGCCTTCTGTACCTCTTCAGCGGAATAGGCCCGCTTGGCTTCGACATCTTCCGGTGTGGTGGCGATGATTTTCATGTTTTTACAAATCTGCTGCAACTGCGGCGGGAGCTTTTCCAGATCCGCAGGTTCGAATTCCGGCACGTTGTAGGTCTTGTCTTTGAAACGGTCGCGACACGACTGCGGCGGCAACACGGGGGTGTGGGGCAGGCGCAGGCCGACATCAATCATAAACGGCTTATCCGAGGGCACGCCCGTCAACGTTTCGCCATAGGAGGTGGTATACGGTTTGTCCGCGTTGGCAAGGTAGTCCTTGAACTCCTTGACGATATAGGCATCGAGCGTTTTATCGGCCGTCTGCGGATTGCGCCCCCCATAGATCAGCGTCTTCGAATAAAAGCCCTCGGGATAGGCGCGCAGCAAATCGAATTCGCGGTCGGTCTGCTTCTGGTGGGCGACATCTTCCGCAGTGAGCTCGGCATCTTTTCGATTGATGAAGTATTCACGCACCGTACCGTCGGCATACATGACCTTTTCCTGGTTCCCAAGAACGGTATATTGCCCATCGACATTGCCCCCGGCCACATGGGAGTAGATGTCGCCAACGCCATTCGCCTGCAGGTCATGCTTGAAATGGATGCGCGTGCCAAAGAGCCCATCCGTATTGTAGGCGTTCGGAACCGTGTAGATATAGGAATCCATCTTGCCAAAGGCCCCCGTGCTGTAGCCGTATTCGCGGATGGTTTGGTGAACGATGGGTTTCACGAACTCCGCCTTCTGGTGCGTCAGCTCAAACGCATAGTGGCCATTGCGGAACGGGTAGCGCCCGCTGTGCATCGAACCGCGCGATGGCCCGCAGGCCGGGGAGTTGCAGATGGCGCGGGTAAACAGCACCCCTTCCTTCGCCAGGGCATCGATGTTCGGCGACTCCACATAACCCAGTAGGTTTTCATCGGTTCCATAGACTGCCCGGTTAAAACAGCTCAATGAATCCGCCCGCTGATCATCCGTAACGATCCACAAGATATTCGGGCGTTTATCCGCTGCGTTCGCCGCCAGCGCGGCCAACACCCCGCCCACCACTAGACATTTAAGTTTCTTCATCATACCTCTCTCCTATTATTCCTGTTTTAAATCCACCGGGCCTCCCGGCAGGATGGGGGTTTCCGGGACTGCGTCATTTTGAAACCCGTCAACGCCCTCTTTAAAGAAATGGATTTTATCAATCCGGAATCCACTGGAACGGCCGCAGATCCAGAAATAGTGATCGCCCTCAGTCAAGTCGTAAAGGGGTTCGGACATCGCGCCCTCTTTATGCCGCACGGAACCATAATTGTTATGGGTGGCAACCCAGTTGAATCCCGCACCCCGACCGGCCTGGAATCCGGTCTTGCGGGTAATTCCATAGGGGCTTACCGGGTTGAGTCCAACGACCGTGAAGCAGCTGCTCCATTGATCCTGCACACCGTCACGATCGTGCGCGGATTTCAGAGCCATGCGATAGTTGCCGGCATTGGTAATCCGCAGCTTGTAGGTCAAAACACCTTGATGCTGATGACTGACGGCATGGTTTTCCCGAGGCATCCATTGGATATATCCAGAACCGCTATATCCCGGTTTCGTTGTCGCCAATTCCCACGCATCCGAAAGCGGAACGCGCTCGGCCTCGATCACAATCCTTCCATCCACCTCTGCAAAAACATGCTGGGTTTCCGGGGGAACCACTTTTGGAGCAACGCCGGCCGGCACGTCCGGCATGGCTGAACGCTTCCCATTCATGGGAAGCGGATCTGCTCCGAACCAGCGCTGCATTTCCGCAATCGAGACCATTTCGTCGTCGCCATTAATCCCGATCAGCCACGAAAGCATCCCCGCATCCGAAACATCGGGTTTCCCGGCAACCACCCGCTCATACACCCAGTTCAGGTTAGGGTCCGCATGGTCCCGCAGCCAATGGAAGTCCGAGTCGTCCTTCCCCTTGAGGCCATTGCCGTTCCAACCGTTCTGGTCCTTGATTCGCAGATACCCAATGCCTGGAACAAGATCTTGAACATCGTTCCAGTTGCGTTGCCACAGGCGGGGCTTGAAATATTCATTGTAGTTATGATGCGAAACGATGATGGCATGCTTCCGAGCCGCAGGATCGGCAGCCTCCAACGATTGGTAAACCAATTCCAACGGGCCGGCGGCAATCAGATATAACGGATCGTCGGGCGTGGATTTATTGATTTCCGCCGCCAGATGCGCCACGGCGCCTTCCGGATCAATGGAGGCATCAAAAAACCGGCGGCGGTCAAATCCCCAGCGGCCCTGCCCGCCCATGGCGCTCAGCCACATGCGGTTGTCGGCCGGTTCAATCCGCTTGTATTCCAGAAAGTTGTTGAAGTCGTAATGCACCAGGTTGTCCTGCAGCCCGGCCTTGGCCAGCATCGCAAGCGTAAACGGGGTGGCACCGACATCATCCGCATCGGCATCCGGATTTCCATCCGTACTGATCGCAATGCGGTTGCCGCGCGTCCACGGCGAGTCGGCCGCTTCAACAACATTGAAATGTGCCGAAGTAAAAAGAATTACGGCATATACCCATATCGCCTGATTTTTTATTTTCATCTGCTTCTCCAGTCTGCGCAAACAGCTCCGTAAGGTGCTTCCACCAAACCGCCGGACCGCATCCAAGCAGCAGTAAAAGCCCAACCGCCTTTTTCATCATCTCGTCTATCCGAATAATCAGCTTATTCCCACTCTACACGGATGCGATAGAAGGCCTGGGTATCGGTTCCAGTGTTTGGAAATGCATAATCGCCATTATCGGCTTCGGCCGATCCGCTCATGGCATCCACCGCTTTCCAGGCATTGGAAGAGAGCAGCGCCTCTTTGTGTTCCAGAATATAGACGCGATTGGAGAGCACCCACGGATCATAAACCACAATTTGAGTGCCATTGGTCATGCCGGCCATAACCGGTGAACCCGCAACATCAATGGGCTGCCCGACCAGGATCTCCTCGGCATTCAGCAGACCGTCTGCGTCGTAGTCTCCCTCGGGGTCCAGGCCTCCGAGGCTGTCCTCGATGCTGTCCGGAATACTGTCGCCGTCCGTATCTACGCCGGCTCCATCCTGCTGCAGGACCAGGTTATCCACAAGGTAGATATCGTTTTTTGCATTTTCCGTCTGTGCTCCTACAATGCCGTCGTTATCCCGGTAGAAATAGATCCCAACCCGGTTGGCAGGATTAACCCCTTCGGTCTGCAGTTCAGCGGATGTCACAGTCAGGTTGAATGAACCGGTTTCTCCTGCCGTTGGCGAAACCGTGTCGCCTAAATCGGTTTCACCGAATTTGTTTATCAGCGCACCGGTAACGGGATCGAATTCACCGAAGCCTACCTTTATGCCGAGGTGGTTTTCAAAGAGGGTTTTAATTTCCCAGTCGCCGGAAAACTGATAATCGCGGTTCAGGGTCCAGGTCTGGTCCGAATAATACTGAACCAGCATTTCTTCATAGCCGAATCCAAGCTGCAGTCCGCCGTCTGTGGTAACAACCGACGAATCCTGGTTTTCCTGGCCTACGCTGCCGTCGACCAGATACCAGGTATTTTCAGGGAACGGCGAGCTGTGGTTATCCGGGTCAACCGTAGAGGAAAAGTCCTCTTCCAGCATAATGTGACTCGGGTATGGCGAAAAGGAAACCGGCATGACCTCCTCAACAACACTGGTTCCGAACACCATGTCTCCGGCATCGCGTGTGGTGACCGTATACGTATATAGCGTATTCGGCAGCAGTCCGGTGTCTGTATAGCTGGGCGAGATCTGCCATCCTGAATCCTCGCCACCGGCATTCCCTGAGGTTTCAGAAAAATAATACTCGGCCCCGGTTGGTCTCGGAACCGCATGCATTTCAACCGTGCCGTCATGCTCTTCCGGCCAGTGATCAAACGCCGAACCGATTTCCGTTGAGAGGCCGCCACCGATCTCGACTGCGCCGATATCCGGCTGACCGATAATCGGATTACCGAAAAAGTCCTCCGTCACCCCGAAACCGACTGCGAGTCCGATCGGATCACCAGGGATTACCGGAATATCAACGCTCCGCCCTTCAACCATACTTCCAGGCATTGGAATATAATCTTCCGGTGTAAAACCCCCTGCATTCGGGAACTGCGGATTTCCATACATTGGATTTCCTTCCTCAAAAATCCAGTTCTCCGGGTAAATGCCGCCGCGCTGATAGAGGTTGTTGGTCCAGATGGCGGTTCCCGGCAGAAGGTTGGTATAGGCACCGCGCCAATAAGGATTTTCATCTTCCAATTCTCCTTCGATATAAAACAGGTTGTTGGCCATCAGGATACCCTTCGTACCCTGCTCGATGGAGAAGGAAGCGTGCTGTCCATCCTTCACGAAGATGGTGTTGTTGTAGATATAGCTGTTATAGGGGCCATGCCGCGGTTGCTCGCTGAAGTTGTGGCTGCTGAAGAGGATCGTATGACCACTGCCCTGCGTTAGACCGTTTTCGTTCACACCCGGCCGGCGGTTTCCATCATTGATGCTGATGTTGTAGCGATAGGAACAGTTCGCATTCACGCCAAGGATTTCAACAAAACCGCCTTCGTTATCCATGCTTAGGTTATACTGAACGATGGCATCCGTATTCCCGATATCGAGGTGCACGCCGCAGGAATCATAACGGCCGCGCGCATGCATAAAGGCGTTCTTTTCAATTAACACGCCGTTACAGTTGATCGGCCAGATTCCGCTGCCGCGTCCGTGCATACGCGGATCAGTATACTGCCCGGAACCGTCCACCGTATTGCCGCGCACCAACAGGTCATCGCACCGGTTCGGCACCATGGCCGGACCACCGATATTTTCCATAAGGTTCTTGAGCACCGACATATTGTTCTGGCGGCTCATGTTGATGCAGCTCATCCCCAGGTTTTCAAAGTGACAATTCACCACGGTCAGGTATTCCGAATGATTTCCATTCTGTCCGCTCGCCAGGATACCATAGCCGGTATAGGTCGTCGGATTGTGCCCCTCATGCGATGACGCAAGGAAAGGATAAATCGCATGGAAATAGACATTGCTGATCGTTATGTGATCGGAATCATTACCGCTGGTATTATTGATATAAATGCCATAACGGTCGGTGCCGTCTGATCCGTCTACATGCGCACCGCCATCGCCCGTAATTTCCAGATCCTGGATAAGAAGATGGTCGCAGCTGGTAATTTGAATGCCCGCCAGATAACCGGCGGCATCGATGACCGGCCGGTTTCCTGAACCGTATGCCCCGATAACAACCGGATTTCCATTCGCTCCGCTATCCGCACTCAGTACAAGCTTTCCGTTAAAGGTATCACCGCGTTGCAGCAGCAATTGTTCTCCGGCACTGAATGCAAAAGAGCCTGCTTTACTCAGCGATGCCCAGGCATTACCCGGCGAGGTTCCTGAATTACCATCATTTCCTCCATCGGCATCCAGATAATAGGTGTTCGGTGTTGCCGCTACGACAGAAAGTTTAAGGTTATCAATCTGGATTACATCAACATTGGTCCCGGGATCTATAAAGTTGTTGTTATGCCCTTCAAGGCCGATCCGGGGGCTGATAGCCGATGCAGATTCCATGGTCGGGGAAACGGGCACCGCCCAGCTCACTTGAATGACATCGCCAACGGAAGCCCCGGCAAGCTCAGTAAACTCGCGTACCGCGGCCTCGGAACCGTCCAGCATCATTTGCAGTTCCGGCTCCGTCGAGCTTCCCGGAACAGCCTGGACATACATATCGAACGACAAAGTGATTTCCTCTCCAACGGTCAGCGAGACCGAGCGAGGGCTGTTATCTGCGGATAACAGTCCCCAGCCGCCGCTTGGATTGGTTCCAGTTGTCAGCTGGAAGGCATTTCCGGACGAGGATGTGAAAGCCGGATGAGGAGTAACCACTTCACCCACAACGTGGTTATGAAGCCGCAGCCCCGCACCGGCAATCTCCTGGTTAATGCCCGTTATATCCCCCAGAGAAAGGGAATCAAAATTCTCATCAATTACTGCGATCTGGGCCAAAACGGTCAAATCGGCAGCCAATATCATAGCGACTGAAATAATGAATGCTTTCACTGAGGCCTCCTTAAAAGCCGGATTTACCATCAATCCCGACTGTATTATGATAACATTCTCATAGCCTACTGGCCAAATGACCTATATCACCAACCGATCGTTTTGGATCTCTTTATTCTATATTCTTCAATCGGAAACAAACTATGGATGAACTCTGCTAAACACAGATGATCCGGCTCTATGCGCTTGTACTCCAGAGAGTTGTTGAAGTCGTAATGCACCAGGATGTCCTGCAGCCCGGCCTTGGCCAGCACCGTCAGCGTAAACGGGGTCGCGCCGACGTCATCCGCATCGGCATCCGGATTTCCATCCGTACTGATCGCAATGCGGTTGCCGCGCGTCCACGGCGAGTCGGCCGCTTCAACGGACGCACCGAAAACGATTGCCGCTGACAACAATAATACTGGCCTCTTAAACATTATCATTTCCTACTTCCATGTGGGCATGTTGGCCGACGTAGCGCGGATATCCGATCCGCGTTTCCCACTCGGCGGAAACTCGCATCAGATATGCGAGCTCCGCCCCGGCGCCCAGCTATTCAGTTGGCTTCAAATCGGCAAACGTGCCCGGCACATCGGCCAGCAGCTTTTTGAGTTTTTTCTGCATCCGTTCCAACTTGGCCTGGTATTCGGGATTGCTGGCGAGGTTGGTGGTTTCGCGCGGATCGCGATTCAGGTCGTAGAGTTGGTCCGGATCAAAATAGTTTTTTTCGAACGGCGGATGGTTCAGGTAGAGCTGGAAGCGCTCCATATGATGCCCGCCGGGCGCCATGCCCATGTGCATGTATCGGGGATGTTCCTCCTCGTGCCACAGGTCCTGCGTCCATGGAAACGTCTTGTGGATGTTCGCCAATGCTTCGCGGTGCTCCTGTTGGATCTCCTCCTTCGGACGGTTGGTGTAGCTCTCCGGAACACGGAACGCCAGATACTTGAAGCCGTCGTCGCTGACCACCGCGCGGGTGATGCCGATTTCGAGGAACATGGAATCGCGCCACTCCACCGTTTCATTGCGGCACAACGGCATCAGGCTGGCGCCGTCCAGTTGCATCTCTTCGGGCGGCGTTACCCCGCAGTAGTCGAAGATGGTCGGCGCAATGTCAATATTGGCCACCAGCTCCTTGCGCTCGCCGGGCTCCACCACCCCCGGCAGATAGGCCATCATCGGCACGTGCGCGCCGCCTTGGTAGCACGACCCTTTGCCTTGGTCATCCGTGCTGTTGTCGTTGAAATAAAGGATCAGCGTATTGTCGTCCAGACCCAGCGCCATCAGCTTGTCCTGCACGGCGCCGACCACATCGTCCAGCCACGTCGCCGCAATCAGCTTTCCATTCTGGCTGTCCGGAACGCCCGCTTCGCGGGCCCGGCGCAGCACATCCTCGCGCGGCGGCAGAACCCCCGGGGCGATCGGTTCGTCCATCCAGCCCAGCGGGGTCAGGCGCGGGTCTTTCTTCAGATCGGCCGTGCAGTCCGGCACATGCAGCAACGTACTCGCATAGTAGAGCACAAACGGCTCATCCTTGTACGTTTCGATGAACTCCAGCGCATGCTTGGTCTGCCACTCCGGCAGGTGCACGTTGCATCCGGTTTTAACCAGGTTGGGATCGTCGTTCGGGTTTCCATGAAAAGCCGCGCCCACGTAGTCAAAGCCGAACTCGGCGATGTCCTTGCAGTAATATTCCTGGTTGTATTGAAGGACTTTTTTCACCTCGGGGTTTTTCGGATCGTTATTCGGAACGGTTTTCCGATGGCCATGTTTCCCGCTCGATCCCACATGCCACTTTCCGATCATGCCGGTCTTGTATCCATTCGCCTGCATCACGCGCGGGAAATTCCATTGGTCTTCCGACATGCCCATGTTCCACAGCACCTTGGTTACCCCTTCCTCGCTGATTTCCCGGCGGAACTCGGGAGACTGGCAGCGGCTCGCATACTGCCCGGTCAGGGCGGAATAGCGGCTCGGGGAACAGACGCTGCTCGTTGCATACGCCTTCGAAAAATACGCGCCCTCCTTGGCCAGCCGGTCAATGTTCGGCGTATGCGCCTTGCCCCGGATGAACCCAAACGAATCCATCGGCTGATCGTCCGTATAAATGATCACCACATTGGGTTTGCGTGTCTCGGCCGTTCCCGAAAGAACGGCAACCACCATAATCATTGCGAGAATTATCTGCTTTTTCAAACCATTGGTCCATTAGGGGTTCATCGGAGCCGTTCGCACACCACTCTCGCGGATGCGCATATATTCATTAAACATTTTTTCTGCACGGGCTTTGTATTCAGGATGTGTGATCAGGTTCCGTTCTTCATTCTCCGCCTGGTTGGACTCCAAATTGAACAGAGCGATCGGCTCCCATTTATCCAGCTGATGGCTGCTCTGGATGATCAGCTTCCAGCCGCCTTCGCGGTACATGACCTCGAAGCTTGCGCCCGCCTGCCAGATCAGCTTATCGCGCGGGTTGAATTTTCCTTCCCCGAGCAGCACCGGGAGAATGTTCGTGGAGTCGAGCGTCTCCTCGTCCTTCATTTTCGTGCCGGCGATTTTGGCGACCGTCGCCATCAGGTCGTGGGTGATCACCAGCTCGTCGGTCATGGCTCCGGCCTTCACCTTTTTCGGCCAGTGGGCAATGAACGGCACACGGTGCCCGCCTTCGTGCGGGGCGCTCTTGGCGCCGCGGTATAGCCCGCTCGGCCTGTGTCCGGACTCCATCGTGCCCGGCACATTCCAGGTCAGGCCGCCATTGTCGGCCGTGAAGATGACCAGCGTGTTATCCAACACACCGTTTTTTTTCAGCGCGTCGACAATGCGTTTTACCTCAAGATCCAGCACCTTGATGCATTCCATGTGGCGCGACGGCAACGTGCCGCGGATTTTCTGGCCGTCCATCTCCGCGGGTGGCATGTGCGGGCGGTGTGCCTCGGGGCTGCAGTAGTAGAGGAAGAACGGTTTCTTGTTGGCATGCTCGTTGATGAAGCCAACCGCCTTGCGGGAGATAATGTCCGGAATCTTCGAGGTATCCCAGTTGGAGTCGCCCATGCCAGGTCCCTTGTCGGAGATCGTCATGTTGCCCTCGATGTTCAGCGCCTTTTTATCTTCCGCGGTAACCGTGGCCGGATCCGTGGCCGTTTGCTCATTCCAGCAGATCATTTTTGAATCCGCTTCGAACGGCGCCCACTTTTCATTTTCGTAGGCCATATAGAGCGGCCCCTGCACACCGGTCGGCAGCGCATAGCCATAATCAAAGCCCATGTCCTTGGGGCCGCCGTAGGCAATCTGCATCATGTCCGCCGGAACCGGTTTCGGATCTTTGTCGTTACCGCGATAGCATCCGTTGCCATCCAAGCGCTTGAAACTGAGCCCCAGGTGCCATTTGCCGACAAAGCCGGTTGCATAGCCCGCATCGCGCGCAACGGTTCCAAGCGTCGTGTCGCCCACCTTGATCGCGCCTTCAAGAAACGAGTTCCACACGCCCCATGGCGCGACCGAACGGTAGTTGTTCTTGCCGCTCATGATGGCATAGCGCGTCGGCGCACAAAGCGAAGTCGACGAATGGGCATCGGTGAACCACATGCCGTTTTCCGCCAACGCATCAATGTTCGGCGTTTCCAGAACGGGTTCCATTTTCATGAAACGTTCCCGATAAAAACTGATATCGCCGGAACCGATATCATCGGCCAGAATCACCACGATATTGGGTTGCCCCGATGGCGCGGCGGAAACCCATGCAGGCCCCGCAGACAGCGATGCCGCGATCAAGATAAACAGATGCTTCATAGACTCTTTCCTCCATAACCTTCGCAATCAGCCCACAACGTCCCATATCGGCCGAACGTTGTCACTTGGCTAAAAGGACGGGACCATCCCTCATTAAAACCTACTCCGCGATGACGATCCGCACCTCACCTTTAATGCCGGACGTTGAATAGGTCTCCCCTTCGTTCTTTGCGGAGGGGTTGGCATCGTCCCAGGAATAGGTGTTGATGATGACCTCGCCCGCCTGGTGCGCATGCAGCACGCCGAATTTATCCACGGTGGCGATTTCCGGATTGCCGCTTGCCCAAATCACACCGGACGCCTTCTTCAGCCAAGCTATCCATGCGGGGCGTCGCGAATGGCACATTTTCGAATGGCTCCGTTGGATGGTCGCAGCTGATCGATTCCGCACCATACGCGGACACTGAATAATGGCTGACATCGTCCAACAGGATAAGCACCACATTCGGCTTGCCCGCCACGGCGAGCGCGGAACTCCCAACACACAACAGCACCATCGCTAATCCAGAACACGTCATCAAAACTCCTTCAACACCCGCCGTGCCCAAGGCACGCAGAGCACCAAGCTTTGTGAACTTTGTGCCTTTGTGTTTACTCATCTCACCCGAAACACAACCCGTCCTTTGATCGGTCCCTCGACCACGCTTGGCGACCCCTGCGGGCCGAGCTCCCAGGCGTTCGCGAACTTGGTTCCAATTCCCGGAAGCTTGTGGAACAGATGCAGCCCGCCCGCTTCCGGATAGTGCCACCAGGCGTGGATCGGACTGGTGTATGTTTTCTTATTGCGCTCGCCCTCCGCATTTCTCGGCAGCAACACACCAACGGACGAGAACCTATCAGGATCAACCAGCAGCGAGGAATTATCCAAAAGGCCTATCTGCATCCAGTCCACGTTCCCGAAAATGCCCTTGAATTCCGGCTCGCCCCAGTCCACGCCGGTAATGCGATCGTTGTATTCATTTTCCCACAATCCGAATTGCGGCCCCTTCAGCCGATTGCCCCAGATGCGGTGCGGCCCCTGCCCCAGCCAGCGTTTCGAGACCACCTTCTCCTCGGCGAGATCAAAGCCGACCGCGCAATAGGCCAGCTCGTTGGTCAGTGCGGCAAACGAATAATCGAGCGCCACGGTGCCGTCGTCCGAAAGCGTCCATTTGAAGGATGAACCGTCCGAATTCCCGGATTGGATGCCCACCGCCCCATCCTTTTCCGAAACCTCGGCCTTCCAGTCCGTGGAAAATTCCAGCACTTCATCCAGCGTGCCGGCATAGAGGATCGGCCCCATCCCAAGTCCGACATCTTTTCCATCGACTGAAGCGCCCAGCAACTGTCCGGTTGTTTTGGAAAACCTCCATTCGGTATCGCCAATTTTAAAATGGAACCCGGTTTCTGCACCCTGTGTAGCGCGGATATCCGATCCGCGTTCGGACAAACTCGCATCAGATATGCGAGCTACCTTCAACGGCCATGCCCACTGCATGATTTCCACTCCGTTGCTGCCGAGTGCTCGCAACTCCAGGCCGTCGACCTCTTTCCAATCCTTGGGAAGCGGAAGCTGGAGAGCTCCCACTTTGCCGGGTTTGATCTTCGGCCCCTGGAGCTTCCCTTCGGCAACCACCGTGGTTTCGACGGTGGTGGCGAACGGTGCCGCAAAGTTCACCAAGCGCCATTCAAACAAACATTCCTCGAGGCCGGTTTCATGGTAGCGGTTTTCAAGTTCCAGCTTGCCTTCGAAATCCGGGGGCATCGCCATTTGGATCGGCGACCAGATTTCGCGGACGGAATAATAGGATGCCTCCTTTTCCCCGTAAGGGCCAACGATGCCATCGGCCGATTGGTTGCCGGCCGTGTCCAGCTCGCCATCCTGGTCGGTACGCATGAGTGCGGCATCGCCCCAGCACCACAGCACGCCACCGGCCGAGGTCGGAGTTGCGCGCATGGCGTTCCAATAGTCCTCCAGCCCGGCGCCGTGCCCGCCGTCGTAAAGGCCATGCAGGAACTCGGTCGGCAGATAGACCGCCGGTCGGTTGAGCTGCACCTGCAACGCTTTCCAATCCGGATAGTGGAACGTATTGATCCCGTCAAAATAGGTCCATGGGTGAATCACCGGGCGATCTTGAAGATCATAGAGCGGATACAGCTCGTCAATCTCCAGGTTGAACCCGTTTTCATTGCCGTTCGCCCAGAGAACAACCGACGGATGGTTCTGGTATTTGACCACCATTTCATAGGCGATGTTCCGCGCAATCGGCGTGTCGATATAGGGATCGTGCCAGTTGCACAGCTCGGTGATCACCATCAGGCCCAGCTCATCGCAGGCCCGCATGAACTCCGTCGTCGGCGGCATGTGGGAACGCACCAGGTTGGCATTCATCGCCTTGATCGCACGGGCATCGTTCCAAACCTTTTCGGCATCCACGGCGCGGCCATGCCGGGGATCAAAGACATTGCGGTTCACGCCTTGAACCATGATTTTCTTTCCATTCAGATATAGGCCATCCCGAGGCCGGAGCTCGAATGTCCGGAAGCCGAAGCGCTCCGTTTTTTCCGACAGGATTTCCCCGTCCTTCTTCAGGGTGACCTTGACCTGGTAGAGATTCGGATATTCCGGCGACCAAAGGTTCGGGTTTTTGATTTTGGTGTTTAAACGAATCCGGCCGGTGCCATTGTGCATTTCCGCCGTCATGGGTTGGCCCACATTTTCGCCTTCCAGCGTCTGGACTTGCGCGACGAGCTCGTCAACGTAACCCTTCGATTTTTTCCAGAACCGGCTCTCATGCTGCACCTGGGGAAAAACATCGAGGCGCAGCGTGCCGTCGGCCCTGGCATCAATCGCCAAGCGATTGACAAATTCCTTCGGCTGCACCTCCAGATAGACCGGCCGGTAGATGCCGCCGAACACCCAGTAGTCGCCCTTGCGTTCCGCCTGGTCGAGGCTGCTGTTCTCCGGTTTTTTCTTCACCAATACTTCGAGTGTGTTTTCCCCACCATATTTCAAATTGGATTTTTTATTCAGAATGTAGCGGAACGGCAGGTAGCCCCCGAGGTTTGGAGTCCCTACGCTCTTGCCGTTGATCTTGATCGAGGTTTCCGACATGGAACCTTCAAAGACCAGGCGCACATGCTTTTCCTGCCAATCCTTGGGAACCATGAAGGAGGTGCGGTAGGTGCCGGTCTCATCATGTTTTGTCGCGGGGTCGTCGTGGCCATAGTTATAATTGCCAAACCCCGCCTGCTCCCAGTTGGACGGCACCGGGATCTTCGTCCACTCCCCGCTCTTGCGGCCTTTGGAACAGATGAAGTCCCACTCCACCGCGTCCGACGGCCCCTGGCCCGAAAGATAAATCCGCTCCGCACCCGGTGCTCCAAAAGGAGAAACCGCCAGCCCGGCAACTAAACTAATCATCCATTTTTTCATATTAATATCACCTGCACTGTTTTTGACCGCAAAGGCGCTAAGTCGCAAAGCCTTTAAATCTTTGTTTCTTTGCGCCTTCGCGGTCATCAAATCATTCCTGTTATAGCGTCACGCCCTGTTTCCATATTGCAAAATCGCGGTATCCATTTTCCTCGCTGCGGGTTTTGAAGCCGGACGCCACATCCACCAGATACTCGAAGAAGGCATCGCCCACGTCATCCATCGCCGCGCCCTCCAGCAACACCCCGGCGTTATAGTCGGTCCAGTTTTTCTTCCGCTCCGCCAACGCGCTGTTCGAGGAAATCTTCACCACCGGCACCGGCCCGCCCAGCGGCGTTCCGCGGCCGGTCGTGAAGAGCACCATCTGGCAACCGGCCGCCGCCAAAGCCGTGACCGCAACAATGTCGTTCCCCGGGCCTTCCAGCAGCGTCAGCCCATCGCTCTTGATTCGTTCACCGTATCGAATCACATCGGCCAAGGGTGCCGTGCCCCCCTTCTGCACACACCCGAGCGATTTGTCCTCCAGAGTGCTAATCCCGCCCTGCTTGTTTCCCGGCGACGGGTTTTCGCCAACGGGTTCGCCATGCGAAATGAAATAGTTTTTAAAATCGTTCACCACCGCCACCGCGCGGTCGAAAACCGCTTCGTTCACGCAGCGGTTGAACAGGATGGTTTCGGCGCCGAAGGCCTCGGGGATTTCGGTCAGCACCGCCGAGCCGCCACGCGCAATCAACCGGTCCGAAGCCGCCCCGACCAACGCATTCGCCGTCAGTCCGGAAAAGGCATCGGATCCGCCGCACTTCAAGCCGATCCGCAGTTTGGAAACCGGCACCGGTTCCCGCTGAACCGTGGCCGCCGCATCGCGCAGCTCGGCCAGCAGCTTGCCGCACGCCTCGCATCTCAGCAACAGCTTCAAGCAACACTTTGGCCAAAGCCCCCTTGCCTACCGGAGCAACAACCGCTAGACGATGCTTTCCAGCGGCCCCCAGCCCTTGCGGGGTTCGCGCCAGGCGAGCTCGTTGATCTTCGGGTCGCTGGTGATTTCCCCGGCTTCATTGAGGACGAGCTTTTTCCCGGCCCGGGCACAGAGGTTGCCGAGCTGGATATTGGCGGTCATCGGCCCGGAATAGGAAAAGTTGGACTGGCTGAATTCGCGCGGTTTTTCGCCGCGGCAAGCCATGAAGAATTCCGCGTGGTGGCCGGGGGAACGGTCGAGCAGCTGTTCCGGGCGTCCGAACTCGCGGCGCTTGGCTTCGGGAATGATGCGCGGGCTGTTCCAGTAGTCGCCCTGAACCAGCATTTTGCCCTTGGTGCCGACAATCAGGTTTCCGGTGCGCGGCAGGGTGGCGTCATCCTCCTTCAGTTCCTCGGGGGTTTCCGGCATGTAGGGTTGACCCTTCTTGTCCTGGCCTTCGTACCAATAGGTTGCGAAGCCGGGGCGCTCGGCCGTTGCCCGGTAGGTGCACTTGACCACCATGCCGGCGGGATATTGGTCGCCAATGGAACCGTTCATCTCCAGGGGCTCGGCGGTTGCGGCATAGCCCGGATTCATGATGGCGTAGATGCCATCGGTCGTGTGGCAGGCCATATCGCCCAGGGCGCCGGAACCAAAGTCCACGAAGCCGCGCCAGTTGAATGGATGATAGGGTCCATAGCCTTTGTGGGCGCCTTCTTGCGGAGCGGCGAACGGGCGCATCGGGGCCGCGCCGATCCAGGCCTCCCAGTTTAGATAATCCGGAACCGGCGAGGTGTAGCCGGGGCGGTTTCCGCCCTGCGGCCAAATCGGCCGGTTGGTCCAGGTGTGGAATTCCTTCACCTCGCCGACGGCCCCACCCTTCACCAATTCATAGGCCACGCGCCACCCCTGCATGGCATGGCCATGGTTCCCCATCTGGGTCACGACATTTTTCTGCTCACCATACGCCTGGGTCAGCAGTTGCGCCTCGCGCACCGACCACGTGAGCGGCTTTTCCGTGTAGCAATGGATGCCCATCGAAACCGCGGTCATGCTAGGTGAAAAATGGGAATGGTCGGGCGTGGTCACGAAGACGACATCGATGTCCTTGCGCTGCTTCTGGAACATTTCGCGCCAGTCGGTGTAGCCGGTCGCACCGCCCCACCCCTCCTTGTCGTGCACGCTGCCCCACGTTCTTTTGTCAACATCGGCGAAGGCCACGCACTGGAGCCCGTGCGCATGGGCTTCCTTGGTGTGCGTCTTGGCTTTCCCGCCAACCGCCACAAAGGCCACCTGCAATTTTTCATTGAGCCCCTGGGCGCGCACGATGGCCGGAAACCCGACGGTGGCCGCGGCCCCGGCCTTAACAAACTGCTTTCTATTCATCTTCATGTTCGGTCTCCATTATAGGTTTATCCACAGTTCCACATTCAGTCCACCCGCGTCAACAGCATGAGCCGGAAGTCCATGACCCCTTCGCCGGGAATATCCAAGGCCCGGAGCCTGAGTGTTCCGGGGCCCTTTTGCAGCTGGATTCTACCCAGCGTCATCCGCTTGAAGTCCTTGTTGTAGGATTCGCTGCGCGGAACACGGTCCAGCTCCATGCCTTCCAGCGGCGGATCGTGCGCCTCCACGATTTTCCCGGTCAACACGGCCGCGTTGAACGCCAGTTCAACGGTCGATCCGACGTCGGCGGCGGGGCAGGTATAGAACAGCTCGACCTGGTAGGTTCCGCCCTGGCCCACTTCGCAATTCCACTCGATGGCGTCGTCCTTGTTTTTCCAGTGGGTGAAAAAGGAGTCGTTGGGATGCCTGCTCGAGCGTTTGATTCCGCCAAGGCCCACGCCGTCGCGCGCGGGAATCTGGGTGATGGGCGCTCCCGGATGGCCGATCACGAACGGGCGGCCGTCGAACGCCTTGCCATGCTCCGCCAACATTTGAGTGCGCCAATTTTCCGCGAACGCGGCCAGCGATGCGGCGGTCTCGGGAGCTTCGCCGTTGACCGGTTTCCGTTGGCCGGGATCGGCCACCATGTCGTAGAGATTACCCTTGTAGTCCAGGCGATGGCGCTGGGTTCGAACCGAAATATTTCGCCAATAGTGCACCAGCGTCCGCTCCTTCCATCCGGCGGTCTGGCCAAGCAGCAACGGCTTGAGGCTGGTTCCATCCAGCGGCTGGGTTCCTGCCAACGGCACCCCGCACAGCTCGGCCAGGGTCGGCAGCAGATCGTAGGCCGAACAGATCGGCAGCACTTCGGTTCCGGGCCTGATTTTTGCGGGCCAGCGAATGAACAACGGGGAGCGCACCCCGCCTTCGTCGGTCGATCCCTTCTGTCCGCGCATGTCGCCGTTCCACCGTTTCCCGTTCGGGCCGTTGTCGGAGAAATAGACCACGATGGTATTTTCCGCGAGCTTCAATTCATCGAGCTTGGCGAGCAAGCGGCCCACGTTCCAATCGATGTTCTCACACATGGCCAGCGCGGCGCGGGTGTGGTCGATGTTTTCCTTGTTCCGGTCCCGATGCTCCTGGGTCAGCTCCATATCCTTGAACTTGTCCCACCACCGGTCGGGAACCTGCATGGGCGAATGCGGCGTGTTGAGCGGAAGATAGACCAAGAACGGAGCCGCGCGGTGGGTGGCGATAAAGTCCATCGCCCGTTCGGTGAAATCGTCGTTCACATAGCCGTTGCCCGAAACGATGTCGCCGTTATGGTCGAGCATCGGGCTGAAATAGTCGCCCCAGTGGCCGGAGCAAAACCCATAGAACTCGTCGAAGCCGCGCGTGTTGGGATGGTACGGGGCCTGCATCCCGCTGTGCCACTTGCCAAACGCCGCCGTTTTGTAGCCCCCGCGCTTGAAGAGCTCCGCGATCAAGGTCTCGTCGGCATTGATCCGCTCCCCGCCGGCGGACGTGCTGTATACCCCGCAGCGTACATGGTGCCGCCCGGTCAGAAACTCCGCGCGCGTCGGGGAACAAACCGGGCTCACGAAAAAACGGTCGAAGCGCGCCCCCGCGAGCGCCATGCGGTCGATGTTCGGCGTGTGGATCGCCGTGTTCCCGTTGATGCCCAGATCGCCCCAGCCCTGGTCGTCGGTGAGGATGACCACCACGTTCGGCTTCGATGAAGCGGCATGCCCCGCCACCGAAACCAACGCGCCGATCGCGCCGAACACCATATATTTCGAGACCACTCGTTTCACGCCATCCGCTCCCAGTAATTGAATAAACGCTTTAGGCCCAAAGGAATCAGACAAGCAAGGCCATTAATTTACCGGAGGCGGCCCCGGAAAACCTATGCCGCAGTCAAGGAATCGATCAAGCTCCGCTCTTCCCCGGAAAACGTCCGGTTCTCCAGCGCCTTCGTGTTTTCAACCAGTTGCTCCGGCCGGCTCGCGCCGATCAAAACGGAGGCCACGGGAGCAAAATCCAGGTTCCAGCAAAGTGCCATCTGGGCCAGGCTCTGCCCGCGTTGCCGTGCAATTTCGTTCAACGCACGGACTTTTTCCAACAGTTCGTCGCTCACGCGCTCCCGATCGAGGCAGGTTCCTTCCGTTGCCGCGCGCGAGTCCGCCGGGACTCCATGGAGGTAGCGCGCCGAGAGCAGCCCCTGCGCGAGCGGGCTGAAGGTGATGGCCCCGACGCCATCTTCAACCAAGCCCTGGAACTCGCCGGATTCGGCGGCATTGCGGTCGAACATGTTGAACGGAAGCTGGTTGAGCAGGCAGGGCGCGCCGAACTCCTTGAGCAACGCGACCATGCGCCGGGAAGGCGCGCCATAATAATTGGAGATCCCGACGTATAGCGCCTTGCCCTGCCGAACCACATCGGCCAAGGCCTGCGCCGTTTCCTCCATCGGTGTTTCGGGATCCGGGCGGTGATGGTAGAAGATATCGACATAGTCGAGCTGAAGCCGTTCCAGGCTTTGGTCTATCCCGGCCATGATATGTTTCCGGCTGCCCCAGTCGCCATAGGGCCCGCTCCACATGCGATGCCCCGCCTTGGTGGAAATGACCAGCTCGTCGCGGTGCCCCTCGAAATCGGACTTCAGCATGTTGCCGACGTTCACCTCGGCGAATCCGCCGCCATAGTTGTCGGCCAAATCGAAATGGGTGATCCCCGCATCGAAGGCGGTGCGCAGCAGTGCCGCTTGGTTGGCGAGGTTTTCGCCTTCCCCGAAATTATGCCACATCCCGAGCGAGATCGCCGGCAGCTTCAAGCCGCTGCGGCCCACCCGGTTGTAGAGCATGGTTTCATTGCGTGTTTCCGAATAGTTCATGGTTGTCCTTTATCCGGGGATGCTTCCCCGTTCGTGTTTGTATACCCTGGCATGGATGCCAGGAACCGCTGGCATTCCGCGGTTAGTTGCTCAACGATTTCGGGATGGGCCCCCGACACGTCCGTCATTTCGGATGAATCCGCGGCCAGATTGAACAAGGGACGGGGATTGCCCAGCGGCATGGGCGGAACCCCCGGGTATTGCATCGAGGTCGGTTGTTCCCTCTGCCCGAGAATCGTGATGCCATTGGGCCAGACGCGATCGACATAGTCCGGGTTTAGATCCCGCTTCGAAAGATAGCGGGGTTCCTGGACGAAGAGCTTCCAGCCGCCCTTGCGAATGGTCATGATTTCTTCGTTGTGCGCGCTGAAGATCGGGCCGTGCGTATCCGTGGTTCCCTGGAGTACCTCCGTAATGTTTTCGCCATCGATCTTCAAGCCGGCGGGCATGGGCACCCCGGTTAGCCCCAGCAAGGTCGGGAAGAGATCGAGCGAACTCAGCGGCGTTGAAACCACCTGCCCGGCGGGGAACGCCCCGGGATAGCGCAGGAGGAACGGAACCCGGATGCCGCCTTCCCACGAGGTGGCCTTCTTCCCCTTGAGCCCGCCGGTGCTGCCGCCGTAATGGGGCCCGTTGTCCGACAGGAAGATCAAGATGGTTTGCTCCAACACCCCAGCGGATTCGAGGGCTTGGCGGATGGTTGCCACCGACCCATCCAGCTCCCGGATCACGTCGGCATAGAGGTCGTCCGGCGTTTCGGGCGTATGGAATTGAGCCGAAGCCGCCAGCGGCTTGTGCGGCATGGCATGGGGCAGGTACAGGAAGAACGGTTTGTCCGAATTCCGTTCGATGAAGTCCGTTGCGCGTTCGGTGTAGCGTTGGGTCAGCAAGGTCTGCTCGGCCGGATTCTCCACCACCTTGTGGTTCTCCCAGACCTGGACCGGAAGCATGTCGTTGGAATAGAGGATGCCGTAATATTCATCAAAGCCCTGCTGCGTCGGGTGGAATGCCGCGGTGTGGCCGAGGTGCCATTTCCCGATGCAGGTTGTTGCATAGCCCGCCTGCCGGAACACCTCGGCCAGCGTGATCTCTTCGGGCCGCAGGCCGCGATCGTCGTGAATGCCCGGATGCGGATTGCGGGTCAGGCCGTTGCGGAAGGGATGCCGCCCGGTGAGCAGCGCCGCGCGCGACGGGGCGCAATACGGAACCGGCACGTAGAAATCCGTTGCCCGCACCCCTTCGGCGGCCAACCGGTCGATGGCCGGCGTTTGATGGTTCTGCTGCCCGTAGCAGGACAGGTCGCCGTAGCCGAGGTCGTCGGCCAGGATCAGCACCACGTTGGGGCGCCTGGCCTGGAAATCGATGATCGCCAACGTGGGATCGTGGTCGGACGGGCGCACGTGTTTGTGCGCCCCCGCATCGTAGCGGTCCTTCACAACCCCGGCCTTGATCACCTTTGCGCTCTTCGGCCATACCAGAACATGGTCGATTTTTTGCACTCCGGGATCGGTGTCGGCCATTGCGATGGGCGGCTCCGTTCCATACACCTTTTCACCCAGTAGATGGCGCATGGGGTTTGTTTCCTGGTAGCGGTTGAAGTCGCCCATGAAGATCACGGGATCGTCCGGGGCCTTGCGTGCGGCGATGCGTTCCGCGCACAGGCGCGAAGACTCGTCCCGCCCGGTGCGGTGGTCCCAGTGGGTGTTGAAGACATAAAGGGTTTCGCCGGTGCCCATCCGGCGGAAGCGCGCCCAGCTCGTCACCCGCGCCATGCTCGTCCAATCCCGGGATCCGACCACCTCCGGCGTGTCGGACAACTGGAACGAACCGTGGTCGTTCCCCACGATCTCCCAGCAGTCCTTGCGGTAGAATATTTTCGAGCATTCGTCGAACCGGTCGCCGTCCCCCTTGCGGAAACGCCCGATGTGGGCATATTCCGGCAATTCCTTTTCGAGGAAGGGTAGATATTCCGCCACGATTTCCTGCGTGCCGAGGAAGTCGGGCCTGTGCTTCTTGATGGACGCAATCACCAGATCCTTGCGGAGGTCCCACGATTTCTCGTTGAGGTCCTGCGGCGCCGGGTAGCGGACGTTGAACGTCATCGCACGGATCTCGCCGGCCTCCGCAACCAACCGGAGCCCCGAAACCAAAACAACCCAACCCAGAACGCCCTTCATCCAACGGAAGCTTGGGATCGGGGCAGCCTTCCCGCTCCGGAAACTACTCACCCGTCTTCCCCTTCGCCTTCTTTTTCTTTTTGCCGCCCCCCGTTGGGTCGTAGTGCTTGGAGCCCTTGGCCGGTTCGGCCATCTGCGCGAACCAGTCGGCGTAGAGCGTTTCCTCCTCCGGCGGATGGAGCGGATTATAGCTCACATCCGCATCGCCCTGGTCGTCGGCCACAATCACCACAATGTTCGGCAGGACCTTCGACGCCCCCGCCCCAACCAGCAGCGAATTCACTAAAAACAAACACACAACACCATATTTCATTGTTCACCTCTCATAAAGAATAAACGTTTAACCTAAAAGGGTTTGGACACCAAGCCAATTGTCGGCCCATTTTGGACAGCGCGATGCCTTCCCTTGTTTTTTATGGCTGCAATCGGTCAGATGGCTTTTATATGAGGCATTTGCCCCGATAGGGTTGCACCGCGCCGCCCTTTGTTCCATAACACGTACTTGAATTCAATAACCGAGGTTTCGCATGAAGATTAGGAATATTGCAATCATCTCCGGCCTGGTGGTGCTTTTGGCGGGAACCGTTTCCGCAGCCCCACCCAAGGATGCCCCCAACCCCCTGCCCGGCGCCCGGGCCGAAATCTACAAATCCATCGATGGCGTAAAACTGCCCATCCATATCTTCGAGCCCAACGGCCACAAGGCAGGCGATGCGCGTCCGGCCATCGTCTTTTTTTTCGGCGGCGGATGGAACAGCGGCTCCCCCTCGCAATTTGAAAAACAGTGCACCTATCTCGCTTCGCGCGGCATGGTGGCCATGAGCGCCGAATACCGTGTGAAAAGCCGCCACGGCGTAAAGGCGGTCTCCTGCTTCAGCGACGCCAAGTCCGCCATCCGCTGGGTGCGGCAAAACGCCCAACGCCTCGGCGTCGATCCCAACCGAATCGCGGCGGGCGGCGGCTCGGCCGGCGGCCATTTGGCCGGGGCGCTCGGCACCATCAGCGCCTTCGACGACCCCACCGAAGACCCCTCCATCAGCGCCCTGCCCAACGCGCTTGTTCTCTTCAACCCCGCCCTTGTCCTCGCGCCGGTGGAAGGCTATGACTCCGGGAACCCGAAAAAACTTGCCGGCATGGAGGCTCGCATGGGAGTCCCCTCCCACCAGCTTTCGCCCTACCACCACATTGGCTCCGGCATTCCACCCACCATCATATTCCACGGCACGGCCGACAAGACCGTCCCGTTTTCCTCCGCCGAACTGTTTACCCGGCAGGCAAAGAAAAAGGGGAACCCAGTGGAACTGGTCCCCTACGAAGGCCAGGGGCACGGCTTCTTTAATTATAAAGAGAAGGGCAATCCCGCCTTCCTCGACACCCTCAAAAAAACCGACGCCTTCCTCGTTTCGCACGGATACCTGCAAGGCTCCAACACCGCCGAAGCCTTCTTCGCGCAAAAGGAATGAACCATGACCGCTGGTCATTGTTTTCTTCGAAAAATATCGGAGCGCTACGCTCGCGGGACGGGATTACAGGATCTACAGGATGTTGCTACACCTGATCCTACTTGATCACGAACGAACGACTGTTATTCCTTTCCGCTTTTATCTGCCTTCACGTTACTCCTTCAAATCCTCGGCGATGGTGGCGAATTGTTCGAGGGCGGCTTCTAGGTCTTCGGTGATCTCCAGGGCCAAGACATCGGGATCGGGGAGGTTGGCGGAGTCTTCCAGGGATTCATCCTTGAGCCAGAAAATGTCGAGATTGGCTTTGTCGCGCTTTACGAGGTCGGCATAGTCGAAGCTTTTGAAGCGGTCAGTTTCTTTGCGGTCGTGACGGTTGCCAAGGTAGGGCTGGCTCTCCGAGCCCGCCGCGGACGCCTGCGGAGATACGTCCCCACCAAAATAGCAATTCACGAAGTCATCGAGGTCGGAGCGCTTGAGCGGGTTTGTTTTGAGGGTGAAGTGCATGTTGGTGCGCAGATCGTAGATCCAGAGCTTGGAAGTCCACGGCTTTTCCTGTGCGGGTTTGCGGTCGAAGAAGACGACGTTGGCCTTTACGCCCTGGGCGTAGAAAATCCCGGTCGGCAGGCGTAGGAGGGTATGCACATCGGCCTGCTTCAGCAACTCGCGTCGGATGGTTTCCCCGGCGCCGCCTTCGAACAATACGTTGTCCGGCAGCACCACCGCCGCGCGGCCATGTTGTTTGAGGATGGTGAAAATGTGCTGGAGAAAGTTGAGCTGTTTGTTGCTGGTCGATGCCCAGAAATCGTCGCGGTTGATGATCAGCGCTTCCTTCTGCTGTTCCCCGGCTTCGTTCACGATGGTGACGCTGCTCTTTTTGCCGAACGGCGGATTGGCCAGCACCATGTCGTATTCACCATGCTTGCCCGACAATCCATCCTTGGTGGTTACCGGCAGCTCCTTGGCATCTGTATCACCGCCAATGCCGTGCAGCAGCAGGTTCATGGCGCAGAGACGGGTTACGCTGTCCACCAGCTCGATGCCGAACAGGGTTTCGTTGCGTAACGCCTTCTTTTGCTCACGGTCGAGCTCGTGGTGTTTTACCAGATAATCATGCGCCGCCAGCAGAAAGCCGCCCGTACCGCAGGCCGGATCGCAGATCGTCTGCCCCGGTTGCGGCGCCATCGCATCCACCATGGCCGCAATCAGCGCGCGGGGGGTAAAATATTGCCCGGCCCCGCCCTTCACGTCCGATGCGTTCTTTTCCAGCAGCCCTTCGTAGGCATCGCCCTTCACGTCCGACGCAATCGATGTCCACTGCTCCTTGTCGATCAGCTCCACAATCAGGCGGCGAAGCTTGGCCGGATCCTGAATCTTGTTCTGCGCCTTCTTAAAGATCAGCCCCAGCATGCCCTTTTGCTTGCCTAGGTTTTCCAGCACATGGCGATAATGCGTCTCCAGCTCATCGCCGTCGCGCTCCATCAGGCTCGGCCAGCCATATTCCTCCGGCACCGCCGACGGCTTACCGCGTAACTGCGCCTGCTCCTCCGCCATTTTTAGGAATAGCAAAAACGTCAACTGCTCGACATAATCGCCGTACGACAAACCGTCGTGCGCAGAATATTGCAGTAGTTCCAAAGTTTGGATACCAGTTGTTGCGGGTTGGTCATCAATACATCTCCTTCATCAAAATTGCCGGATTCTTCCGGATTCGTTCGTCTTCACTATTAGGAAAACTGCCAAATTCGCGTGTTTTATGACCTTTTCACTAATTTCGGCGGCGGCCATCAATTGCCGGATTCTTCCGGAATCCCCACTCCGCGAACAGCGTGAACAGCGTGAACAGCGTAATCAGCGTAATCAGCGTAATCAGCGTAATCAGCGTAATCAGCGTAATCAGCGTAATCAGCGTAATCAGCGTGAGAATCAACCATCCTCATCAATCTTCACCAGAAAATAGGTATATTTCTTCGTTTTCCCACTGCTCTGTTCTTCAACCCGGAGCAATCCTTTCTCTACCAATTCATTAAGTCGCCTTCCCCGTTGCACACGGGATAGGCCAACCGCCTTTGAAAAATCCTCGTCGGAGGATGACCGCGCACCGTTCGCTTCAATGAACTGCAAAATGAGCAAATCCTTCTCATCCAGCTTTTCCCCGCACTGCGCGATGGCCGTACGCATCTGCTCCAGCCCAATGGTCTTGTCAGAACTTCTTTCCGCAACCAGTTCCATAGCTTCGCGCAGCACAGCAAACGCCCGCCTTGAATGCCCGCCGGTGGCACCGACCAACGCCCAGAATGCATTCCGCTCAACAAAATCTTCCACCGCTCCCTCCCATTTTCGGCATTCCAAGCGCCGGGCGATCAACTTGTACAGCTCAGGTGGAGGAAAAACAGACAACTCGACCAACTTGCCAAAGGAGAACGATGCGGCCTCCTCAGTACCCGGCAGGTTGTCATTGATCCGGTCGGCAAAAATTTGGTCTAGCGAGACGACAAACGGCACGCCCAAATCAGAGAACATGCCATCAATGGTCTGCGAAAATTTGGTAACAAATCGGAAATAGGCATCCTCGTCATCAAGCAGGAACCTGGCTCGTTCAAGATTATCAACAATCACCACGAAAGGTGCCTTTTTATGCATGGCGATTTTCTTGATCAATGCCAGGGCGCTCTCCTCAGTGTGCTGTGCCAGCTCGCGTTCTTCCTGTTCTTTGATTCCCGCTTTCAGGGTAAGGTTCAGCATCGCCTTCCATCCGGCCTCACCAGCCGCTTCAACTGCCGAAGTATATTTGATGCTGTTTTGCACCCGCTCAATTTCTTGGTCAACTTTCAGCTTCAGCTTGGCCAGAACCTTCACCTTGCCGGCCTTAATTTCCTGAAGGATCGCCGCCAGAATTTCCCGATAAAGCAGATTTTCGCTGGCACCACTCATCTGGGTCACCACGACGGGATAGCTTTCGCTGATCGCCCATTCTTCCAGCTTATATAACACCGAGCTTTTGCCGGCCCCCTGCGCACCAAAAACACCCGACAACGGGTTGCTCAATGCATTCTGAAGGCGCCTTATCTCGGTTTTACGGTCAACAAACAGCTCCAGTTCTGAACCGCGCAAAACCCGGTCGTCAAACGGATGCTGCTTAAATCCCCAAAACTTCAACACGGGTGTCATAATGGTTTTACTGCTCATAAGGATCTCCATTCCATGGCATTTTAATAAACTCCAAGAATCCAGCCCTCAAGCGCCGCAACCTGTTTTTCTTCATCCGTTAGCGGTGGATGAAAATATTGCGTCAGAAAACCGTTGCGATCCATCTGCTGCATCCAGGCAGCGCAGGAGTAGGCATCCTGTTCGTCGCCTGTTCGGCCATCGCGCTCATAGCGATTGCGGAAGATGGAAGGATACACTTCGGCAACAACGGATTTGCCTTCAGGAATATCAAAGCCATCAACCGGCCAGAAATGGAGGCGGTCACCCAACCGGCTTCGAAGCTGAAGCAACCATGGCAGTCCTGCGTGGGTGGACTTGGCCACACTCCCGTTCACATCAAAAAGGAAAACGCTCTTGGCTGATGAAGTCCATTGCTCGGTCAGTCGGAACTCTTTGCTATCACCGCTGCGCGGATTGTTTTCCCGGAAAGATTCAACCGAGGCCGACTCCGTTTTCCAATGATTGGAAAAGTCAGCCAGAAACTGATCCCATGTGTGAATATTGTTTCGCTGCATGTAGCTCTTTGGAAATGAAAATCCATGATCAATCCCTACAATTACCCGGTCGTGTGTCGCCAGGTAATTTTCGAGCCATTCCGCGAGAAGTTGACGGCTCCAGTTCCAATCATTGGAAGCCTTCACCTGCTCGGGTTCAGTGCCTCCCTCAGTCAAATAAAGTTGAAGGTTGCGACGACGCCCCGTTGGTTCGCCTGCTCCCGAGTAATCGATGCCTATGTATGAATTAAATATCATGGATTCATTATCTAGTTAGATCCCCAGATCCAACTGAACCTGCTTGCGCCTAACGCCATCGACACACATGTCGAAGAGCTCTTTGGACTTGGTGGGATTTTTGAAGATAACGGCTAGGAAGTTACCGTCATATCGCTCCTCCACCATCTCTTCTAAAGAGTCCACAGCTTGGTCAACCAGCTTAGAAATAGAATCACATTCATCCCATAGGTGGTGCTGACGGAGAGTAAAACCCCGTTTTTGTTAAGGTTTCTGATGTCCGATTCATTTAGTCAATTCCGATTTTTTGTTGAAGGTTAACCATGGTTCCGCGCTTTGTGCATATGGCTGTCCCACAGCTCTTAGACAAACCCCGGCAGATACGCCTGTTCCGGCGCACCCCGTATGCGGCCGGGCGGTTTGGCTGTCCCATAGGAATCCAGCAAGGCGGGCAGGTTCCACCGGCGCCAAAGCACCGCGCGCACAACAGTGAACTGCCGCTTGAAGCTGTGCTCCCATCCGTGCATGAACGCGAGGCAGCGCATCAGCAGGTGGACCAGCAGCCCCATCCAGATCTGCCAGCGCACGGCGTTGGCGCTGTAGCCCAGGAAGTCGGAGAGTTGGAGCGTCTGCTTGATCTCCTTGAAGAACACCTCGATGTCCCAGCGGCAACGGTAGAGTTCGGCGACCGTCCACGCGCTCCACTCCAGGTGATTGGTGATGAAGGCGATTTCGACATCCTTGCCGTTAATCTCGACCAGCGCCACGACCCGGCGCAACTCGCACGGATAGGCTTTCTTCGATGCTTCGACCACCATCTCGATGACCTCGTCGCGCAGGATGCGCTTGTGCCCGGTGGTTTCGAGGGTGCGCACCACCTTGTACTGCATGTTGTCCTTCGCCCGGCCAACCCACCAGACACCGCGCACCGTCAGCTCGAAAAGATGCTTGAACTTGTTGTAGGCCTTGTCGAACACGGCGATTTCACCGGGTTTGAGCTCGGCGCACAGGCTTTGGGTCATCGTGCTGTCATGGTGCTTCGCCGTGTCGATGATGGCGCACCGGGGCAGGAAGCTTTGCAGGTCGAGGCGCAGGTGGCACTTGGCCGCAGCCTTGCGGCGGCGATGCTTCGCCCAGTCCATGCAGTTGGCGACGAGCTGGATCGTGGTCGAGTCCAGCGCATGGATCGTCTTGCTGAAGCGCCGGAGGTATCCGCGCCGAACCTTGCCCTTCGCGAAGCCCGGGACTGTATCCATCAGATGCTTCATCATGCACCAGTAGAGCTCTTCGGCCATGTCCGCGTTGCGGATCTTGTTCGCGTGGCTCAGGTTGTTACGCGACGGAGGAACCGCGCCGCGGATGGTAGAGAGCGCCGCCGCGTTCATCTGGAGCGCGTCGCACACATCGTTGAGTCCGAGTGCATGGGAGAAGTGGGCGTACAGCAAAGAAACCACATGGCTCCACGGCGTGTACGTCCGGCTTTGAATGTCCACGCCATGCTTCTGCGCAAGGCTCGACACCATGTGTCCGGGAATCAGATTGCACAATTGTTTCAAGGTTGTATACCTATGTCCGGCTGGCTTGTGTTTATGTTGTTTTTTCATACCCTCCGAGTGGAGGATTTCAACGGCACATGCCAGCCTTTTTTTTCAATATCTATGGGATGACAATGAAATAGAATCGTAATGCTCTTCCACTTGGAGTTCTGCGCTGCCTAGTCGCTTGGGCAGTTGGTGGCGTCTAAACACAACCGATGCAATTAAACGGTTTCCATGAACCAACACTCCGTATCTTTTGCCGCTTTTTCGCGTCAACAATTTCAGGATTTCATCTATTCGCCTTTCAACCAGCCTAAGGAGCAGAACTGCATGATATACATAAAACGAGGTTGTTGTTGGATTGAAGAGTCGTTTATACGGTGACTTCTCTAAATCCACCCAAAACTTACCAATTTCCTTTTTTACCTGAACTGCAAGATTTGGATCTCCTTCTGCACAGGCGAGAGCGATAGTTGATTCTTCCAAATCAAATGCGGTATCCGACCGTTTAAAGCCATCAGAACGAGCGATATTGTAATCGATTCCTTCGATTTGTAATTCGATGCGAATACGATGTTGCTCTGGATCCTGCGAGGCAAAATCGCGTGCTTCGATTCGGTTTTGGGTATTGTTCGTCCGGGTGATTAACGTTCCATAATCCTCTTTAGCTGCTTCGAGTGAAATTACCCGCAATGGTACCCGCACATTTTCTAGATTCTCTGCGCTTCCGTCATAGCGCCCCAAACTACTAACTGTTTGAGCGCCATTTACAACAAACGCACCAGAGGCTTTAAACGTTCCTAAATCTCGAGTGCCGCCCCCTGCAGGACTCTTTATTACATCCTTCGCGGTAACAGTAATGCCGTTATTGAAGTACCAAAAATCTTCTGGTCGAATATCCACAGTAGAAGCTATTTGCTTATTAACGTCTGTGTTACCGAGAACACTTCGTAGATTGTTCGCAAACAACCTTTCACCGTATTGCTTCCACCACGCCGCAATTTCGGTTCCAGTCACCATCCCATAAAAAGCTGTATGGGGCGTTTCTACTTTTCCCCATTGAGACAACCCAAACTCCAGCTCGTTGGCACCGCCTGCCGCCCCCTCTGCCAACATGGTGTATATTTTGTCCTGCGGCAGATTCTCGAAAATCGCGATTTCACTCGCGTCATTCAGTTCGCTTAACAGATCATCTATTTGTCTAGTTGCATGCACGGCCAACGATGACCTGCCCGTATGGGCCAGCACTAAAACAACCTGACATTCAAAGCTAGATAACGCATTCTCTATACTGCTCTGACGGCGACGCACGCGATCATTAAACCGATCAAAATCACTGTTGACGAGGTCGCGAACGCCGTTGCAGAACTTTACAACTTCCCCACTGTCGGGTTCGGAATTGCCATCCTTGATCCACTTGGATTGTACCAAAACCAAACGATTGTAGGTGGAGGAATAGAAAACCGCGTCGATTCCATTATCGTTACCTCCATCGGTAACGGATGCCCCTGCGTCTATCTCAGGACACCCTGCAATGGATTTGACCGCATATGCAGCTAGACAACGGGTTTGAATTTTCACATCGAGCTCAGGATCATTCGGATTGAAATCATCTTTCGGAATGTGTTCTTCAAACGATTCACGGATACGAGTTGCGATCTGATTGACATGCAGAATGCTCATTTAACCAATTTCCCTTCAAAGGCTTTTTTCAAGATGGACTGGCGGAGGCGGGCGGCGCGTTTTAGGTTGGCTTCGACGGCGGCTTCCATTTCCTCGATCACGCTCAGGCGGCGCTCTACTTCTTCCACAATTCGTTTTTGTTCGGCGAGGGGAGGTAAACCCAATGGCAAGCTACGCACTTGTTCGAGACTCAAGCCCGGTTTTCCCGCACCATATGCCCACTTCTCCAATCTATTCCGACCATGTGCAGGTGAAACAATCCATACAAACTGAAATGGTGACGTTTCGTTGCGAACAGGCTTCAGAAGGGCAACATGCTGGCTTACGTAAGCGACCTCATCCAGTCCTTTTACCATTGCTGATTTCGTTACGTTTGCCCCCGTAATAGTTACAAGCAGGTCGTTGTTTTCAACCGAGCTTCGCATGCCTTCTGCCTTCTCTGGCAATGAAACATGCGCGACGCCTGATAAATTTAACGAGTCCGTTTTTATGTCCTGAGCGCGAATGAATAATGAACCCTTATCTGCGTAATACTTGCCCCACCCCCGCGAACCACTAGTCAGAAGCGTCGTGAGTTGTTCAGCAGTCGCCCACACCCACCCTTCGGGCAGGTCGGGCAAATCTTTTGTATCGGGGGCGGCGGGTTCCTTGTATTTCTTCTTTGTCCGCCGAAGCCTTGGCGAAGGAGGATTGAGGGGGGCGTTTTTCTGCTGCTCTTCGTGGGCTTTGCGCCGCTCGATCAGAATGCGTTCGAGGAGCTCAGATCCTGTTTCGAATTCATATTTATCCCTCGCAGAGTCGCTGAGATCGCAGAGATTTTCAGATTCCCCGTCTTTGTGTTTTTTGTGCCTTTTTGTGGCCAAACCATCTTCTCGTCCAAAACGGTGCGACTGATCGGACGCCTGCGGAGAGGCGTCCCTACCATTTTCTCCGAGTCTCTGTGTCTCTGTGGTTAAATCTGCTCCGCACAGTTCGGCTTCGGTCGGGACGAGCTTTCCTTCACAGGCGGCTTTGAGGACGGAGGCGCGGTAGCGCTTGAGGTTGGCCTGCACCCGCTTCAAACCCTCCACCCCGGCATCCAACCGTGTAAACTGCTTCTCAATCTCCGCCACAATCCGGCGTTGTTCGTCGAGAGTTCCCGGCATTGGAAGTTGAATATCGCGAATGATGCCTTGGTTGATATTTGGCTGGGCACCGCCTTTGCCCTGATTGATCAAATCTTTGCGAATCGACTCCAAGAAATAGAACACGTATTGCGTATCAATGTCTTCAGGAAGAAAGATGCCACACACTGCTTGGTTCGTCGTTGCATCGACTCCCAGTATTCCAAGTTTTCCAATAGTTGCTCCATAGAGCGCAATGCATAGAGTTCCCTTGGGAAATAATTTTGCGGATGAATTATCTAATCCAGACTGGGTTATCGTTTCCTGAACATCGTAAACCGTACCATCACCAAGCTCGCCAGATTTCACCCACGGGATGTCACCACCGTAATAATCGGTTACACCACGTTTCGGTGTTCCACCGCTCGATGTTTTCGCAACATCCCCAAGCCGTTCAGTTTTCCAACCTTTGGAAGCGCTCATCCTTCAAACACCTCCGCGATGGCCGTAGAGGCGAGTTCGCCGATTGTCCCAGACATGGGAAATTCATTCTGTAGCGACTCCATCTTTTCCTTAAATTCGGGCATGATTTCGGGGCGTGCCTTTTTCATTTGCCGCAGGGTTTGGGTCAGCAACATGCGGGCGGTTTCGTTTTGAGGATTGCGGACGCAATACTGAAGCGTGCCGTCGAGGATTTCACGTTCACCGGAGAGCCCCCCGCCTTCAAGAAAATCAAGGTTATGACAGTTGACGGCCAGGAGTTGCTCCAGCCGCAGCAGATAGTCGGAAAGCTCAGCGCCCCGGGGCAACTGGTACCATTCAGGCGCTTTGACATTACTTACGTTCGACCATTTAACGATCAGGTTCCGAACCTTGGAAAGAAACTCTTCAACGCCCACTCCCGGACTGTTTTGATTGGCTTCGGCCGTGACGGCCCCGACCATTTCGCCGTCGGATACCCGCATCAACTGCGCCTTGAGCTTCCAGGGATTGGAGACGGTGCTAACCGTGATGTAGACCAAGTAATCCATCGGGAGCTTTTGGCCGGATGCCATTTCGCGCAACGCTTCGTCGGCATAGGGTTTCCCGAACAGGGCGAATCCCTGCCCCTGCGCCCAGGGGATGAGTGCATGGGCCGCGGCATCGGTTCTAAAATGGATTTGCTCAACCAACGCGATCGGCAATGCACGACTTAACCGGCCCGTTGTATCAGCCAGTTGGGTAACGGCTTTTTCAAGCGGTTGGGCATAAATGGCCGTACTGCCCAGGATTCCAATGACAGGAACACCTTCGGCCTTCACGGGATTCAAATCCTTAAACGGAGAACCGGAACGCATCCACAACGGCCCTTCGATGGACATCATGGTGACACCAAGCGGCTCTTCGGGCGGTGCTCCGTCGCCAATACGCGCCTTGCCCAGCTCGGTATCCCAGAAGCTCAGCGTTTCACGCCAGTCGGGACGTTTGAGGGCATAGAGCTGGTTGAGAATAGAGCGCGCGGCATCGAGGTTGCCCAGATCCAGGTTGGCCTTGATCAGATTATTTCCCACCATAATGCCGTGGATTCCGGCATCGAAATGCGGTTCGGCCCATTCAATGATTTCCTTCAGGTGGCCGCTGTTGCCCAGATCCCCGCTCATTTGCTTGAGCAGGTCGACGGGCACGGGCTTTCCGGCATTGGCCAGACTCTCCTTATAGAAACCGAGCGCTTTGTTCAGATCACCTTTTTCAAGTTCTGAACGGGCCAGCCACAATTGCGCGCGCCAGCTTCCGCGGATGGCGGCAATACGACGCAGCGCATCCTGCCCGGCTTGGTCACCGCCCTGCTCCCGATGAATCACTTCATACCAGCCAACACCGTTATCCTGATTGGGATCGGCTTCCAGCGCGTTCCACAACGTTTTCAATGATTTCTCACCAAGCCCTTGCGTGGAATAAACCTTGGCTAGGTTGGTCATCACCACCCCGTTTTTTCCATGCTTGGAAAGGTGGCCCAATAATACCTGCTCAGCCTTTTTCAGCTGCCCGGTTTCCATGTAAGCAATGCCGAGAATGGTGGCGCCGCGCGCGGGATCAGGATCAATCTTATGCAACTGCTCCGACGCGGGAACGATTTCTTCGACAAATTCATCACGCAACGATTGGACGATCAAACCATACAACTCGTCGGGGTTGTTCCATGCCTTTTCGATGTTGCCCATCAGAATATTATCGCGCCACTCCTCGCGGGTGATGAACATTTCCCGGCCATATGTATCGAACACCTTGATCAGGTTGGGATCGTCGGCCGGATTCTCCGGCCGGCTCACCTTAGCCCCGGCCCGAACGGTACTCTCCTTCCGCCCTTTCCCAAATTTCCCCCTAAATAAGCTCATATTGTTACCGATAGTTAAACGTGCAGTTTTCCTTTTTCAGGTGCAGACCCCTTTAAAATCCCCGATTTCGCCCAATTTATTGTTTGACTAACAGCGGCAATCATTTAGGTTGCCGTTAGACCCTACCAAGCCGAAGTCTAACGCTCCGCGTCAGATACATCGTAGGCAAGGCGGGGTTTATTTTTTTGCCCGCTTTCCTTTGCTTTTATCTATTACATGATCCCTTGGCACGAACTTCCAGTGCCGATATGGATCCTTCCAGCAAGCATCTTCACTCTTTGCCCCCGTTGAGATTCCAATGTTGAAATTGGGATACACCGTCTTGATTTCAGATAGAATGAATTTATAGAGCTTTTCTTTGGCTACGGTTCGTTTCCCCCGGCGATGCTTCCCTTCGGGGATGGCTTTATGCAGGTCGTTTAACCGAAAAAACATCGATCCCAGAACAATATCCAATCCCTGCAACAAAATGTGCTCATGCGACTTAATTTCAGTAATATCACCCTCCCGAATACGGATGCGCGCTTTTTCAAAGTGGCGCATTGCCTCCAACATTCCGAGGTATCCTTTGAACTGCTCCGCCCGCTCTGAAGTGTCTGGAAACTGGTCAAAATACAGACGCAGGTAAACTTCCGGATGGGCATGCTCCATGTGTTTCAGTCCAAAGCTATGCTTGATGAACTGATAGTAGAGCTTGAAATATTCAAGCGCCTTTTCCTCCGGGTCATCGAATCTGCGAACATACCTGTTTTGGCGAAACATGATACGTACTTTCAGGTTTCCGGCGCGCAACTCATCGAAAAAGACCTGAATAAAACTTATATATCGATCGAGATAAGCATCGGTAACCTTCTGCCATTTCAGTTCATTTCTGAAGCCTAGCTCATCCCTCTTCGACTCCAACCGCTCCTTAATACGATCGTATTGCGACAATCCGACCATCACACCCCCATAGAAGTTCGAGTAAAACTCTCCCTTCTTGGCAGATTCATCACAAAAAATTATATATTCCTTGTCTTTCATCGCATCTAAACAATCCCGATTCCGAAGAGCGCTTATACTCCCATTTATGCCACTAGAGTCCCATTCAGCTCTTCAAGAATCGAGTGCAAATCGGAACCGAACAACAGTGCGGCCTTGCCAAGGCCACCTTCCTGGGTAAAGGGGGCATAGTCGAAATCGTCGGTTTCGATGCTGAGACTGGTTGCAATGTGGTCGCGGATCATGTTGAGCCAAGCGAGCTGGTCTGGCGTGAACGTGGCCCCGGCCTTGGCCTTATCCATCAGCCAGTCGTTAAACCGTTCCTCGACGGACTCGGCAAAAGGTTTGAGTACGGGCTGCTGTTCCAAGGCATGGCTTATGAGCGGCACCAAATCCGCGAAACGATGCGCAACCGACTTTCGACCTTTGACGCTGCGCCCCTCGATCCGCTCAAAGGCATTCCACACCGAATCAACGGGAACCGGGCCGAACGGTTCCTTCAGCTTGGCTTCGAGTTCCTTGAGCATTCTTTCGGTCAGCCGTTTTTTGTAGGGACGGCTATAGAGAATCTGCAGCGCCTCTATCTCGGCGCGATGTTCTTCGATGTATTCCCGGAACGAGGTGACCAGGCCGGCGGCCTTTTCCTTGGCGGTGGCATCGAAACCGGTTCCTTCTTCAATGACCTCGTCAATGGTTACCGTGTCGATGGTCTGCTCCAACTCCTGCTTGGCCTTCACCAGGTTTTCGCGCAGTTCGGGGCTGTCGAATGGTGAGCAGGCTTCGTCGATCAGTTCCTTGCGCGCGGCCTCGAAATCCTCTTCCGCCACTTCCTGCGGTTCGGCGCCCGGCCCCGCCGCCTTTTCGGCAATCTTGTCGGGATTGACGGCATCCAACAATCCCCCGGCCATATCCGAAAGGGTTCTGCCTCCGGCGAGTTCGGTGATTTCCTCCGCCTGTTCCTTGGTCACCTCCCGATCCAGCTTGGCGAGCCGCCCGGCCAGGGAGGTCAGGGTATCCTCATCGCGCTTGCCCATGGCGACGCCAAGCATCAGCTTGTCGAACGCAACGGTGCGCTTGCGCTCCAGCGGGCGGGAGTCGGTTTTATCGCTCTCGCACACCCCCACCGCGTCAACAATGATGAAGTGGGTTTTGGCATGCGCATCGGCGCCGCTGACGGATTGCAAATCGGTGGAGGTCAGCACACGGGTGCCGCGACCTTTCATCTGCTCGAAGTAGACCCGGCTACGGACATCGCGCATGAACAGCAGGCATTCGAGCGGCTTGATGTCGGTGCCGGTAGCGACCATGTCCACCGTCACCGCAATCCGCAACTGGGGCGATGTACGGAACTGGGCAATCAGCTCCTCGCCCTTGGCCGGCTTGCCCGTTTCGGGATGTTTGGATTGGTAGGTGATCTTCTTGGAAAAATCGTTCCCCTTCCCGAATACATCGCGTACGGCATGCACAATGTCCTCGGCGTGCGAATCGTCCTTGGCGAAAATCAGGGTTTTAGGAACCATCTTCCGGCCAGGAAATATTTCGGTGGCCAGCGCAACCTTGAACGCCGTGAGCACGGTGCGGATCTGCGAGGGATTGACCACGGAACGATCCAACTGGTTGGAGGCATAGGCCAAATCCTCGTCCAGTTTTTCCCACCGCACCGCGCGGGTTTCCTTGTGGCGCTTATCGACGTAAAATCCCTTATCGACCTTGGAACCCTGCTCGGTGACCTTGGTTTTGATGCGGTAGACTTCGTAGCCGACGTTCACGCCGTCGGCCACCGCACGGTCGTGGTTGTATTCCATCACCAGATTCTGGTCGAAAAAACCAATGGTCTGCTTGGAGGGTGTGGCGGTGAGGCCGACCAGGAAAGCATCGAAATATTCCAGCACCTGCCGCCACAGGCCGTAGATGGAACGGTGGCATTCGTCGGTGACGATAAAATCAAAAGCCTCTATGGGAATGGTCGGATTGTAGGCGACCTCTTTCGGGCGATTGTCGGCCTGTGCCAACTCGAAACCGGATTTTTCGTCGATGTCTTCCTCCAGCTCTTCTCCGCGTAGCATGGAATAGAGCCGCTGGATGGTGCAGATGGTTACGCGGGAAACGGAATCGAGCTTGTTGGAGGTCAGATGCTGAACGTTGTATTCTTCGGTAAACTTGCGGCCCGTGTCGGGCATGACATATTGGTCGAACTCGCCCTTGGCCTGCCGGCCAAGGTTTGCGCGGTCAACCAGGAATAGCACGCGCTTTGCTCCCCCATGGCGGATAAGCCGATGAACAAAAGCACAGGCGGTGTAGGTTTTGCCCGCCCCCGTCGCCATTTGGATCAGAGCCCGGGAATGATTCTCCGCAAACGAACACTCGAGATTGGTGATGGCCTCGATTTGGCAGGCGCGCATTCCATCCGTATTCAAGGGATGGTCGGACGGCATGTTGGCCAGCCGCTCGCGCAACGTCGTGTCCTTGGCCAGCCACTTTGAAAAGGTTTCCGGTTGGTGGAATGAGAACACCCGGCGCGATCGGGGTTCGGGGTCGCGCTCATCGCGGAAGTAGGTCTCTATGCCGGTGGACTCATAATAGAACGGGAGCTGGCCTTCGATCTGGAAGAAATCGGGAAGGTTTTCACCATAGCGGCCCGACTGTTCCGCCACCGTCGAAAGCGTGGTGCCCTCCTTCTTGGCCTCGATCACGCCGACGGGCTGACGATCCACCAGCAACAGATAGTCGCACCGGCCCGACTTGAGGGTGACCTCGCGCACGGCAATGCCCGGCCCGGCCCCAAGGTTCAGCGCCTTGTAATCCTGCACAAGCCAGCCGGCATCGACCAACATGCGGTCAATGTTTTCCCTGGCAACCTGCTCCGGATTCTGATTCGTCATTCCCCCGCCCCTTCGCCTTATTACGCGATGAACGTAAAAAGACTAGAGACTCCAAGGATTTCGAGCAAGCCCAACCCTTGAAAAGATATTTTCCTGAAACGGGAGAGTTTAGTATTTTTTACTAGTAAAGCGGGGTGCAAACGCCGGTTGAAAAGTGCGGCGGGCGGCGGGGCGGTCGAAACGTGAAACACTCAATATAAAACCGCCGGTTTCCGGAACGTGTCATACCGGATTAACCCAACTTGTATTTATTGGCCACAAAGAGGCACAAGAAGCGCTAAAACCCGCTGAACGGAATTGTCTTTGTGTTCCTTGTGACTTTTTGTGGCAATCCATTTTCCTGCAAGGGCGGAACTTCAGATAAATTCCATATCGGGAGAACCTTCCTGAGCCGAATAGCGGCCCTATTTGGAGCGGCTCGGGCCTCCGAGCGTTGCGTTCGGAAGTCGCCGAGGCCGTCGATCCTCCACAAATCGCAGCAAGCAGTAGGGTATTCAGCCTAGGCTTCGCAATAAACGTCCCGCCTTCAAGCAGTAGAGTTGCCGGCTCGGCCTAGCTTCCCGTTGAACCCGTTTCTTAACGGGCGGCTACCCATTTAGGTGATGCCCTGGTTCTTCCCAGGCAATCTAATAGCTATATTCCAAAGGCTTGTTTGACCCCGCATATTTCACCGTGATCGGTTGACCTTCGATATGGTAGTCCAACGATACCTCCATGGTTCCTATCCGAATCGATACGGCCGCAGGGTAGGATGATGGCGTGCAGTGGAATTCTCTCGTGTAATAGGAACCGGGAGCTCCTGTAAAGGTAAGGTTTCCAAAGTTCACCTCATATTCAAGTAACTCGGAAGATTCATTGATAATCGTCAGATCGTTGTTTCCTGACCCAAGACCAACACCGGCACTCTCATAATTATCACCATTCCCCCCATCGTCCCCTCCGCACCCAACAAGTGCGATAATGGTTCCGATCACCATGGCCGACATAAGTTTTCTTGCTGCGTTTTTCATTCTTTCCTTTTTCTAGGCTGTGCGCAGACCTTCCGGTATAGGTAGCGCTTAGGCCTGCGCTTGTTACGCGACCCCCTTGGCCTCCGCGAGACGCTAGGGATCTTCCAGAGATAAGGTAGAACATGGAATGCAGGCAATCAATTTTTAAGTGATCACTATCTTTATCGATCCTTATTTATATGCATTGTCAACAGGGTGCTTTAGTGTAAACGCCGGTTGAAAAGTGCACCGGGCGGCGGCCCAAAAGTGTAACACTTTTTCGTTAATTACCCCGCTTCCTTGCGGGTGTCAATTGCTCCTACGGTTTCTTTGTTTTCTGCCGCTGTCCCCGGCGGCGCAATGAGTCCTGCAGCCTGAAACTTTCACCATTGGCTTCGAGGATATGGACCCGGTGGGTCAATCGATCGAGTAAAGCGCCAGTGAGCCGCTGCGAGCCCAGCACCTCCGTCCATGATTCGAAGGGCAGGTTCGTGGTGACCACGACGCTGGTGCGTTCGTAGGCCCGGCTGACGACTTCGAAAAGCAGTTCTGCCCCCAGCTTGGAGAACGGAACGTAGCCGAGTTCATCGAGCACGAGCAGGTCGGAGCGCTCGAGTTGCTTGAAGAACCGGTCAAGCTGCCTTTCCTCCCGGCGTTCGAGCAACTGCGTGACCAGGGCGGTGACGCCGAAGAACCGCACCTTGAAGCCCATCTGGCAGGCGGCGAAGGCCAGGGCGGTGGCGAGGTGGGTTTTTCCGGTTCCGCTGTTGCCGATCAGCAGCACGTTCTCCCGCTCCTTGATAAACTCGCCATGGGCTAGTTCCCTCACCAGCGGCTGGTTGATCGAGGGCTGCTCCTCGAACCGGAAGCTGTCGAGGGTTTTCACAACGGGGAAACGGGCGGACTTGAGGCGGCGTTCGGCGGCCCGTTGTTCCCGGTCGTGAATCTCCTGTTCGATGAGCCGCAGCAAATAGGTCGAGTAATCGGCCCGTTCGGCCTGGCAGACCGAGGCCATCTTGCGGTGCTCCCGCAGGACACTCGGCAGCTTCAGCGTTTTAAGGTAGTGCTCGAGCAGTACATGCGACGGGGTCTTCGTGCTCATGCGCCCACCTCCTGTCCGAGCAGACGGTTGTAGTCGGCCACATCGACGCAGTCCACCTGGACCTCTCGTAGATGCTCATGGCCGTCGAGGCTGAACCGGGTGCATCGCCATTCCGGCCGGGGAATGAGGAACTGGGCAATGGCGTCTCGGGAGGAGGCCCCGCAACGCAGCCCCTGCTCAACGGCCCGGGCCAGTTCCTTGGGTGAATGCTTTTCGAGCAGACGCAGCACCTTGATGTACTCCCGGGTTCCTTCGCCATCGAGATCGGCCTCCAGCCTGCTGCGCAGATCCCGAAAGCAGGATGGCAGTTTCCAGTCTTCCAATGGCCGGGCGTGGTCGAGCCCGCCGGGCTTGCGTTCGAGCAGTGCGAGATAGTGCACGGGGTTGAAATGGACGCCGGCCTTGCCCCACAACCGGGGATGTTCGGCGATGCATTCATCGCCCCGGCAGACCACAATCCGGTCGATATAGCCCTTGACCACCGTTTCGTAGTGGGCGTAGCGCACGGGCACCGAATAATCGTTGCCGTCGAAACGCACGAGCGACAAGGAGCTGGCGGTGCAGGTTCGCACCCGGCAGGACTCGAACGGCACGACCGGCAGATCAATAAAACGGCCACGCTCATCGGCCAGCAACTGCCCCTTCGTTCCGTCCTTGCCCCGCAGTTTACGCCCAAGCTCCTCCCGGCAACGCTCTTCAAGCATGCGGTTGAGCTCATCAAAGCTACGAACCTCCGGCACCGGAACCATGAAGTTGGAACGAGTATAGCGCACCATCGATTCGACCACGCCCTTTTCGTTACCTCGGGCCACGTTGCAGAAGTGTTCCTTGAACAGATAGTGGCTCTGGAGCTGGAGGAACCCGTCGGTGAGCTTGCGTTGGTGGCGCTTCATCACCTTGGCCACCATCACCCGCTCGTTGTCGTAGCTGATACGGCAGGGTACGCCATCGAAAAAGGTGAAGGCCCTCACATGCCCATCCCAGAAAACCTCCGTGCAGATCTTTTCGTAGGCCTGCACATAAACCGCATCCGAATACGGCAGGCTCATCACAAAAAATGCGACCTTCCGAAGCTGGCCGTTTATTTTAGCGAGGGCATAGCCGAAATCCATCTGCGCCTCTCCGGGCCGATGGGCCAGCGGAATGTAGACATCCTTCAGACGCACCCGGGCGTTGCGCACGGCATCTTTCACCTGCGTATACCCGCCGGTGTATCCTTCCTCTTTCAGGCGATCAAAAATCCGCTTGGCCGTATGCCGTTGCTTTTTTGGCAACTCCCGGTCCTGCCGGAGAATCTCGTCGATCCGACCGAGAAACGGCCCGATCATGGGCTTCGGCCTCGGCTGGGCCATCCGGTATCCCGGAGGCTTGGGGTGCGCCAGAATCTTCTCCAGCGTCTTGGTGTGAATCCTGTACTCGGCCTTAACCTGTCGCTTGCTGACGCCTTCAACAAGCACCTTTCGTCTGATATCGGTCCACCATTGCATGTCTATGTACACTCCTTTACCTCCCGGTTCCGAAACGGTTAGGCAACCACGTTGCCCGATCCGTCCGGAAATCCGGAAGTTTTAGTTGGAGTGTTACACTTTTAGACCGCCCCGCCGCCCGGTGCACTTTTCAACCGGCGTTTACACACCAAGCAACTTGAGTCACATTGGAATAATTTCGTGGTTTTTGTGAAAAGATAAGCCTAAGGGGTTATTCCCCCTGAATCCCTCATCCCATCGTTAACCAGAAACAAGTGTAGCCGCATATCAGTTTCCTACTTTGGGTTATGCACTTCGGGAGATAGTTTTCCCTGCGCTTAAACTTCCCATGCAATGCTCATCGCCTAGATGCAGAACGTCTTCTTGAATACAGAGGTCTAATCTTGGTTACAGAACCCCCTGAATTTGGTTACAGAATGGTTACAAAACCCCCTAGTTTGAGGAGTGGAAATTTGAAGCAGGCAAGAGCAGGAAAAAGCAACACCCCAAAAACGCCCACTTTCATTTAGATCAATAATAGAAGGGTTAAAACACAAAAAAAGCCCCTGAAAACAGGGGCTTGAGAGTGGAGCCGGCGGTCAGAGTCGAACTGACGACCAACGGATTACAAATCCGAAAACCACATTTTGGTACACCGTTCTAAATATGCTATTTACATATATTTTAAAAATCTCGATGCAACTTCAATGCAACCATAACTTGTTTGGGGTAGGATCTTTGTTATGCTGGTTGCATTGAAAGGGATGTCATGAGCAAAAATAAACCAACGATCAAAGATGATGGGTACGAGATTCACGCGGGTTACAGAATACGCCTGATTACCACCAAAGCGGGTAAACGATACCAGGTCGACCTAGGGAGATCCACCGGCAAACATGTACGCCAGTCTTTTACGTCATTACAAAAAGCCCGTAACTGCGCATTTGAGAAGAGCAATACAGCAAAGAACCAGGGCGTAAAGGTTCTGGCTTTCTCCGACCGCCAGCGGAAAGACGCAGTAGCCGCTCTCGAAATGCTTGAGCCGTTCGGTATTAATCTAAAGGAAGCCGCCGCCTTCTACATCAAACATAACCAGGAAGTCGACCACACCAATGGCACCGGCCAGCTGCTTGATCAATACTACGCCTACCAGAAACAACGCTATGAAGACGACGAGATCCGAGAGCGCTCATATAAGGAATATAAGATTCGACTTTCTAAGTTTCAGGCCGATATGAAGAACCTCGCCATCGACACCATTGAGCCCTCCGATGTCGATGACTGGTTGGATAAACAGAAATTCAAGGCTACCAGTCGCGATAATCACCGTCGCTATCTCAGCGGTTTCTTTAACTGGTGCATTGTTCAGGACAAAATCAAAGCGAACCCGGTACAACGCACACGGAAAATCAAGAAACCCTCTCACACTCCGGAGATTTATACCGCCAAAGATGTCAGCACCATCATGGAGGCCTGCGTTGATTTCACCGAGGAGGCCGCAACTTTGAAAAACGGGAAAAAACGCCCAGTCAGGAAGGTGAAGGTTGACGGCAAATTTGTGCCTGCAGAGCGAAGCAGTCTAATCCCCTATATGGCCCTGGCATTCTTTGTCGGCATACGCCCCAACGAGATCACCCGGCTAAAGTGGAAGGACATCGACCTGCAGCTGGATGAGATCCACGTAAATGCAGATACCTCGAAAACCTCAACGGCTCGCATCGTTCACATCCCGGCCAATCTCAAAAAGTGGCTGATCCCGTATCGCGGTGATGACGACGCACCGGTCTTCCCCTATTCCGATACTGTGCTCCGAAGCTGGCGTCGGGCCATATTCAAGGATCTCGATGTTAAATACATCCAGGATGGAGCTAGGCACTCCTTCGCCACCTACTACTTAGCCTTGAACACCATGGATGACACCATTCAGGAACTGGGGCACACCGATACAAAGATGCTGTTTAAGCACTACCGCGGCCTAGCTAAAAACCGGAAGAATCAGGCCAAGGCCTATTTCAAGATCGCACCCGCAAAAGAGGCCAAGATCATTCCTATGACGAAAGCGGTATAGTCTTCAGATATTTACCTGGTAATGCGTACTGCGCCCGCTTCCCTCAGGAATTAACACTGTTTTGGCAACAAGATCCTGCAGATCGCGGGTAGCTGTGGGCTTGGTTGCTTTCGTAATCGCCATGTATTTTTTTGCCGTCATACCGCCCTCGAACCCAGCAGGCCCCTCAGCGAGCATACGGCGAACAGCCTTCAACTGCCGAGCGTTGAGCTCACCTTCAACGCGGTCAAACAACCTGGTTTTCTTCAGGGTGAATTCAATTTCGGTCTCCGCCTGCGTTTGAGCATTCATCAGCATGTTCACAAACCACTCGAGCCACTCCGTTACTCTACCGGCCTGTTGAGCCAGTTTTAAGGCGTCGTAATAGCCCTGCCGGTCCTCATCAATGGAACGCGACAGACTCATAACCACCGGCCTGCCCAATCCCTGGGACAGAACCTTTTCGGAAAGGGCCCGGCCGATTCGCCCATTACCGTCCTCAAACGGATGAATGGACTCGAAGTAGAGATGAGCCAAAGCAGAACGAACGGGCGCATAACAAATTTCATACTGCGCCCCCGGTGCCGTAGCATTAAACCATTCGACAAAGCGTTTCATTTCCCCGGGAATCTGCGGCGATGGCGGGGCTTCGTAGTGAACCTGCTCGCTGCCGACTGTACCCGATACAATCAACATGGGCTCTGAATGCGAGCGCCATGCCCCCGACTTCACATAAGCGTTATCCTCCATGAGCATCGAGTGCCATGTGAACAACATTTTCCGGCTTAAAGCATGGGCGAAATCGTCCCTGACATAAACCATCAACTCCGCAATTCCCCTTGCTCGGGAGTCACTCACATGCCTGGGCCTCGAAGGTATACCGAGATTATTCTTAATCGAGGACATCACGTCAGGACGACTAAGCATTTCGCCCTCGATCTCAGAACTTTTTACAGCCTCGGCAACCATCAACTCAATGACGGCATCCATCCGGAGTGATTCAGGAAGGGCGGACAACAAACCGTCAACCCGGCCCGTTTTTTCGGTAAAACGGATCATTTTCTCCTGAATTCCTGTCAAATCGTATTGGAATTCAGGCCAATTATCCTGCTGCCAGATATATTTCATGAGCCGTTTATGGCACTTTATCGGCTCACAAAGGAAGAATATAATGAGCCGATTAATACTGTTATTCGGCTCACCGCCTCGGTTCCCAGCTTGCTCTGAAACCTGAAACAATCGGCCAGCGTCTTTTCCGGGGAGTAGACTTGAACCCGGACGCCATCGACAACATGCGTTTCGATTCCGGAATCATAAGCAGCTCCGGCAAACCAGTGGGCATCAAACGGCGGATAATCGAGCCTGGGCAGGGTCGTGTTGCGCGGTACCGCCACAGAGACTTCGAACGGGATCTGTGTGGTTATTTCATGAAAAGAGAGAGCGGAGATCAGGTAAACCACCGCTTTCGGTTAGCGCAGGGACACAGTTACCAAATCGGGGTTGCCCAGCGCCGGGAGATCAGACAACCGGTAGACACCACGTGATACCAGCTCAATATCCCCGCGGTCCCGCAGGGAATAGAGCTGCGTCCGGCTTATGCCCCCCGCAAGCGCTGCATGCATGCGCAACTGCCCGCCATGCACCTCAAATATCTGCCTGGTGCCTGCCTTCATTTAAAGACATAATTTCCACACTAATTAATTTAATGCTGACTATATGTCCTTTTAGAATTTTCATTGCAAACACTATCAGTTTCAATTGGTCTACACTGAATATACCAGCCGGATCCCCTAAACCTATTGTCAGACCGAACACTCTTGGTCCGTCATCAAAACACAGGGATGTCATTTGTGACCACAAAGGAAGAAAACTTAAGCACAAGCTACTAGACCTAGCTGCCTACGCCTTCTATCCCGCTCTGCTCTCTTCTTTTCCCGATCCTCCAACCTCTGCCGAAGCCCGAGATCGACCTCGTGGGGATTTTTTGGAGAAGCATCGCAGTCTTGCAACTCCCCCTTACAGAACCGATCCCAGATTTTTGAATACCAGTAGTCCACCGCCGTAATCGCCAGATCCAGATCATACCTTTCCTTCAGCCAGACCTGTATGCTTTCATGTCCTTTACCCCCGCTTATCAGGCCCGCTGTCAGATGCTCGACTAAATCGACTACCATTTCCTCGGTAAGTGCAGGTTGGCGGGTAGGCCTGTAGTTGTTTTTCTCCAATGCCCAAGTACCACCCTCCCGCCAGCGCTTCACCCAGTTCGTCACACTGGCCCGGCTGCAACCGACCTCCTCAGCGATTTCATCGGTAGTGTACTTTCCTGACAAGGCATGAAGGATGACCTGGTACCGACGCTTCGCCTTCCAGTTTTTCTGGAAATGAGCATCGTCTATATGATCAAGAAGGTCTTCACGGGTGTAGGTGCTGGAGGTGATTTTAAGTTTCGGTCTCATAATGAGGAAGTATAGCAGAACGACCGAATTCATGCACATGATATGCGCAGAAATTCCTTCATATCAATCTACACGACAGTCGATTACCGAATCAGGAGCTACCCATCGACAACCGTGTAGTTATCGATGGTAATACGTCCGCTGAAATTGGAGTTGGTGACGTCAAACTCTTCCTGGACCCAGCTTCATTCTAAACACATTCCGAAGCATTATTCCGCTGGGATAACGCACAACCCCTTCATACTGGCATTCCGAATAAACTCGACCTTTGCGCCTGTCGGTGCGGCAATGGTAATCTGTAGTTTTTTTCCTTTGATCCTCCAGTCGACATGCACCGGTCCTTTGGGGGTGGCCATGGCTCCGCTGGCGTGTTTGAGGCCGGATATCCACGGGCTGATCTCGAAGGCCTTTCCGCCCGCGTCAGTCTGACGGATACCCAATACGATACGCGTCAGGAACCAGATCGGGCTCGACGCCCAAGCGTGGCAGTGGCTGCGGGTCGGGAAGCCGAGGGTATCAAAATCGCTTCCTGCAAACATTTCCCAGACCGTGCTGGCACCGACGTCGATCATCGGCTGGAATTTGGTGCGGATGGAGTCCAACAATGCGTCATATTCCCCCGCCTTTTCCAGTGCTTCATACATAAACTGCATGGCGAATGGCGAACCGATGGTGGTCATGCCTTTCGGCGAGTTGAGCAGGTTGTTGAGTGCGGACTTCTGAATGCGGGGCGTAGCCACATCACACATAATTGAAAGCATAGAGGTGTGCTGGCAGGTCTTGACGCTCGCTTTTCCGGTAGTGTCGAGCAGGGCATCCGGATAGCTCCCTTTCTCCTCATTCCACTGGGCATTGATCGCGCGGATGAGTCTGTTGCGGCGGGTTTTAAGTTTTTTCTGAGTTGCATTTTCACCCAGCACGTCCGCGCAGTTTTCCGCAGCCTGCAATGCACCGACCAATAGCATGCTGTTGTGCAGCACCGTTTCGTTATCGTGATCAATCGGCGCCCATTCGAGCAGGTTCCACAGCGGCCCGCTGAAGAGACCGTATTTATCTTTGTACTGCTCCGCCCCGTCCAGATTTTTGAGAACAGCGGACCACAGTTTTTTCAGAAAGCGCTTATCGCCGGTATGGAAATAGTGTTCCCAAACCTGCATACCCCACAGAAAGCTCCAGGCCGGAAGCTGACAGTCCCACGATGACGGAACCTGGCAACCAACCATCGGAAACTGATCAAGCGACTGCGCACCGAGTTCAAGGCTGCGTGCAGAAACATCGTAGTTGCCATACGCCGCAAAGGCATAGAGTGCTTCATTTCGGGCATCGCCGATCCAGAGCGTCTGTTCATAAAGCGGGCAGTCGGTAAACGTGTCCTCCATGCAGAGCTGCAGCGTGCGCTCGGACATGCTCCAGATTTTATTTAACGACGGATCGCTCGATTTGAACATTTCAACCGGAGAAACCGGAGCGGTCGACTCAATGATGCGCACCGACTTAATTTCGACCGGTGCCTTCGCGTTACGGATTGTCACAAACAGATACTGCCCTGAGCGGCGTTTGAGCGACGTAAAGCGGTTGACGCCCTTTTTCGTGATGTAACGCATGCCGTTGCGGTTGAACGGAAGCGTGTGCTGAATCGTTCCATCCGGTGTAATGTATTCCACCGCGTTAAGGTCAACAATCACACCTTCGTCTGCCTTGATTGTAAATTCAAAATAGCCACAGGTCTGCTCGCCAAAGTCGAAGCAGAGTTCCGCATCACCTTTAGGCGAAGGCGTGACCGTAACAGGTACGGCGCTATCGCCGAGAGCGCCGCCTGCTGCAGAGCGGACGGCTCGGCGAGCCATCCCTACCTCTGTACGTGCGGTAAACTGCGCAGCTGGATCCTCCATAAAGACCTGCTCTATGGACCGGTCCAGCGTACTGAAGCCTTTAGGATATTGCTCGATGGCCTTCTGCCAGCGCCGTTCAGCCTTTTTGGCTTCTGCATGTTCAAAGCTGGCAAACCAGCGGCGGTCGTTATCGAGGAACAGGCAGGCGGAGGCCAGCTCAACCGACCACTCGCCCCAGCCCTTGAGGTTCAACCACGGAAAGGCAAGTTCCTTATTGTGGCCGTAAAAGCTGTTGCAGAAAAAGCGGATCTCATGCTTGCCGGGCTTCAGCGTAACCTTGCCGGTTTTAAGCAAGCGACCGCTTACCGACACCTTCCACTCCATGGAACTGAAATCAAACTGCTGTTTTTTCCGGACCGTAAGAACGGAACCAAGCACCACAGGACGGCTGGTATAAAAATTCGCTTCGATCATTTCGCCGTGCGCCAGTTGTGCTACGGGAACGCACCAGTGCGGCGCGCTCTTTTTGACGCGGGTAGCGGTCGGCTCGCCGACTGGGCGGCGCGGCTTTTGGGTCAGCAGGCCGGTGTTGCGCTGCACCAGCTTTCCGGGACGCTTCACTTCGACGGCGGGCTGCCAGTCGAGCACTTTTTCGAGACGGGCATCATATTCCTCGAACGGCTCCATCTGGATCGAGATCTTCGGCGTCCACTGCTGCCAGGCATGCGACGGTGCAGCCTGCCAGCTGGAGTCGGTTCCGATCATCTGGCCATCGACCAGCAGGGCAGCGCGCAGTCCGGCTACCTGAGGAATCTGATGGAAGGTACCGATCCCGAAATAGCGGGCGATCACTTCGATCTTGTTTTTTCCTTTTTTGAGCGCGGCGGAAATATCGTGCTCGTCATACTGATAATGGTCTGGATAGGCACGCGCCGGTCCGTCGTGAATCCACTTGCCGTTCACCGAAACCCGATACCAGCTGTCGGCCGTAATCTGCAGCAGCGCTCCATCGGTTCTGGTTACCTCGAACTCCTTTTTAAAGAGCACGGTTTGATTGTATTCACGAAGCGCATTGTGCGCACACCAGATCCATTTTGACCTTTTCATAAACCCCTCATCTAAAGCTGAAAACCTATTTAGCCCTCAATCTAGAAAATCTGCTAATTACTAAAAAGAATGAACTGCAACACCATTGCTGCAGCTCACTCCCTTATTCCCAACATTTGCCGACAATCAGCCTTCCAGCACCACCACTACGGAATGGGTTGCGCCATCAACCGGAAGGGCCTGAACCGCATCGTGCGCCGCTCCATCAACACTGATGGATGCGACAGCGGCACCGGCTTTTTTACCGGGATTGCTGATGCGGATGTCATACGTGGTTCCACGGTAGGTCCGATTCACAGAAGCCTCTTCCCACGCCGACGGCATGCAGGGCTTAATCACCAAACCGCCGAGTGTGCGGCGCACGCCGAGCATGTGCTCGGTGACACACTGATACATCCACGGCACGGAACCCGTCGTCCAGGAGTGTTCGCCCATGCCCACACGGTTTTCGCTGTCGGGGCCGTAGTAGCCATTGAAGAAGACATTCGGTTGGTTGAGCACCGGGCGCTCCGGATTGCCCGGCTGAACCGCCTGCCACAGCTCGTAGGCTTCATCGGCCATGCCGCGTTCCAGCAGCGCCAGCAGCATAAAGGCGTTACCGTGCGTATAAACGCTGGCATTTTCCGCCGCACCCGGACGGATGGAACTCAGACGCCCGACGTTCTGCACATACTTGGTGTAGGCCGGCCAGTTGAGCATCAGCCCCCAACCGGAATCGAGCATTTGCCCGACACTGTTCCAGCTCTGCTCCCAGCGATCTTCCGGCACCACTTTTCCAAGCTGCGCCCAGCTCTGCATGTTAAGGAAAATCTTTCCTTCATCGTTCTGCTGCGAACCGATCGCATTCGCATCATCATCGAGCGCGCAGATATACCAGTTGCCGTCCCAGGCATGTTCGTTAATGGCCGCGGCCATCTCTTTCTGCCACAGGCGATATTCGGTGGCATCATCAGCTTTACCGATGTATTCCGCAATATCCGCTAGAATCAGGCAACTGCGACAAAAAGCCATCGAAAGCCATACGCTCTCGCCGCGCCCTTCGCGGCAGACACCGGTCAGCGAATCGTTCCAGTCCCCATAGAACACTAGATTCAGGTCATGCGCTCCACGGTCTGCACGCAGACGCTTGAGCGAGCGGCGCAAATGTTCATAAACCGAGGCCTCGCCCTGATCAAAAAACGGCACCACCTTTTCCAGCGTTTCAAAATCGCCGGTTTCAGCGAGGTATTCAGAGAAGGCACCAATCATCCACTGCGAGCTGTCGGCATAGCGCAGATCATCAATCGGATGCCAGCCGCGCAGGCCGAAACCAGATTCATACTGATGCGCGCAGGCTTTCAACAACTGTTCCAGCGCCGCTTCCGGTTGCTGGATCACCGCGCCCTGGCACTGCTGGATAATATCTCGATAGCCTTTAAAGCCCCAGCGGGTCCAGACCACACCGTAGTCAATCTGCTTCGGACTCCAGACATTGACCATGTTGTTCAGCACATCATCCGGGGTTTTCACCTGAAGATTGGCCGCTCGCTTATTTTCCGTCGTCAACAGCGCGTCAAAATGAACGTCGGATTCCAATGAACCGGACGAGAGATATTTTGAGGTCAACGCGTCAATCATCGGCACCGCATCGCAGGCACCGATCATAAAGCGGACTTCATCCTGCGCCCCCGCAGCCAGATTCATATCGACCTGCATGGTGCCAACCGGGCTGAACATCGCACATTTGGAATTGGAACATGCACCCTGCTCCACCGCCAACGGGTTCTGCGTGGTACGACGTGGGCCAATCACGGCACCGAGGCTCGCATCCCACCCATCGGGTTTTCGGTTGATCGCCAGGAAACCATTATGCCACGGAAGGTCGACCCCTTCCAGATAGCGAGGGGCATCCATGCAGACAAAGAGCGCTCGTTGCTCAGGCAGATATTCAGCTATACGGTGCAGCTCGCCACAATAAAGATCTTCGCCGTCGCAATTCATCGGCACATAAGTAAACAGCTGCATTTTGCGGGCGCTGTCACCCGTGTTGCGCAGCCGCACATCCCACACTTCCACCGGATCTTCACCGGCCGGCACATAGATTCGCCAAACGGCTTCAATACCGTCGGTCACATTTTCGACCACCTGGTAGTTCTGCCCGTTGCGGCATTCGTAGCGGTCGTAGTCTTTATAGACCGGCGCAAAACCAATCGAAAAATATTCCCCGCTCTCCGCATCACGCACATAGACGAAGCGGTCGTTCTGCACAATCTTGCAGTTACGCCCCGCCGGCGACATATGCTTGGCCATGCCGCAGTTGCCCTGATCGAGCATGGTCAGGTAGTTCGGATTGTAGAGCATGTTATGCAGCGTACGATCCGGCTCCGGTGTCGCAATGCACAGCTCTTTTCCATCCGCCTTGTATTCGAAGGGGATTTTTTCCGATGCCCCGCCAAATTCGGCAGGAATTATTTCCGTTAATGTTCCACTGTCAGCCATGATTCTATTCCTTTTTTCTCAAACTTCGTTTTCGAGTCGAAAGTCGAAAGTTTAAACGTCTAAAGTCGTCCAATACTACGGACCTTCGACCTTGGACGTTCCGACCTTTGACCGTGCTTTCAATTTGTTCACCAGCAAACGCGCCACGCCCATATCCGTATCACGGACGGTCTCGGGACCGGTCACATCAGGATAGGGTTGCCAGCGCTGGAAGATCCAGGTATCGGGGTTGCCGCCTGCGGCGACATATCCATCAAAATATTCCAGGGTGTTATCCACGGCGGAGGCACTGCGCTCGGCCGCATTCTGTGCCTTTTCCTTTTCCTGCACCGTGTTGGAGCCGACATAGGAAAAGTCGTCGAAGGCATTAATGATGATCCCGCTGTCGAGGCCCAGCGATTTCACAATCGCCTCTGCGGCCATGATGCGCCCGAAGTCCAGCCGCTTTTCATTGCGCCCATCGTAACGGCAATCCTGATAACTGAAATCAATGTGCAGGTGATCCAGCTCCACCCCGCGCTCGCCCAGTTTCTGTTGCGCAGTGGCGAGAAATTCCTCCATGTCGATCGGATAGATGCAACCGGGGTCGGTCGTCGTATAGGTATCGCCCACTGAAAAATAACCAAGCGATTCAATCATGCCGATTTTAGCCGCGGGAAATTCCTCATGGATCATGGCGAGCGAATCAACCACCTCATCCATGACCACGCGCCAGTCAGGATCTTTAACATATGAAGCCATCGGCTTCGCGCCCTGCAGGCAGAGCCCCACATTCCACATTACGGCATGGTCCGTGCTTAGATAATCAACCGTTCCGCCGGCTTTCACCCAGCGTTGCAGCACCTTAATTTCCTGCGCAGCATACGCTACGCCGCTGCCTTCACCGTATAATTTAGGATCCCAGCGCAACGCGCCGATCTCAAAGGCACACTTCAGCCCGGCTTCGCGGGTAAAGGTCGCCAGCTGTTTCAGCTCCTCATCGCTGTACTTCTCACCACCGAGCGATTCAATAAACTGTTTAAACACCGCTGTTTCACCATACACCGTCGGCCAGTTGGCGGTATCCGTAAACTGCTCCAGGAAATCATCACGGATCCCGCGCGTCACCGTATTGAGCGACGCCGGCCCATACCAGACCCCCAGCCCGGCATCACGCACCGGCTCCGCGGCCTCCGTCACCTTCGGCTTAACCGATTCAGTCGGTTCCATCGGCGCACAAGCAGCCAGTACGCCACTTATCACTACTAAATTTATGAGCTTAATATTCATTGGATCCCTGGTTATAAATGCCTGTTCGAGCGATAACCCGCCCTATATGAAATACAATCTGTCATATTATATATTACAGTTCAATTTCATTTTCCAATTTATTTTCTTTTCCGCCGGACATCAGGCAGGGAGAGCTGAGGAGAGCTTGCCATGCCCCACAGGAAAGCAGAAGTCGAGGCAGGGCTGGTTCGATGAACCCGCCGCCGTTCCCCCGCCCGGCCGATGCACCACCCTTCTCCGGGCGGACCGTTCATCGAACCATCCCTACCAAACAAATCATGTCAAAAAACACCAATCTGTCCGTTTATTTCTGAGTGACCACCTTAAAACCATCCGTCCGGAACGGAGCGAGCGGCAGGCCGGCCTTGTTGAAGAGGTTAACATCTGCCGGGTCGATCCAGTTGGACCAGAGGTAGCGCACGGCAACCGGCTCGTTTACCTCCGGGCTGTGGATCACCAGTTTTCCCTTTTTCAGCTCCGCCACAGCAGGCACAAACTGCTCATCCGTACCGGCAAGGGTGAACCCGTGAATCACGTCGCCCTTCTGTTCCAGCCCTTCGGCGTTTTTCAGTGAAACAACCGCTTTACCGCCACTGAAGTGGACCGACTCAAGGGAGGGCCCGGCAAACGGTATCTTTTCTCCATAGACCGCCCCGCGGGCGTAGAGCGCCAGCCGCTCACCGACCGGGCGTTTGTTGCGCGGATGGATATCCTTTTGATCGCCCAGCACAGGAATCGGGATTACGCCGACGTTCGGATCGGCTTTGGCAACAGCGGCTTGAGAATCACGCACGACCGCCCAGACGAGATGCTCCGCACCGCCGCAGCCGAAGCCCGGCAACTGCACGACCAGAAACGGCAGCACCGGATCCTTAAAATCGCGCCGCCAGTTAGCAACCAGCGTTTCGAGCACATCGCGGTAGTCGTAGGCCCGCCACATATTGCTTTCGCCCTGATACCAAAGCACCCCGCGCACGGAGTACGGTAGGAGCGGTGCGATCATGGTCCCATACAGCCCACCTGCCCGGTGCGCGTGATAAGGGCCCATCGGTTCGACCGGCTTCTTCGTGCTCTTTTTATGCACAAACGCCTTCCAATCCGCTTTGTACTGAATGTAGGCCGCCTTGTATGAATCAAAGCTGTCAAATTTCGCACGGTATTCCTGATCGCACCAGTCGGCATACTCGGAAAACGGCTTGCAGTCGGTGGAGAACGCTGGATCCATCCACGCCTCGGCCGGCGTACCGCCGCGGGCCGACATGATCAGCCCGACCGGCACATCCTTAAACTTTTCCTTGAGCGCGCGCCCGAAGTACCACGTTACTGCAGAAAAGTCGGTCGCGTTTTCCTTCGTGGATTTCTGCCATCCTTTGATCGGAAGATCGGCATCCAGCTCATTCATAACTTCCGGCATAGCAAAGAGGCGCAGGCCTTCTATGTCCGCTCCACCCGACTGAAACAGATCCGCCGCACCGTCTGTATTCCACAGCGCCCAGCGCATATTCGACTGTCCGCCCGCGAACCAGACCTCACCGACGAGGAGATTGGAGTATTGGATGGTTGGATTATTGGATGACTGGATCAACATGTTCCAAGGGCTGGAAGAGGCTGGCATGGGGGCTAGGGTGATTTCCCAATGCCTGGAAGAATCCGTGACGGCCGACTTTTTCTGCCCCGCCTGTCCTGAGCCTGCCGAAGGGGCAAATTCAACCATTACTTTTTCCCCGGGCTCGGCGGTGCCCCAGATGACAACCGGTTTCCCACGCTGCAGCACCATATTGTCAGTAAAGAGCGGACCGGTTTTAATGGCGGCAGAGACCGAAACCGCCAGTGCACAAAAAACAACAAACCAAATTCTTCTCATCATAATACGGCACCTTTCATACATAGTTATATTTTTTCACCACAGAGTGCACAAGGGCCCCTACTCTGTGTCTCAGTGTACTCTGTGGTAAATACTCCATCCTGATATCAGCCGCAGACAGACAGGCCCTGACTGCTGAAAAAGCTTCTATTCGAGTGTGGAGGGGCACGGGCCCCGTGCCTACACCGGTGAAAAGCCCGTAACGAGAGGCCTTGCGTGCGTAAGTCGTCGGGCCGCCGACCCTCCATTTTTTACTGTTCAACAAGCCCATATAGGCAGGTGATTGTGCCGGCAAGAAACAATCTCCGTCCTGTTCTATTTTGGTGTATTTCGTGGTTCATCCAGTTTTGTTGATTCAGTGCGGACGCTACTCAAACGTCCCCATCTTTTCGAAAAACAGATCCCAGTTGTCGGTCGCATGCCAGAGCCTCTTCTGCTCAAGACAATCGTAGGTCCAGAAAAGCATGCCGTTGACCCTTTCTTTCTGCGCCAGGTCGCGAACGGTCACCATGTTATCGACCGCTTCCTCGAAGGTTTTTTCGACATGATCAAATGCACCGAACTCGCCGATGATGACCGGTTTCTTTATCCGGATCCCCTTCATCTCTTTGGCAAACAATCCGGTGGAAGCCAGGTTGTTTTCAAAGGCCCGGTCCACCGACTCCTTGGTATTGGCCCGATAAAAATGCACATCGAGAAAATCGAGCGGACCATCACCCAGCGCCGTCAGTGTGGGCGGATAACGCTCATCCTTGAAGCGGCCGGGCCAAAGACCGGCATCTTCTTCATAATCTTTACCGACCGCCCGCGGAACAAAAACGCCTTCGGCCACCAGCATGTCGGGGTCGATGGCTTTCACCGCCTTCATGATCCGCTTGTGGTAATATTGATATCCTTCATCCATCAGCGCATGGCGCTCCTTCGTATCTGAAAGATCGTATCGTTTGCCATTGGCCGCCTTAAACGGCCCCTTCGTTTCAGAAAACGGCCAGGCATCGGCCTTCATATACGCTTCGTTCTGGCACTGCAGCCCCAACAGGGTCGGCAGGAGGTTCGGATCGTTCTTTTTCACATACGACAGGAAGGACGCGATGAACTCGATGCGTGCCTCGATCCCCTCCTTCGTGAGAAACAGAGTATTCTTGTTGAGCTTACGGCCCTTAAATCGATCGTAGTAATAGGCATTCATCGGCAGGCCGCCGTCACCAAAGGTGGGAAACACGCGAATATTGTGACGGGTCGCCCGACGCAGGAAATCGAGCACATTATCCATGTACGGCTCATAGTTCCCCTGCGTGGTGTCATAGTTTCCGCCGACACCGGGGTTGGCTTTGCTGCGACCGATCAGGAAAACGCGAACCGTGTTGTAGCCATGCTTTTCCAAAGTCTGGAACATTTCCTCCGCACGCTCCGGCTCATAGTGGGCTTCTGTAGAATCGGTCGCCGCGTCAAAGGTGGAATGCCCCGGCTCCAGACGGATATAATTGAATCCCTTTACATAAAACGGCTTGCCGGAACGTTTCAGCACAAACTGCGCCCCGCTGATCCCCGGCTTCACCGCAACCCGTTCCAGCGGTTGAACCGTCTCCCCTGCTCCTGTCAGTGAAGCTGCCATTACAAAAACTCCTGCGATCCATTTTACAATATTCATTACAATTCGTTGCTTTCCATTCATTCGTTGCGACCAAAGCGGTGACGCCGTCACCGCACTTGTATGTTTCTCCAACCAACTCAAAACAGGTAGGGAAAAAGGATTTTGAGAATGAATTTCTATAACGTCGGAGAAATCCTTTTTCCCGTGAAAGGGGTTGTGCAATCCTCGTAGAGGAGTGCCTCCCCCGGCCGGCCAGCCGGGAGAGGTTCCCGTCCGGTGAGATCGTGCCGCACTGGTTCGCCTTTGGCGAACGTTCTGGAGCCCGGATCCGCCGGATGGTTGCCATATTGAACTCGAACTGTTGCATGAGCCGTACGAGCGAGCTCGCATTAGCAAGTAGGAGCAAATATGAACAAGGAAAAAGTATACTGTGGCGTCGATGTTTCCAAGAAGCATCTGGATGCCTTCAACGGAAAAACAGCGCGTCGCTTCGACAACACCTGCGAGGGTGCCACGGCGCTGATGAACTGGGCGGGCAGCGCCCACTATGTCTTCGAGTCCACGGGCGGCTACGAACGCATGGCCGCCTGGATGGTGATGGCCGCCAGCGGCACCGCGAGCATCGTGAACCCGTCGCGCGTCCGGCACTTCGCGCTGGGCATGGGGCAGATCGCCAAGACCGATCCGATCGACGCGCGGATGATCCGCGACTTCGCGTCGCACACCGACCCCAAGCCCTCCGAGAAGCCTTCGGCGACGCAGCGCAGGCTCACCGCCCTCGTTGATCGAAGGGTGCACCTGAGCGACATGCATACGGCCGAGAAGAACCGCTTGGGAACTGCCGACGAGCCGGAGATGGTCAGACTGATCAAGCAGCATCTCAAGTGGCTTGAAAAGCAGCTCGAGAAAATCGAAGCGAAAATCAAAGATACCCTTGCCGAAGACGCAACCATGACGCAGAAGGCCAAGTGTATCCAGTCCATCAAAGGCCTGGGCATCGTCAATGCGGTGACCCTGCTCGCCCACCTCCCTGAGATCGGCACGCTTTCGCGCAGGGAAATCGCGTCGCTGGCGGGACTCGCCCCCTTCAACCGGGACAGCGGGGGCAAGTCCGGCAGGCGGCATGTCTGTGGCGGGCGCCGAAGGTTGCGTTCCTGCCTGTACATGGCTGCCATGAATGCCAGGACATACAACCCAGTTCTTCGCGAGTTCTACCAGCGTCTGGTAAATGAAAACCACCGCCCAAAAATGGTCGCGCTTACGGCGGTCATGAGAAAGTTGCTCATCGCTGCTAACTCCGCCGTGAAAAATGCTGAAATTTAGGTTGCTGTTAAGCACTGTTGCTCCAGAGCGGCTGCGCCGCAACCCCATCAACTAACAACCAACAACTATTATTCCCCAACCGGGGGTTCATATTTATACGGAGGCGGGGTGTATTCGTACTGTTCTTTAGCACGCTCCAGCAGCCGCTGCATTTTCTTCAGTTGCACCGCAGCTTCGGGTGAATGAATTCGGTTCTGAAGTTCTTTCGGATCTTTCGCCAGATGGTAGAGTTCGCCGAAATTACCGATGGATTCGTCCTCGTAGGGATAGTGGACATACTTCCAGTCCGGCGTCCGGATCGCCAGCATGGTGGGAATCGCGGGCGCATATTTTTCCTGGAAGTATTCATAGAAGAACGGATCGGTGCGCCCGACAGCCTTGCCGTCCATCACCGGAACAAAAGACTCGCCCTGCATGGTTTTCGGCGTTTTCGCCCCCGCCAGCTCCAGCAGGGTCGGCCCGATATCAATATTGGCAACCAGCCCGTCGATCCGGCGGCCCGCTTTCAGCTTCGGAGGATAGCGCATCGCGAAGGGCACGCGAATAGACTCTTCATAGGCGAGGCGCTTGTCGCCCTTTCGATGTTCACCAAAAAACCAGCCGTTGTCGGCCATGAAAATGATCACGGTGTTATCAAGACGCCCCTGTTCCTCCAGCAAATCCATCACCCGGCCGATACCTTCATCGACGGCCAGCAGGCAGCGCAGCATATTGAGCTTGCCTTCGTTTTTTACGGACCATTTTTTCGGCCCGAGCTTGTCGGGAACCGGCAACCCTTCGCTGGCCACCCATTTTTTATAATGCTCGCCGTACGTCTGCGCGCGTCGGCGCCAAAGGGGACGGTCGGAAAAGTCCAGCGACCAGCTCTCCGGCTCCTCAAAACGTCCTTCCGGGAAGGCATTCTTATGCCGCTCGGCCGGCTCAAAGGGAGCATGACACGCCTTGTGCCACAGCAGCACACAGAACGGATCGCTCTTGTTTTCAGAAATAAAATCGACCGCCCGGTCGGTGAGGATGTCGGTAATATACCCCTCTTCCTTTACCACATCGCCGTTAATATTCAGCTCGGGATTATAATAGACGCCCTGCCCTTTAAAGCTGAGCCAATAGTCAAAGCCGGGGCGTGGCTTCGCGTGATGCGCCATGTGCCACTTGCCGATCAGCGCAGTTTTGTAGCCCACCTTCTGCAGTGCCTGCGGAAACTGCGTCAGATGCGGTTCCGGATCCTGGATCTCGTTATAGCGCACACCGTGGATGTGCGAATAGGTGCCGGTCAGAATCGATGCCCGGCTCGGCGAGCAAAGCGACGTGGTGACCATCATATTGTCAAACACCGCACCTTCGTCGGCCAGACGCTGAAAGTTCGGCGTTTCCAGAAAATCAAAGCGATTATGAAAAATGGCATCCGGCGCCATATCATCCACCATCACAAATAAAAAGTTCGGCTTCTCCTTTGCGGCCGAAACCGCCCCCGCTAAACACAGCAGCGCAACCGCTGCAAAACTCATCTTCTTCAATCCATTCATACTGCACCTTTTAAACTTCTTTTTTTGACCGGATCTACATGATCTACATGATTTCAAAAACGCCCGTATTTACTACCAGCTGTCAGCTCTTTGCTGTAAGCGTCCAAGATCATGTAAATCTGCGTTAATCCTGTCTAAAATTCTCTCGTTAATAGTCCTGTGGTATATTGTTCTTCCTGATCGTCTCAGATCGGGCCGTCATAAATTTCTTCCCCTGCACCGCGACCGGTTTGATTGCAATGCGTTCATCTTCCATTTGATCCAGCGCCGTGCGCATCCGTTCGAGCTGCGGCGCATATTCCGGATCATAAGCCAGGTTGCGCCCCTCGTTCGGATCGCGTGCCAGATCGAACAGCTGCTCCACACCGGTGGCATGCGTTTTGGCGCAGGGCGGAAGTCCGGTGACCTCCTCATTTTCAATATATTCGCGGATATATTTGATCGTCCCGTCACTCACCATATGCATGTAGGCACTGTTCTCGGCATAGACAAACTCGCGCCACGCGCTCTTTTGACCTTCCACCAGCGGGCGGACACTCAGCCCGTGTGGCAGCACGGCACCGTCCGCCTGGGCATAATCACAAAGGGTGCGCCCCAGATCGACCCCGGACACCAGATGCTGTTCATCCCGAATGCCTTTGCGAACCTTCAGTTTCCCAAGCGTTGAAACAATAAACGGAACGCGACAAACCTCGTCGTAGAAGGTTGATTTGGCCACCGTGCGATGCCGCCCAATGCCCTCACCATGGTCAGCGGAAAAAATAATCAGCGTATTGTCCTTAAAGTCCGACTGCTCCAATGCGTCGAGCAGTACATCGATCTGGCGATCCACCATCTCAGTAAAGCGGTGGTAATTATAGCGGTGCATCCGCCACAGCTCATCGCCCCAGTCGCGGAACGCCGCATTCTTTTTCTCCGCCGATCCGCGCTTGCAGGCCACCAGAATACCCGGTTCACGCGGGTCGTACTCATGTGCTTCCGGCAACGGCGGAATATCACTCTCCTCCAGCACACCGGCACTCACATAAGGCGGAACCTTTTTGCCGTCTACCTTGGTCGAACGCGCATCATCATATTTCGGCGTGATGCAGATATCGTGCGGATTGAGATAACCGACCGACAGGAAAAACGGATGCTGCCCATCGTGGTTTTCCAGAAATGATACCGCGCTGCGGGTAACCTCTGTATCGGTCATTTCCCCCCACCAGCTGCCTTCATGCAGCACATGGAACAGGTTGCGCACCTCTTTTCCGGGCACGTGCCACTTCCCGGAAAAGTAGGTATCGTATCCGGCCTGTTGAAGCAGCCGCGAAACGTCCGGCATTTCCGGATGGCACGGCGTCGAGTTGCAGACCACGCCATGCTCCGACGAATAAGCGCCCGTCCACCACGACGCCCGCGCCGGGCAGCAGACCGGATCGGTGGAATAAGACTGCATGAACGAAGTGCCGTTTTTCACCAACCGATCAATACCCGGCGTGGATGTGTATTCACACCCGTAGGCGCGGATAGAGTCGAGCAGGCTCATCTGGTCGACATGAATAAAAATCATGTTCGGCACATCGTTGGCCGCCGTTCCTTTGGCATTCGAAGGATAGGTCACCGATGCCGCCGCTGTGGCCACCGCACTGCTTTGTAAAAAACTGCGCCGCTTCATTCGGCACCTCCTTTCCAACCTTTGGAAGGTATGGAATCAATGGTCGGGTTCGCGTTATACACCAGCATCGACAAACCGAAGCGCGCGATTAAAAGTCGCCCGGAATCATCCACCCAGTAATAGGATGGTATAATACCCGGCCCTTTATGCGTATAGCCGTGCAGCATCACCTTGCGCCCGCCGAATTCCGCCTCAAAATCGTCAAGGAATGCAATCGAGTGCCCGGCAGAGAAACGTTCGAGATCCTCAAAATATGAAAAGGAGATTCGCCGATCGCGCGGCATGGTTTGCACTGCGGCCAGCAGCCCCCAGTTGCAGGCGATCGGCCCCGCCCCGGCTTCCCGGCAGAGGTACGAGTCCCCGGATGCGCCCTTCTTATGAATCCGCCCCTTGTTCAGCGAACCCTTCTGGAAATAGTTTCGAAACGGCGCGACCGGCGCGGTCTGCACATTGCGGGTTTCCGCTTCAATCTTCCAGTGCGACGGATCTTTCAGCGATAACAGCTCATCGCGGTTGCAGTCAAACGCGGTCGTCAAAAACTCACGTTCTTTCGGAAAATTCTGCCCCATCTGGCGCACACTGCTGACCGACAGCCGCACCCCGTCGCCGGAAAACTTTGCGCCCAGCCGAAGCGATCCGTAGATATATTTGTTGGGCTCTGTAAAATCCTGCGGACCGGAATAGACCAGATCATACGAATTTTCCCAGTCGGACGACGGATCAAACGCCGCCGCCGGCAACGTACTCTCCGCCGCCGAAAACCCCTTCGGAAAAATGGTATTCCTAAGCATCACATTGTCGTTAAACGACCAGTGCAAAACATCACTCATTTACTTCTCCAGTTTCAGGGTCAGCTTGAGCACCTCGCCAATAGCAGCGCCGGCGTCGGCGTCATCCGCGACAGCCAGCGAAAACGGAACCGTTCCCGACGGCAAAGCGACGGGGCCAAAAACGTTTTTTTCGCTGGAGCGACTTTTGGCGGCAACCGATTTTCCATCGACCAGTAAACTGACTGGTGCGCACCGGTCGAAGCCTGTGCCTTCGGCAATGAAAGAAACGGCGAGAGGCTTTTGCACTTCAACCGAGTAGTCGGCGCGATCGCCCGGATATTGAAACCCCTTCACGCCGCCGAGATAATCATGCATGTCCATTTTGCCCGTTAGCCGCAGTGGCTGCAGCACCTGTATTTTCCAATGCTTCCGCGGACGATCGGCATTATTGATTTTCAGTTGCCGCATCTGGAAGGTGCGGTTGCGCTCAGCAATGTTGTCCCACCGCGCCCGGCAGCGTTTTGCCATGGCGTCGGTGCGCTCCGGCATTTCTTTGCTGAGGTCATTTTGTTCAGACGGATCTTTTTCCATGTCGTACAAACGGAATTCGCCGCCCGGCAGATGATGAAACTTGTATTTGCCGCTGCGCAGAATCGTGTGCAGCGTGTCGTAGCCCAGCGTTTTCATATCGGGCGTGTTTGCGCCCTCCCCGGCCGGGACGCCGGGACCGCCGGTCGCCAGACGGAATATATCGCGATCATCCGTAAACTTGCGGTCTTCCAATGAGCCGCGGAAGCTGCGCCCGGAAAACGGGAAATGATCGGGATGTTTGTCTACCGGGATTTGGCAGAGCTCCAGCAGCGTGGGCAGCACATCCTCCACACTGATCGCATGTTTGCGGATTCCGGATTTAACCTTTTCGGGCCAACGCACCAGCAGCGGACTGCGGATGCCGTTGTCCCATACCTCGCCCTTGCGGCCGATCAGGTTGCCGGGATTGCGAATGCTCCAGTCCGGGGAATGCGGACGTTTGGGCTTCGAGTTTTCCCAACCCCCCATCTCTTTCTGCCCCATCGCATCGAGCGAGCCATTATCGCTCATGAAAAGCACGATGGTATTTTCCGCCCGCCCGCTCTCATCGAGCGCATCAAGCAATCGACCGATCTGGTCATCCATCTGTTTGATCGAGCCATAGCATTGGGCAATATCTTCCGAATAGCCCTTCTTTCGAAACGGCTCGGCGTAGGACTCGGGGCAGTACCATCGCAGATGAGGAATCACGTAACCGACATACGCGAGCCACGGCGCGTCACCGGCCTGCATAATTTTTTCAACCGCCGCATCGGTGATCAGCTCCGCACCCCAGCCCTGCTCATTTTTCTGGGCATATCCCGCCCCTTGGAGAAATGAATCGAATCCGCGATCAATCGGCGTCATCTCCATCATCTCCAGACCGCCGTCCATTTTACCGAACGCCCAGGCCTGGTAGCCGGACGGGGTAAAAAACTTCGGCATCAGCGTTTCATCGCGCCGCACCTTGCCGCGCGAACCGACGCCCCACACACCCGTATCGAGATAGTGGCGGCCGGTAAACAGCGACGACCTCGTCGGCGTGCACGCCGGCCCCACCATGAAGTACGGATAAAATGCCGACTGCTTCGACAGCCTGTCCAGCACCGGCGTTTGCACCACATCGTTCCCAGTAAAACCAAAATCGCCATACCCCTGATCATCCGAAACAATCAACAGAATGTTGGGGGACCGCGCCGCTCCATACGAAAACGAGCCAATCATCAAAATATAAGCCATCCATTTAAAGACGTTTTTCATAAACCAGACCTCATTATACACAGAGCATTTCACCCAGCTTTAGTTAATACAATCTGTAATTTGACAAAGCTAACGCAAGTCGCCCTCCCCGACAACGACATTCACTTCCGATTTCAACAAACCTTGCCAACGATAGTTGTCTCGCAACTCGCATCCCTATGAAAATCCCAGCTTGACCCCGGTAATTTTTGTGCTACGTTTTGTACTGACAAATAAGGAGTAGCCATGCAAACAGCAATCGATGTTTTTTCATCCCGCGACCTGCGAAATAAAGCCGGGAAACTGATCAAAGAGGCAGAAGCCGGACATCTTTCCATCATCACAAAACATGGACGCCCGGCAGCCATAACCCTGCCGTTCGATGCCCGTCTGCTGGAGCAGGGAGCGCATCATCACCTTGCCGCAACCCTCTTCGAACAAAAACAGGTTACCCTGGTTCAGGCTGCAAAAATTGCGGGGCTTTCTGTGGAAGATTTTCTAGAGGTGTTGAGCGTCTCGAATATCGATGCGGTCGATTATAACGCAACGGAACTCGAAGACGAACTGAGCGTGTTTGAGTGAAACCCAACGACCGTCAGCTCATTATCGCCGACACCGGACCGCTGATTGCATTGGCAGTCAGCGGGCAATTAAAACTGCTTCAGCAATTGTTTGAACAAACCCTGATCCCCGAAGCGGTACTCAATGAGCTATGCATCAGCAGCTCGCGCCCCGGAGCCGTTGCGCTTGCCTCCGCCCTGGATGCAGGGTGGCTTAGAGCAGTCGCGTCTGAACCGCCCGCAAAACGGTTGCTTCGCACACTCGATCAAGGAGAAGCCGAAGCCATTACTCTGGCAGGACACCAAAACCTTCCGCTGCTTATTGATGAAGCGCGCGGCCGGATCGCAGCCCGCAAAGAAGGAATAAAGTTTTTCGGAACCGGAGCCCTGCTCATCCAGGCAAAACGTCAAAAACTGATTCCTGAAGTCAAACCTGTACTGGACCAAATGAAAGCTTCAGGCTACCGCATTTCACCCCCGCTCCGTCAGGAAATTCTGGACCGCGCCGGGGAAGCATTCGAATAGAAATCACCGCTCCAACGTCAAGGTCACTGTAATCACTTCACCATCCGCTGTTCCGGCTTCGACACCATCGGGAACTGCCAGTGAAACCGGGATGCTGCCCGCCGGCAGCGTCGCGGAGCCGAAGACGATCTGTTTCGCGTCGCGGCTTTTGACCTCTACCGGCTTGCCGTCGATCAGCAGGTTGATCGGTGCGCATTGGACGAGGTTTTTTCCTTCAGCGATGAAGGAAACGGTAAGCGGCTTCTGCACATCGATCATGTAGTCGGCGCGGTCGCCGGGCGAGTTAAAGCCCCGGGCGCCGCCGTAGAAAATCGACTGCATATTGCCTTCGAAATGGAGCGCCTGGTTGGCACGCAGCGTCCACGATTTGGCCCAGCGGTCGATGTTATTGATGTACAGCTGGCGCATCGGAAACGTGCGATTGCGCGAGGCAATGTCGTCCCAGCGTGCGCGGCAGCGCTGCGCCAACTCTTCGGTGCGCTCGGGCATTTTCCTGCTGAGGTCGTTTTTTTCGCCGGGGTCTTTCTCCATGTCAAACAGGCGAAAGCTCCCGCCGGGCAGGTGATGGAATTTATAGCTTCCGCGCCGCAGCACGGCATGCAGCTTGCTGTAGTCCGCTTCGCGGGCATCTTCAATAATGTTGGACGGCGTGACATCACCCGGATGCCCCCGCCCATCGAGGGCGATGCGGAAGATGTCACGCTCATCTGTGTAGCGCGGATTTTCGAGCGAGGCGCGCATGCTGTTGCCATCGAACGGCAGATGCTTCGGCTGTTTGGCTTCGGGAATCTGCGCGAGGTCGAGCACGGTCGGCAGAATGTCTTCCACCATCGGTACATCCTGACGGACGCCCGGTTTGACTTTTCCCGGCCAGCGGACGAGCAACGGACTGCGGATGCCGCCGTCCCAGACCTCGGCCTTCGAGCCGGTCAGCTCGCAGGCATTGCGCAGTTTCCAATCATCGGAATGCTGTGCACGTTTAAAGTTTTCATTCACATAGGCCGGCGTGTTTTCGGTCGGGCCGTTGTCGCTGAAGAAAATCACAATGGTGTTTTCCTCCTGCCCCGCCTCGCGCACCGCGTCGAGCAGGCGGCCGATTTGGTCGTCCATTTGTTTGATGGAGCCGTAGCATTGCGCAAAGGATTCCGAAAAACCTTTTTTGCGGTAGGGATCGGCATACGAATCGGGACACTCCCAAGGCAGGTGCGGAATAATGTAGGCCATGTGCATCAACCACGGCGTATCGCCGGACTCTTTGATCTTTTCAATCGCCGCATCGGTGATCAGTTCCGCTGACCAGCCCTCCGTCCACTCGCCGCCTTCCGGCGTGCAGAGCAGCGGTCTTTTTTGCAGATAGCCGCCGCCGATCCCGCAGAACCAGTCAAAGCCGCGCTCCACAGGACCCAGCTCCATCATCTTCGCGCCATCCCATTTACCAAACAGCCAGGTGTTGTAGCCGGATGGATTAAAAAACGAAGGCATCAGCACTTCGTCGCGGCGCACATCGCCGCGCGGGCCGACGCCCCAGACGCCGACATCCAGATGGTTGCGACCGGTCAGCAGCGCCGAGCGCGTCGGGGTGCAGGCGGGTCCGACCATAAAGTGCGGATAAAATGCGCCTTCTTTCGACAGCCGGTCCAGCACCGGCGTGTCCGCCAGCTTATTGCCCGTAAAACCAAAATCGCCGTAGCCCTGATCATCCGAAATAATCAGCAGAATATTCGGGCAACGTGACGTTGCATCCACAGAGGAACAGCCCGCAGCAAAGGTAGTACTGTCCACAACAACCAACCCTGCAACCATCCATTTAAACATATTTTTCATAAGCCAACTTCTCTATTATTTTCAAAGCAACTACGCTGGATCATTTTTTGATCACGAATCACACTAATCTCGCGAATGAAGAGTCTTAAAATTCGTGCGATTCGCGAAATTCGTGATCTGTTTTCCATCATTTGACCTTCGTGGTGAGCTTGATGTCATCGATCAGGATGGAGCCGGCACCTTCCTGATCAACCCGCAGGAGGAGGTTGTTGCCTTTGCCCAGCTTGTCCGGTGTAACGCTCATTGTGTAGGTCTGCCACTCAGTCGGAACAGTGGCCGTCTTTTGCTCAACGAACTCCCAGGGGCTTACCAGATAAAGCGTGGCCTGCGTCGGGTGGTTCAGCGCTTTGGCACGCAGGGTCAGGGTGTAGGTTGTTCCCTCGGATGCGTCCACTCCTCGGCTCATCAGCGACCACTTGCCACCCTCGCAGGTAAATTTCAGGCACAGATTGCCGTTATCCAGCACCGCCTCCACACTGGCCGAGCCGATGTCGCCGCCTTTCTTGAAGGTTTTAAGCTGCCATTCAGGACTCAGTTGACTTCCTTTCATCGAATCAAAATTTCCTTCCGGCAGCAGGTTGCCCTCCGGTTTTGCTTTTCCCGGGGCCGACTTGACTTTGCCCAACTCTTTCTTCAGCCGTGCGGCGACCTCGGGGTATTGACCAAAAACGTTGTTTTGTTCGCCGGGGTCGTTTTCCAGATCGTAGAGTTGATCCTTATTCTCCCGCTGGCGGGGCGTTTTATTTTTCGGGTCGTGTTCGATATATTTCCATTTGCCCCGACGGATCGAAAAGATGGAATTGGAAGTGCGGCCCGGAACCACCTCGCGAGGCGATGCCGTGCTTTTTCCCGACCAGACCGGCCAAAAACTCACGCTGTCGATCGCGCTTTCCGGCACTGGTGCTTCAAACAGATCGGCAAAAGTGGCAAACACATCGGTCAGGCAGAACAACCCTTCGTTCTGCTTTCCGGCCGGAATATGCTTCGGCCAACTGACAATAAATGGAACGCGGCTTCCGCCTTCATAAACCGCATGTTTGCCGTCTCGCAACTCGCCGTTGCTCAGGTGCCCGGCGGCATAGGTTTCCCACATCGGCTCCAGGTGCCATTTTTTTGCAAACTCCTCATCAGTCGCCACCACAGCCCCGTTGTCGCTGGTGAAGATGATCATCGTATTATCCAGTCGCCCGGTTTTACGCAGTGCATCGATGAGCTCACCGACCTGCCAATCCAGCTCCTGAACAAAGTCGCCGTAGATGCCGCAGTCGCTGCTGCCGATAAACTCCTTCGCGGGCGTAATCGGCTTATGCGGAACGGTCGATGCAAAGTAAACAAACAGCGGCTTGTCGGTCGGAGCCGACTCAATGTATTCGACGGCCTTGCGTGCGGTATCCTGCCCCACCTCGTCATCCTCATAGAGCACCTCCGGCGTCCAGGGTGTCACCTTTTTGCCTTTGATCGTAATGGCATCGTTCGGTCCGCGCCCGACAAACGTGTCGTTTTCGATGTAAAAGGCCGGCTCATTTTCCACATTGGCAGCCAGGCCGAAGAAATAGTCAAAACCGGACGCCAGCGGCCCGCCCTCAATCGTCGGGCGGTTCCAGTCGTAGCGCTCGGCGGGAGAATCGCCGTACCCAACACCCACATGCCACTTGCCAAACGCCGCCGTGCGGTAGCCATTTTGCTGAAAAAACTTCGGCAGGCTTTCAACTCCCTTTTCCAGAAGCGCATTCGGCCCCGCCGGTGCAATCACGCCCCTGATCGGATGCAACGGACTGCGCCACCAATAGCGCCCGGTCAGCAAGCTGACGCGCGACTGCGAGCAGGTGGACGTCGGCGTGTAAGCATTCGTAAAGCGCATGCCGCTTTTGGCAATCCGGTCAATATGCGGCGTCTTCAGCTTTGTCGCGCCATAGCAGCCCACATCGCCATAACCGAGGTCATCGGCAAAAACAACTAACACGTTAGGGCGTTGCTCCACCGCAAAAGCCACGCTGCACGAAAAAATCAACCCGGAAACCAGCCACCTGCACACACACTTCATAAATCGCACCTCGATGTTAAAAATACAATCTGTCATCTATAAAGGTGCAGATCAATTCCATTTTCCAAGGTTCGGAACTTTTTCTTCCAATGGTTGGAACCTGGCTGAGCCAGCACCCGTCAGCATTTCCAAACATTGGAAAAATATATGCGTACCTACTGTGTCCCGCCGCAGCCTTGCCGAAGGAGGATGCAATAGGTTTCCAGGCATTGGAAAGAACGGCGCGGAGCACCGTTCTACTTCGGATAATCAGCAGGATCAAAGCCTTTGCTGCTGCCGTCGCGGCGCAGGCGGTTGAGGTAGGTGGTCAAGCGGTCGTACACATCCTTGCGCTCCACGAAGATATTCTGCTCTTCGGAGATATCCTTTGAGAGGTTGTAGACCTGCTTGCTGTTTTCCGCTCCCCACCACTCGTACTGCTTTCGTACGTGCTGCATGAGCTGGGGAATGAGTTCGCGTTCTTCGATCACTTTCGTGTCGCCGTCGCGAATCATAAAGGTGCCGATGCAGGAGGTGGAAACCACCGGCGGGCGGACCGGCGTGTCGGCCGGTTGTGTGCCGAGCAGCACGGGAGCGATGCTGAAGCTGTCCTCAACATATTCGCGATGGTCAAAACGGTAGCCGATGATTTCGCCGAGCGTGGCGATCATATCCACCCCGCTCACCACCTGCGCCGATTCCGTTCCGGCGGGGATATTCCCTGTCCAGCTGGCGATCATCGGAACGCGCACGCCACCTTCATAGATGACGTGCTTGCGGCCGCGCAGCTCGCCGTTAATGGAATGCCCCTTCCGCGCGGCTTCGGCATGCGGCAAGGTCCCGCCCTCACCGACATACAGCCCGCCGTTGTCGGAGGTGAAGAGGATGATGGTGTTGTCCATCACGCCCTTTTCCTCAAGGGCGGCAAGAATCCGGCCGACATGATGGTCGAGCTGCTGGACAAAATCGCCGTACGGCCCGCATTCGCTGGATCCCTGAAACGGCTTGGAGGGCGTAATCGGAATGTGCGGTTCAACGGATGAATAGTAGAGGAAGAACGGTTTTCCGACCGGGGCGGATTCGATGAACTCCACTGCTTTATCGGCCACCCGCGGCCCGCACTCGAACTTATCCCGCAGTGGCGAAACCCCGCGCGTTTCCCAATTTGGATGTGTTCCTTCCAGCCGCACCTTTTCGCCGGGAATGCGGTCCACGACCTCATGGCCCTCCACATAAATTTCCGGAACATTTTCATGGTTAGCCGGCAAGCCGTAAAAGGAATCAAATCCAGCTTCGAGCGGCCCGGGCATCAGCGGCTTATCCCAATCCACCGTGTGACGCATACCGAAGCCGAGATGCCACTTGCCGAAATAGCCCGTGCGGTAGCCGCTCTTCTGGAACATCGTTCCCAACGTCGGACGGCCCGGCTCGATATGATACGGCGCATCCCAGTTGATCACCCCGCACTTTTCGCCCGTGCGCCAGTCATAACGCCCGGTCATGATGGCGTAGCGGCTCGGCGAGCAGATCGCACCCGGCGCATAGGCATCGGTAAAGCGCATGCCCTCTTTCGCAATGCGGTCAATATTCGGCGTCTTGATTTTGGTCGCGCCGTAACAGCTCAGGTCGCCGTATCCCAGGTCATCCGCCAGAACCAGAACCACATTCGGGGAGCGTGACGTTCCATCCGCAGAGGATTCCGAGACTAAAGCTGCGCAACTCAAAACAACCAACCATTTAGACATGTTCTTCATATTCTACCTTTTCACTGTTCCGATCATTGGAAACGGCCCGGAGGACCGTTCTACGCAGCACGTGCTCCGCGCCGTGTTCTCCCCCTACTCCATCACCTCAATGGAAACTGCGTCAAGGGTGACAACGGTTTTTTCGGTGACGGTTCCATAATTCAGCGCGCCGAAGGCCAGCGTGTAGCCGGAAATATTGGCGGAATAATCCGCCAGCGTTTCTGTCAGCACTGAATCGCCGCCCGTGCTGGTGGTGCCCTCCAGCTCGATGGTGGCCTGGGTTCCATCCAGCGTGTAGGTGATGGCGGTCGGAAGGCCATTGAGATCGGCGACGGTTCCCCCGTTTGCGGCTGCCCCGTCCAGTGCCTGACAGATGATCCGCCAGGCGGAAGGATCGCCCTGATGCTCCAACCGGAAACCGATGCCATCATCGAGCGCATTGGCTTGCGGATTGTATTTTCCGTCAGCATCATCGCCGACCGTGAAAAAGAAAATGTTCCTGCCTGAACCGTTGGTGCCGCTGATGGATGCAATATCAAAACGGGCTGATACGGGATGGTCATAGAAGTTGTAGAGCTTTTCTCCATTGAACGTCGTCATCGTTCCGTCAGCACTGTTCGTCGTGCTGAGTGCAGCCTGGGCCGACCCGGCCGGGATGCCGGTATCCATCACAAGCTGCCCGCCGGCCTGGGTTACTGAAGCACCAGCTCCCTGGACATATTCCGTCCAGTTGGTATTGATCGTCCCTTCAAAGGAATCACTCCAAATGTTGAAGCCGATTCCGTCGTTCGACTCCTTCACCAGATAGAAGCGGTTGGTTGCATCGTCCATTGAGACCGTGACCACCATGACTCCGTTGGATGCCGCGATGCCTTCCGATACTTCCTGCCAGTCGGGATCGTTGAGCGACTCGGTGGTCAGAATATCATAGCGGTAGGTTTGGCGAACCGGGTGGCGCAGGGTGATCTGTCCGCCGGAAATGGAGGGAGCAAGCTGGAACGGCACGCCTTCGTTTAAGGCGGCTTTCAGCGGGATCAACGCCTCTTTGAGCGGCGCGGCCACTTCCGGATGTAGTGCAAAGAGATTCTGCGTCTCGCCGGGGTCGGCATCGAGGTCATAGAGCTGGTCGGTGTTTTCGGTTACACGGCCGGTCGGGTTGCCCGGGTCGTGTTCGATATATTTCCATTTACCCTGGCGGATCGAATAGATGGCATTCGGGCTGCGCGTCGGAACTTCTGAACGGGGCGATGCCGTGCTCTCTCCTGTCCAGACCGGCAGAAAGCTGATGCTGTCGATTGCACTTTCCGGCACGGGCACATCCAGCAGATCAGTGAAGGAGGCCAACACATCGGTCAGACAAAACAGACGGTCGTCTGTTACGTCAGCCGGAATGTGATTCGACCAACAGACGATGAATGGAATGCGACTGCCGCCGTCGTAGACCGCATGTTTTCCCGCGCGCAGCTCGCCGTTGCTTCGATGTCCTGCGGAATAGGCTTCCCACATCGGCTCCAGCCCCCATTGCGTTGCGTGGGCTTCACTCGTTGAAACGACCGCGCCGTTATCGCTGGTGAAAACAATCAGCGTGTTATCCAGTCGACCGGTGGTGCGCAGCGCATCGAGTAGTGCGCCGACCTGGCCGTCGAGCTCATGAATAAAGTCTCCGTAAAGCCCGCAATCGCTGCTGCCGACAAACTCCGCAGCGGGCGTAATGGGCTTATGCGGAACCGTTGATGCAAAGTAGACGAACAGCGGCTGATTGGTGTCGGACGACTCAATATACTCGACGGCTTTGGCCAGGGTGTCGCCGCCCACTTCATCGTGTTCGAAGCGCACATCCTCGCTCCAGGGATCCACACTGCTGCCGCTATTCACCGTGACCACATCGTTTGATCCGCGCATGTAAAACTTATCGTTCTCGATATAGAAATCCGGTTCGTTTACGACGTTGGCGGCCAGCCCGAAAAAATGATCGAAGCCGACATCCAACGGCCCGCCTTCAATGGTCGGCCGGCTCCAGTCATAGCGCTCGCTATGTGAATCGCCGTAACCGACCCCGAGATGCCACTTTCCAAAGGCCGCCGTATTGTAGCCCTTTTGCTGGAACAGGGTCGGCAGGGCAACCACCCCGCGCTCCAACAACGCGTTGGGGCCTGCGGGATGGATCACGCCGGTCGGCGGGTGCAGCGGACTGCGCCACCAGTAGCGGCCGCTCAGCATGCTGACGCGAGACTGCGAGCAGGTCGACGACGGCGTGTAGGCCTGGGTAAAGCGCATGCCGTTTTGAGCCAAGCTGTCAACGTTCGGCGTCGCCACATTCGTCGCGCCATAACACCCCACATCGCCATACCCCAGATCGTCGGCAAAAATGATCAGTACGTTTGTGGAGGATGCACCGAAGGCACTGCCTGCCAGACAGGAGATCGCCACAGCTGTTTTCCAATGGTTGGAACTTTTTCTTCCAACCCCTGGAAACGGCCCGGAGGACCGTTCTACTTTTTCCAACCATTGGAAGATTTTCTTCCAAACCTTGGAAGCAGGCGGGACGCCTGCGATACAGTCCACCGTACCGCAGGCGTCCCGCCTGCTCCACGCAGAGCTAAACATCATGTAAATCCTGTTCATCCCGTCAAAAAAAAATCCCGCCCCTACTCTGTGACCTCGACCGAAACCGCGTCGAGCGTTACAACGGTTTTTTCATCCACCGTCCCCATGTTCCATGCACCGAAGGCCAGGGTATAACCGGAAATGTTGGTGGAATAGTCCGCCAGCGTCTGGGTCAACACAGAGTCGCCGCCCGTACTGGTTGTGCCCTCCAGCTCAATGGTGGCTTGTGTTCCATCCAGCGTAAAGGTGATCGCGCCCGGCAGACCGTTGAGATTGGCAACCGTTGCCCCGCTTGCACTGGCTCCCTGAAGCGCCTGATAAACGATGCGCCAGGCCGCAGGATCTCCCTGCTGCTCCAGCCGGAACCCGATTCCGTCATCCAGCGCATTGGACTGCGGTTGATATTTGCCGGCGGCATCATCACCGATCGAGAAATAGAACACGTTCCTTCCGGCGCCGTTGGTTCCACTGATGGAGGCGATATCGAAACAGGCGATTACCGGATGATTATAGAAGTTGTAGAGCTTCGCTCCGCTGAAGGTCGTCATGCTTCCGGTCTGGTCGGTGATTGCATTGAGCGCGGCCTGCGCGGCGCTGTTCGAAACACCGGTGTCCAGCACAAGCTGACCGCCGGTCTGGGTCACGACGGCTCCCGCGCCCTGCGTGTATTCCGACCAATTTGTATTGAGGGATGCCTCGCCGAAGCTTTCGCTCCAAATCACATTCGTCTGCCCGCCGAGGGTTTCCCAGATCGAATAAAACCGGTTGGGATCGCCTCCGATCGGCAGCGTGATATTTTTAAACCCGTTACTCGAAGAAACGTCGGCCGATACCTCCTGCCAGAAGGGCTCTGTCAACGATTCCGTGGCCATGACGGCATAGCGATAATCTTCGCGCACCGGGTGACGGTAATCCATCGGCCCACCAGCCGCCAGGCCATCCAGACGGAACGGTACCGGCATGACTCCGTTGGTATAAACCTGCCAGGCAGGCATTCCGTTAATATCCTTCCAGTCGGCGGCATGCCACTCAAAATCATCCACCAGCTCATAGTCTTCGAGCCACATCAGGGGCGTGCCCTGCTGGGTACTCCACAGATATTCCTTCGTCGCCCTCTGTTCATCCCAATAGGTGAACCAGCGCGCTTCATCATAGTTGACGGTGTTCGGAACCGGAATATGCGCATTCTGCGCGGACAGCTCGGCAAGCAGCAAGGCTTCGAGCTCGGCGACCAATTCCGGGTGCTGATCCGCAAGGTTGGTGGTTTCGCCGATGTCGGCGTCGAGGTCGTAGAGTTCGTTGGCCCAGGGCTGAGTCGGATGATTCGTTCCATCAAAGAAGTGGCGAAGCTTCCACTTGCCTTTCCGAATGACCGCACCGCTGCGGTTCCACTCGGGCTGGCCGATCAGGGTGTAGTGCGGGAAGAACCAGGTGACAAAATCGCGTCCGGTGGGGGTTTGGTCACAAATGAACGGTTTCAGATTGATGCCGTCGAGCGGGTTGCCCGGCAGTTGCTCCAGACCGGCAACGTCCAGCAGGGTGGGATAAATATCGTGGGTCACGATGACTTCATCGGACTCGCGCGGGGCGACGCCCGGCCAGCGGACGATGGTCGGGACGCGCAGCCCGCCCTCGTAGGTGGAGGTCTTTGCACCGCGCAGCGGACGCATGGAGGTGACGATTTTATTGCCGTCCGTCTTGTCGGGCGCATCCATCCGGATGCCGCCGTTGTCGGAGGTAAAGATGATGACGGTGTTTTCATAGACGCCCAGCGCCTTCAACTCGGCGACGATGGTGCCGACCGCATCGTCGAGGCTTTTGACCATGCCGGCATAGATCGCAAAGTTCTGCGCATGGGTCTCGTCACGCGTGCCGTTGAAATAGTCGATGTAGGCCTGCTTGGCCTCGTAGGGTCCGTGCACCGCAAAGGTGGGCACATAGCAGAAGAACGGAGTGGAAGCGGCGACGTTATTGCTGATGAAGGTGCAGGCCTCGGCGGCAAGGCGGTCGGTGAGCTGCTCGCCGGTCGGGCCGTCCGTCAGGTGCGGATTCTGGTAGGGCGAAAAATAGCTTTTCGGGAATCCCAGATGATGGTCGGCCTTGGCGACATCGAAGCCCTGATGGGACGCCATTTTATCGTCGTCCGGACCCAGGTGCCATTTGCCGAAGAAGCCGGTTGCATAGCCCGCCTCCTTGAGGCGCTCGGCAATGGTGATGCTGGAGAGCGGAAGTTGCTCCTGTTGCTTCGGAATGGTTACCGGATAGGGTCTGGAATTTTGCATCACCGCCGAATCGGTCCAGTTCGTATAATTGAATTCGGGTACCGAGCGGGTGGCCGGCGTGACGCCGGTGATGTGCTGGCGTGCCGGCGCCCAACCGGTGAGCATCGCGGCACGACTGGCCGAACAGAGCGGCGCAGCGGCATAGGCATCAGTGAAAGCAATCCCCTCAGAGCAGAGCTGATCGATGTGCGGCGTTTCGTAGAAGGTGCTGCCGTAGCATCCGAGGTCGCGCCAGCCCATATCGTCGGCCATGATAACCACGATATTGGGCGAGCTGATAATGGTGTTGTTTGTGCCGACCAGGCTGTAGGGAGCAATTGCATTCCCGTCCAGGTCATTATTCTGAAGCGTGAGTCCATCGGTCAAGCCGACCGATTGGATCCCATAGTCCTGCTCCGCGCCGCCAATGGTGTTGGCCTGGATCAGGATATTGGTGGACGGCATGTCGGGAACCAAGTACGTGCCATTGGCAATCAGAATGCCGGACGAATCCTCGGCCGGATCCAGCCCATTGTCGGTGATGGTATTGGAGCGGATTTCAGAGTCCTGAATGCCCCTAAAGAACACCCCGTCCTGTCCGTTAGAAACAATCGTGGAGTTTTCCACCAGATGGCCGGTACTGAGCCGGTCGTAGAGGAAGCTGCTCAGGGCGCTGATGCCGTACTCCCCGTTTCCGTAAGCCTGCACATCGGTCAGCGTCACATCGCTGGCGTTGGCAATTTCAAACCCGTTCCGCCCATTCCAGCGGGATATGCAGTTTGAAAAGGTGATATCGTACGGCTGGCGCAGGTTATTCGCATTAATAAACACGGCAAAACCGCGTATTTCATTCCCTTCCGCGGAACAGTCGACATAGCGCAGATCGGTGCAGGAGTCGGAGGAGAATCCCGACCCGTGCCCGTTGGATGCATAGTTTGCTGTACAGGAATAAAAGGTCGTATTGCTGGCCAGATAAACATCGAAGCCCCACTGATCGGCATCTGACACACAGTTGCTGAAAACAACGCCGTTGACTGAATCAATCAAGTCGCTGCGCGACTGCACATAGAAGCCCAGAAGGTTCCCCGTTGAGGTACAGTTCAGGATGTCCGTTCGGCAATCCTCCACCTGCGTCCCCTGCACCACACAGCCGATGGCCGAAGAGTTTTCAAAATGACAGCTCTCGATCGTCAACCCGACCACATTCTGCATGTTGACCGAATGGATATACCCATTGGTCTGCACCGATCTGCGCCCGTCAAAACAGAGGTTTTCAAATGCAATATTCCGGTCGACGACGCTGTCGCGGTTCAGGTTTTTAATGATGGAACTGCTGCCGCGCATGTATTCATTCAGCCGCAGGCGCGAAACCGCGGCGCCGGTGCTGCCGTCGCCGGACAACACGGTGTTTCCGCCAATGTAGAGCGTATCGACAAAATAATCGCCGGCGGAAAGATGCACCGTATTGGTTCCGGTCAACCCACCGGCAAGATTCAATGCCATCTGGATGCCGAAGGTGTCGTCGTTTGCATCATCCGGAACAGCGCCGAACGACAGCGGATCAAGATCCGTAATCAATTCCACACGGAACGCATCCAGCGTCACGACGGTTTTTTCGATGACCGCACCGAGGTTGTAGGCGCCAAAGGCAAGCGTGTAGCCGGAAATGTTGGTCGACAAATCCGCCACAGAAACGGTGAGGTTGGAACCGCCGAGTGTTCCGTTGCCGATCCCGAGAGCCGTAAAGGTTGCACCCTCCAGCTGGATAGCGGCCTGCGTTCCACTCAGCGTATACGTGACTGCCGTCGGCGCACCGCTCAGGATGGCAACCGTACCGTTGCCTGCGCTGGCAGCTCCGTCGAGCGCCTGATAAACAATCTGCCACGTTGAATCCGAACTGGTCTTTTCCAATCGGAAGCCGAGTCCCTCGTCGAGCACGTTCACCTGAGGCATATATTTTCCAGCAGCATCATCGCCGATCGAAAAATAAAACACATTTTGTTTCGTACCGCTGGAGCCGTTGATGGAGGCAATATCGAAGCGCGCCTGCACCGGGTGGTTGTAAAAATTATAGAGCGCGGCCCCATTGGTGTGCGTCAGGGTACCCGACTGATCCGAAACGGTGTTGAGCGCCGCGTGCGCACTGCTGGCCGCCACGCCGGTGTCCATGACCAGTTGCCCGCCGGCCTGCACCACCTCCGCGCCGGCACCCTGGGTGAATTCCGTAAAGTTGGCGTTCAGCGACGCCCCGCTGAAATCCTCATCCCAGAGCACGCCCGCAATACAGGTGCCCGACAACAAAACCGCTGCCGTTATACTCGCTAGACCGATTTTTGAGCTCAACATATTCTATTCCATCCTTACTAAACCGATACGAAACACGCGCCTCCTTCGAGGCGCGCATTCGACATGTAGCTTTTTGACTGGATCTACACGATCGACATGATTTTGTTAATTTCCATTTCCGGATTTTCAATCATGTAAATCTGCGTAGATCCTGTCTAAGACCTCTCCTAATTATTCTGGATCCGCAGGCGGATGAAGGTCTGGTCCGCATCGGTCGGCACCGTGTTGGTTACGAAATCATACGTTTCGCCCGTGACGTTGGTTCCGACCACGGAATAGCCGATATTGGTCCAGCTCGGATTCAGCAGGTCGTCGGTGGTTTCCAGCCAGTAGGTCAGGTTTCCGTCACTGCTGTGCTGCGCATGCGCATAAACCAGGGTGGTTCCATCAAGCGCCACACTGGTCTGGCCTTTGTCCGCCGGATCGGTCGGGTCGCCGCCGAGGCCGTACTCGCCGAGGTTATCGACATAGTCGCCATCATAGTCGTTGGTTTCCGATCCGATATCCACACCCCAGCTTTCCGCCCAGGTGGAATAGGTTTTTGCCTCGACGGTTACAGTCATCGCATTGAGCGTAACCACCGTCTTTTCCGTCACGGTTGCACGGTTATGCGCCGCATAGGCCAGGTTGTAGGTTCCGATCGCTGAAGAAAGGTCATTCGTGAAGTTAGCAACAATGGTGGTTCCGTTGGTGACGGATTCGCCAATGTCATCGCCGGGAACCGTAACCACAGCCCCTTCCATATCAACAATGATCTGACCGCCGTTGAAGGTGAGGTCGATCGCGGTCGGCACACCGCTGATATCCGCCGCCCAGCCCCCTTCAATCGTGGATGAACCCTGGCTGGCAACAATCGTGAAGCGCCAGTATTCGTTGCTGGTGGTGACATTCAGTTGTTCAAGCGCAATACAGATTCCATCATCAAGCACGGTGTTCTGTGCCAGATAGTTGTCGCCGGCGTCTTCGCCGATCGTGCAATAAAAGACGTTCCGTTTATTCCCTTCAGGTGACACCCCGTCGATCGAGTCGATTTCAAAGCGTGCTTTCACCAGATGATCATAGAAATCATACAGTTGCGCACCATTGAAGGTGGTTACCGCACCGGTTTCGTCGCTTGCAGTAAACAGCCCTGCACGGGCACTTCCCGCAGCAACGCCGGTATCCATAATGAGCTGCCCGCCCGTCTGGGTCGACCCAGCACCGGCACCTGCGGTATATGCCGCCCAGTTTTCGTTCAGGCCTCCACCGATTTCCACCGAAAATGCATCCACCGCCACCACGGTTCCTGTCGAGACCGTGCCGCGGTTGTGGACACCGTACGCCAGGACATACTCGGTCAGGTTGGCTGAAATGTCATCGACCGTGGTCTGAATCTGCGTCGAGCTGATCGAAGTGGCATCCGCCGGGGGAACATACGCAAAGGTGGTGCCTTCGATGGTAATGGTAACGTTGGTTCCATCCATCGCATAGGTGATCGCTGTGGGGTATCCGTTCAGGGTACCCAGCGCATCGCTGGTTTCTGCTCCGGAAACCATTTTTGTTCTCATCAGGCGCCAATAGGGAGCGCCTGCCGTGCGCTCAATCACGAACGAGATGCCGTCATCCAGCAGGGTGCTCTGCGGCATATAGTTGCCGTCGGAATCATACCCGATCGAGCAGAAAAAGACACTGCGACCCGGGGTTGTCCCCCCTGTAAAGGAATCAATATCGAATCGTGCCTGAACCGGATGTTTATAAAAGTTGTAGAGTTTTTCACCGTTGTAGGTGGACATCGTGCCGGTCTCGTCCGTGGTCGTGCTGACCACCGCCTGGCGACCGCCGCCTGTGCCGGCCGTATCCAGTACCATCGTGGTTCCCGGCTGCGACACCGAAGCGCCGGATCCGTTTTCCTTCACCGTCCAGTTTTCGTTCAAACCGCCGCCGACATCCACGGACACATCATCCAGCGTTACCACGGTTTTTTCGGCCACCGTGCCCCGATTATACGCTCCATAGGCCAATGTGTAGCCGGAAATATTGGCGGAAAAATCCGCCACCGTCGCCGTCAGGTTGGAGCCGCCCACGGTGCCGTTACCCTGACTGCCGACCGCCGTAATCGTTGCACCCTCCATCTGAATGGTGACGTTGTTACCATCCAACGTATAGGTGATGGCGCTGGGGACACCGCTGATATTGGCAACAACGCCTCCTGCTCCCGGAACTCCCCCTTCGGAAGTCACATACTGAATCCGCCAATACGGTGTCTCAGTCACCTGTTCAATCACATACCCGATTCCGTCGTCGATCACGCCATCCATCGGCATATAGTTTCCACCCGCATCATCACCGATCGAAAAATAGAATACGTTGCGTTTAGTGGCGTTGCTGCCGGTAATGGATGCAATATCAAAACGGGCGCTCACCTGATGGTCATAAAAATTGTAGAGCGCTTCTCCGTTAAAGTTGGAAACCGTGCCGGTTTCGTCCGTCGTTGTGTTGACCGCCGCCTGTCGGCCGCCGTTCTCATCGCCGGAATCCAAGACCATGGTTGAATTCGAATGCGTCACGGATGCGGCTGGCCCTTGGGTAAAGACCGTCCAGTTCGAACTGAGCGATCCGCTGAAGTCGTCCTCCCACATCGACACCGGGGCAAAATCATCATCCCACGCCGGAAGCGCGCTGAAACTTTCATCCCAAACTGTCCCCGCCTGCGCGCTCAGCACAACCAGGAATCCAACCATCATCCACTTCAATATTTTCTTCATTCGACCTCTCCTTCGGTTAAACCGGAAGCCCTTTCCGATCATTAATTGCTATTATCTATTGCCTCTTCTCCCGACGTCACATCATGAAGCGCCGCCGAATAAACAGCACCGTACCGCCAACCGCCGCAACCAGACCCAGCGTTGCGGGTTCGGGAATCACGGTAAACGTCGTCGAAGAACCATCATAACTGGCCGAAATGGACTCTCCGCCAACACTCGCCATAATACGGTCGTTCGCCAAACCCGTCTTGTTGCCGGCAACCGTCAAAACCGAGCTGTCCGCCATATAGATGGTACCTGTGCCTTCCTCCCTGAACGTGAAGAACGTATTAACCGTAATGCTCGCGTCCCCACTCAAGTATGCGAGCCCTTCACTGCCGTTCATACCCACCGCAAAAACATCGGAAACCATCGAGCCGCCGGTCATATAGAGCGTTCCGGTATAGCCAAGGCTGTCCCCGCCATCCGATCCCAAACGGAAAGCACCACCCACCGTCAGGTTCGCCCCGCTCTCAATTGTCAACTCCCCATCTTTCCCCGGGGTTCCCTTGCCCCCTCCAAGAAACAGGTTGCTGACCGCCACCGTGGTGTTCATCACAGGCCAATCCAGCTGCGTATTGGAAAAAATCGCACCGATCAAAACATTGTCATCGGCTCCGGGGGCTTCCGACGGCTGGCCGCCGTCGCCCCACCACCAGTTCGCAACCCGGTCCCATTCGTCCGTGTCGTCGCCATGAATACTCGACCAAGCATACTGAGATGCCTGCACATGGGTTGCAACCACCGCAAACAAAACCACCATCATCGACTTCACTGGCTTCAACATCCGCTCTCCTTTTCCATAGCATTACAAAAGAAGCAACGTACTACCTACGCCGCTTTGTAATTACTATCTATAATACTAGGAAGCCATTGTCAACAGCTCTTTTGACATTAAAAACCGCTGAAACTCGTATGATATTACCAAAAACTGAAATCCATGCCCCACTCCCAATTTATTGGCCACCCATTCGCACGACACAATTCAACGTCAATACACCGTCATAATCGATAGAAACACCATTGACATCCTCCATATTACTGTTTTTCATATGGCAACAACAAACCAACGACAGAAAAGGAATTCTATGAGTCCGTTCCGCCTCACACTAAGTACCGTGCTGATCGCCGCAACCATAGCGACCGCCGCACCGCCCCCCCCCAACATTGTTTTTGTGCTGGCCGACGACCTGGGCTGGACCGACCTCGCCTGCTTCGGGAGCGACCTCTATGAAACCCCCAATCTGGATAAACTGGCCAAACAGGGCGTCCGCTTTACCGATGCCTATGCCTCCGCCCCGCTCTGCTCCGCCACCCGCGCCGCCATCCTGTCCGGCTTCGCCCCCGCCCGCCAGCACCTCCACGGCGTCACCCCACACAAACGGACGGAGAAATATGAAAGCAGCTTTGCCGATTATGAATCGTGGAACGTCGAACCCAAGCTGCGCAGCGCGAAGGCCCTGAAAACCGAAATACCGGTTCAGCTCGGCCAACTGCCGCTCGCCACCATCACCATCGCCGAACGCCTGAAGGAAGCCAGCTATGCCACCGGCTACTTCGGCAAATGGCACCTCGGCCCGGACGACGACAAATATCCCGACAAGCAGGGATTCGATATCAACATCGGCGGAACCCACTACGGCTGGCCGCCCAGCTATTTTTCGCCCTACAGAATATCGACCCTGCCCGACGGCCCCAAAGGCGAATATGTGACCGACCGCCTGACCGATGAGGCCTGCGCCTTCATCAAACAATCAGCCAAAGCTGAAAAACCCTTCTTCTGCTATCTCTCGCACTTTGCCGTGCACGGCCCCTGGCAGGGCAAACCGGACGATGTGGAACACTTTAAGAAAAAGATCCGCCCCGGCATGGCGCACAAAAATCCGCACTATGCCGCCATGATCAAAAGCATGGACGACAGCATCGGGCAGTTGATGGATCAGCTCAACGAACTGGGACTCGAAAAGAGCACCATCATCATATTCACCTCCGACAACGGCGGCATCCATTTCACCAAGCCCGAAACACCCGGCACCATCGAAGGCTTCGTGACCGACAACGCTCCGCTGCGCGGCTCCAAAAGCACCACGTGGGAAGGCGGCATCCGCATTCCGCAGATCATCCGCTGGCCCGGCATCGCCAAATCCGGATCCGTCAGCAAAGAACCGGTGGTCTCGACCGACTTCTACCCCACCCTTCTCGCCGCCGCCGGACTCGCCCCACAAGCGGACCATCCGCTCGACGGTATCGACCTTAAACCGATCCTACAGGGAAAGCCATCCAGCCGAAAGCAGCTCACCTGGTTTATGCCGCACTACATGGCACTCGGCATGCCCGACGAAATGCCCTCCTGCGGCGTCATCCGCGTGGGTGACTGGAAACTGATTAAGCTCTTCGAAGGCGGCTATCGCCTCTTCAACCTGAAAGACGACATCGGCGAAACCAAAAACCTGGCCGCCGCCATGCCCGAAAAAACCGCGCAACTGGAAAAGAAACTCATGGCAGAACTCAAACAGCAAAACGCCTTCATCCCCGCCGTCAACCCGGACTTCGACGAACAGGCCTTCGAAACATACCGCGCCAAAATGAGACAGAAAAATTTTGGGGAATAAACCTAACTGGAGCATATTAGACGGGATTAACGCAGATTGACATGATCAGGAATACAGGTGGCGGGAACTGATAAATCATGTAGATCCTGTCCGATACAGCGTTCGCACAGTTGCACGGGAGACTTTACGAGGAAAATGAAAACAAATCATCCATTTATATTCGGTGCGCAGTATTACCGCGCTCCAACGCCCGAACCGGAATGCTGGGAATCCGACCTGCAGCGCATGCACGAGCTGGGCTTTAACCATGTTAAATTCTGGGTGCAGTGGCGCTGGAGCCATCGCGCGCCTGATCGCTTCGTGTTCGACGACATCGACCGGCTGATGGATCTCTCCGACAAAAACGGGCTGTCTGTTACCCTCAACACCATCTTTGATGTCGCCCCGTCGTGGGTGCTGAAGGAATGGCCGGACTCGCATCCGGTCACGGCCGACGGACTGCCGGTGTTGCCGCGCGCCTTTTGCTTCCGCCAGATCGGCGGCTTCCCCGGCCCCTGCCTTAACCATCCGGAGGCCAAACAGGCGCGAAATCACTTTCTGGAAACCACGGTCAAGCGTTACGCCGATCATCCGGCCATGGGCATGTGGGATGTCTGGAATGAGCCGGAGCAGAATTTTGTAAACCGCCACCCAACCGTCGATAAACTCACCTGCTTCTGTCCGCACTGCCTGGCCGGATTTACGGAAGAACTGAAAAATCAATACGGCACCATCGAAGCACTCAACGCCGTATGGGGCCGGTGTTATGAAGACTGGGACGAGATTGAAGCGCCGCGCAACGGGCAGACGATCAAGGATTTTATCGACTTCCGCCGCTACCAGCTGCGCGTCATGGAACGCGAAGCAAAAGCGCGCCTCGACTGCGTGAAAGCCAACGATCCAAATCACCCCGCCTACCTGCATGTGGTGCCCAACACCATGCGCATCTTTAATTCGGTAACCGGCGTCGATGACTTTGCTATGGCCGAGCCGTGCGACCTCTTTGCCTCCACCTCCAACGGCGGGGCCATCTGGCCGAACCAGCTGATCTCGGCCGGGCGCGGAAAAACCTGTTACAACGTCGAAAGCCACCTCAATGCCGGACAGATTTCCCTGCACCAGAAACCGCTGGAACTCGACGATGTACTCAGCGACCTGCTACCGCAGATCGGCGCGGGGGTAAAGGGATTCCTTTTCTGGCAATATCGCCCGGAAGTACTCGGCACCGAGGCCCCCGCCTGGGGACTCGTACGCCCCGACGGCTCCGATCGCCCCGTCACCCGCGCTGTGCAGCAATTCGGCGAAGCGCTCGCGCCCTTTATGCAGCAACTGATCGAATGCACGCCCGAACCCGCGCAGGTGGCCATCTGGAAAAGCACGCGCAACGAACTGTTTGAATTCTGCGCGCGCGGCGACCTCAGCCGCCTCGCCGATCACATCGAGGGCTACCGCATCTGGTTCCGCAAACACAACATTCCTACCATCAACATCAACGATGCCCTGCTCGAACAAAGTGCGCTCGACGGTATCAAGCTGCTCGTTATGCCGTCCTGCTACTGCTTAACTGAAGCAGAAGCCATCGCACTCGATCAATGGGTACGCAACGGCGGAACGCTGCTGTGCGAATCCCATCTAGGGGCCTGGAACGAAACCGCCGGACGACACGAACGTACCGTGCCCGGTTGCGGACTCGCCTCAACATGGAACCTGCACGAAGTCGACAGTTGCGCCTCCATCCACCTGAGCGATTCCGTCGGCGAACCAATGGCCGGAGGCATCAACCCCGATGTGGCCAAGGCACTCGGCGAAGAAGGCGGCGGTCTCTATTTCCCGATCACATTGAACAGCGGAGAAACCCTGCTCGGCGCCGACACCTTTGCCGAGCTGACCAACGGCGACTGGACGCCCATTGCCAAACACGACGGAAAAACCGTCATCGCCACCCGCGCCATCGGCAGCGGAACGGTCTTTTACTGCGGCACCAACCTGGGTTGCACACTTGACCAATGCCCCGAAGCCGCGAACAGCCTGCTTTTCCAAACCATGGAAAAAGCCGGCGTTTCCTCCCCGCCCCTCGTAAAAGCCGACCCCGGCATCCAGTTCGATATCCTCTACCGGAACGAAGCCCCCGCCTTCATCGTCCTGCAGAACACCGGCAACGAACCCGCCACCGCAAATCTGGATGGACCCAGGAAAGGCCTCTTCTCCGGCAAGACCGGAAGCTCCATCACCCTCACCCCCGGAGAAACCGATCTTTTTCACACATAAAGAAGCCGGCCCTGAGGATTAATGGCACTGACTTAAGGGGTTTTCCCAAAGAACTGGCCGTTCGACGGGGCAGGCAGGACGCATGCAGTACATTTTTTACCGCAAGCTTCCAGCGGGCTCCATGCAGCCGCCAAGATGGGGGCGATACGAAACGTATCGCAGGCGTCCCGCCTGCTTCCCGCAACGCAAATTGTGCTTAAGTCAGTGCCATTAGCCCGGAGAAGCGTTCCACGCAGCACGGTGGTTGTCTTGCGCGGGCTCAGACTCGCGTCGCGCCGTGTTCTTCGGACGTGATCCACGCGATCAAAGCGCCCATCCCCAACAGCCCCGACGGTTAAGATCAGGCTTTGTATTGCTGCACGGCCTCAATCAGCGCCGTGACGTTTTCGACCGGGGTGTCGGCCTGCGCGAAGTGACAGGAGCATGGCAGGTAGCCATCGGGGCCGAGCTCATCCAGACATTGTTTCGTTTCGACAGCCACTTCTTCAGCGGTTCCGAACGGAAGAATTTTCTGGTTTTCCACGCCGCCGTGAAAAATCACCTGATCGCCATATTTGGCCTTCAATTCTTTGCAGTCCATGCCCGGACAAACGTGCTGAATCGGGTTGAGCACATCAATGCCCGCCTCAATCAGGCGCGGAATCAGCGGCTCGGCAGCACCGTCGGTATGAAAAAACACCTTCGCTCCATAGGAATGCGCCAGATCGCACCAGACCTTGAGGCGCGGGAATATAAATTCATCAAATGCCTCCGGCGACATAATGAGACTGTTCTGCGATCCCACATCGTCGCTGATAAACAGCATATCGATTGCGCCGTCGGCCGCCTCGAAAAAGCGGCGTACCATTTCGCCCTGTGCTTCGGCAATATGGTCCAGTGCCGCATGCAGGAATTCCGGTTCGGCAATGGTATCCATCAGCGCCTCTTCAAGCGACCGCATAGAGCAGTAGACCTCAAACAATGAGATCCATGGGCCGAGGGTAACAAATTCTTTGGCGAGCATCTTCGCTTCGGCCGCGGCGGTTTCATAATCAAAATCATCGGGATTCGGCCAGGGATAGGCATCGAGCTGTTCGACCGAATCGAGTTCGAGCAAGGGATGAAAGGAAACCTCGCCGTATTCAGCATTTTCGTTGGCCTCGACCATTTCAAACCCGACGCCCCAGTGATTGACCTGCTGATGTTCGTTGGGATCTTTCAACACCACGCCCTTGCAGGGAATGCCGAGCCACGCGATTTTATCCACATCCAGCTTGCGGTAGACATCGAGTTCATCGTCCACGCCAAGCTTTTGTTTAAATTTTTCCACCAGCTCCGGCACCAGCCAGATATCCACCGGCACCCGGTCCGGTGTCTCGCGATTCAATACAGCCAACACCCGTTCTCTTGCATTCATAATCAATTCCTTCCGATTTAATCAGGATAACAATATAAACCTGTTAAATTATTTTTCTTGGTATATTTTTACCTGATGAATCGTAAAAATTTACAGCTGACCAAATCCCCGGTTAAGGCCAATGCGGCGGATCAATTAAAAAAAACGGGACTGGCCGTGGAATATTTCCCGGCCTTTGAACAGAAAACGCATGAGTTCCACACCCATAATTTTGTCGAAATGCTCTTCGTCATCAACGGAACCTTCCGACACGTCACCGCCGATCGGACTGTTGATGAAACCGCCGGCGGGCTCACCATCCTCAACTATAACCAGTTCCACACCCTCAAAACGCCGAACGGACCGGTCGAACTGATGAACGTCTATTGGGACCTGAAAAAACAGCCCGTACCTGACCTGCCCGATCCGCTGGCTGCACGCCTGCAGGACCTGATCCCGATACACCCCATGCTCGGTCACCGCCTAAACCGCATCCGGCGCCTGCACGTACCCGACCCCGGACGCTTCACGCAAATCCTGCACCTTCTCCATCGCGAACAGCAGGCATCGTCCCAGGGAAGCGAAGCGGCCATCGAGACCCTCTTCAGGCTGGTGCTCATCGAACTGTGCCGTATTGCACCGGCCGGTCTCAACCCGCCAGAAAACGAAATCAATCCGCGCATGGAAACGGTGCGGCTTTATCTGGAAACTCACTTCGCGGAGCCCATTCGGCTGGATACCCTCTGCGAACTGTCCAACCTTCGGCAAGCCAATCTCTGCCGGCAGTTCAAAGCCTACACCGGACTCTCCACCGGGAACTACCTGAAACAGCGCCGCCTCGCCGCCGCCCTTCAAAAGCTGCGCACCACCAGCGACAAGATACTCACCATCTGCCACGACTGCGGCTTTTCCGATATCTCCAACTTTAACCGCACCTTCCGAAGTGCATTCAGCACGCCCCCCTCCGAATACCGCAGACAAAACCACCCGCCCGTTTAACAGTCCCAATGACTGAAATCCTGTGCCGTAAAATCCCTACTCCCCCCTCTAACGCTTTCTATTATACGCATATTTCGAACAACTGATGCTTTAGGAAGGAACCAGCATACCTGTTTGAAAACGAGCCATTCCTCCGGCACCGCTTCCCTCACGTTGTTCGGGTAAGCGGTCTCTACACCATGGGGTATCATTTTATGTGTAGAGAACGTTTACCTGAGGAACGAAGGAAACGTTGCATAGCGAATCGATTGAAAGGCAATGCTTAATCTCTCACCTATTACTCCCCCCTCCACTCGCGGACGGCTTCGCACATGGCGATCCAGTTGGCCGGCTCGGTGTAGTCGGAAATCTGATTGCCGGTTCCGATGGCGATGCCGCCGTTTCCATTACCGATGCGGTCGAGCAGGTCGAGGACATACTGCTTAACCTCTCCCGGCGTGTTGAGCGTCATGATGTTCATTTCGATTCCGCCGAAGTTGCCGATACGGTCACCATAGCGATCGACCCAGACATCAAAGACGTCAATGGCATCTTCGTTGGAATGTTTGGCTTCGATGCCGACCCCGTCAATGATATCGTCCATCACGTCATAGATTTTCCCGCAGGAGTGCAGCAGGAACGGTTTATCGTACGAATGAACGAGATCAACAATGCGCTTGTACTGCGGCAGAACGTGCTTGCGGATATCGTCCGGCTGGATCAGCGTGGAGGAGCGGAAGCCGAGGTCATCGCCGAAACGGCAGACCGCAAAGCTGTCGGCATGGTTTTCCAGCAGCCATTTCCACAATTCAAACTGGAGATCGCCGACCCGCTGCCACAGCGCTTCGAACGCTTCAGGCTCATCCACCTGCAGGAAGGCGAGCTCCTGGAACGTCGTGAAATCCTGCACGGTTTCAAATAGCCCGTTTCCAATGCCGCCGACCGCTTTCATACCTTCAGGCAACGCTTCACGCAGGGCGTCGTAGTGAAATTCAAAGTGCGCAAGAAACTCCGCCGCTTTCTTTTCCCAGGGATAGGCCTCGATATCCTCCATGGTTTCTATCAGTGCCGGCGCGTGCCCCATCAACGCGGCACCATTCTGAACCACCCGGACGACCGGGCGCTCGAACGGAATTACATCGTACCCCAGCTGGATGCCGCAGCGGGCGATCCGGCGCTGCGCCTCGACATGGTCTTCATAGCTTGACTCCAGCAACGGCATGACCGGCTCGTTGATGATCTTTTCCACGACGCTCGGATCAAATCCGTGTTCATAGAGCGGCAGGCGCTCCGCTTCCTTGTTATACGCCGCATCGACCATATGCCGGTAGTCCGGTTCGAATTTTTTCACTTTATTTCCCCTGATTATGGCAGCACAGCCGCCTGATTACTATTACACGATCTACGAAAAAAGGCCTTTCAACCCTTCACCCCTTTAACTCTTTAACTTTTAACCTGTTCCCTTCATACGCCACAAATTCGTTCTTCGGCCGAGCATCCTTCTCCTTGGCGATGGCGAACATTTCCTTCCAGCAGTCGATCATACTGAGCGGTTCCGGCAAATCATGCTTCAGCAGTTGGTGCAGCTTCGGCAGATTGCGCGACGGCACCAAGGGATAGATGTGGTGGTCGATGTGGTCGTCGAGGCCCCAGTAGAGCAGGTGCACCAAGGGTCCCACCTTGACCGAGCGGGTACAGAGGCGCTGATCGTTTACATCGTAGAGTCGCGTGATGTGCTCCGTGTTATGCCACAACCCTTCGATGGGTGCACCGATCTGCCAGGCAAGGGTGATAAACGCGATCAGCTCCCAGCGCCCGAATACGATCGCCACGGCAACGATGACCAGATGAAACAACAGGATGCCGAGCGATTCGCGGCGGATGGCGGCATTCTCTTTGTCGGTACAATGATCGGTCATCATGCGGTCTTTCTGTCCGCGCACCCGGTTGATCTGCGTGGCGATATCACGGATCAGGGTTCGAACGGCACCAAAAACGAGCAGCGATTTGACGGCATATACCAGGACCGAGCGGACAAACTTCGTATCGAAGACCTCCGGCCAGTCCGTTTCGGGATCGATGCCGCGCACCATGGTATAGCGATGGTGCAGCTGGTGCGATTTACGGGCATAGGTCGGGCTGTTCCACATCAGCGCCTGAACCAAACGAAAGAACGGCTCACTAAACCAATCAAAGTTTTTGGCAAAGACGGTGCTGTGCTGCAGCTCATGACCGATCGCCACCCAGAAGCCATAAAAGAAATAGTAGCCGTAAAGCGAAAGAATCACCAGCCACAGGCTATAGCTTGCAGCCCATAAAGTCGCCGCAGCGGTCACCGCCAGAAACGACATAAACAGGCCGACGCGCCACAGGCCATTCCACGTGCTGCGCTCCGACAGCTGCTTGATCACTTCCTTATCGACGTCCAACCGTTTCCAGTTGCGCCCTTCATGGTTCCACTCAAACTCCGAGAGTTCCTCGCGGGGGGTAAATTCCAAAATCATTTCAAATCATCTCCATTAATAATGATGGTTTTATACTCCCGCCCTTTGAGATTGTCTTTAGCCTGACCGATCATTAATGTATCATTTTCGACCAATGGACTAATTCATGACAGCACAAAACATCCCCGGCGAACTGCCACATACCGCGCCCGCGCCCGCGTCACAGGAACGCCTGCTATCGCTGCGTCCCTATGTTCGGGAGGCGCAGGAGGGCTTTCGACCAACCTGGCAGATCAAACCCCGCAGACTGTTTGATTACCTGCTGGTTCATCTTATCGAAGGCTCCGGCGTTTTCACGATTGATGGAACTCGGTATACCGCGAGCGAAGGCGACCTGTTCTGGATTCCGCCGGACGCCTTGCATGAACTGCGCGGCGATGCCCCGGGCACACGGCTTCAATATATCCACTTCGACCTGATCTACGACTCCGCCCGCAGTCACTGGAGTGCCCATATCCCGGGCGGAACCACCGATCTTACCGCCTGGCCGGATCTCATGCACCCGCCCATCGACGATCCCATCATCGGAAACTGGTGCGGAAAACTGGAAGGCTATAATTCAGCCCAGGTCGCGGAACTGCTGCACCGCATTATCCTGGAATATAACCGGGCGCAGATCTCCACCCTTCCCGTTGCCGGCGGCGTGCTGCAGCTGATCGGCCACCTGCTCGGCAGCCGCCACAACGATTCCCCGCTCGACGCGCGCCACGTGAAGGCCATCGAAAACGCCATGCGTCACATCCAGATGCACAGCAACGAGCAACTCAACATCGAAACCCTCGCCCGCCAGCACGGTCTCAGCCCGACCCACTTCCGGCGGCTCTTCAGGGAACACTACCGACAAAGCCCGCGCGACGCCCACCTCGCCGCCAAAATGCGCCGCGCCGGCGACGAGCTGATCTATTCCGACCTCTCCATCTCCGAAATCGCCGACCGGCTCGGCTTTACCAACGTGCACAACTTTTCGCGCGCCTTCCGCAAAGCCATCGGCCAGCCCCCCACCGCCTACCGTGCCGGCCGACCGGTTGCATAACCCAGCATTACGGGTTGGATTGATGGATAACCGGATGGTTGGATTATTGGACACAGCTGAATCGCATAAAAAAAACAGGTATCATGAACCAAAATCTGATCCTGTCTTAATTCGCAACCATCCAGCTATCCAAAGCCCCATCAATCCATTTACAATCCGTAAGATTGCGGCCCTTGACGACAACGGGATTTTTGTCATTGATTTTTACTTATTAATATGACAGATTATCAAGCATGAACATTACAAGACTCTATGGCCATCCCGTTACACGCGAGTCAGGGCACCTGCCGCTCGCGGACCAGATTTATGATATCCTGCGCGAGGAAATCCACGCAGGTCGCTGGAAAGTCGATGAAAAGATGCCCAGTATGATGACCATTGCCGGCGAATGCCAGGTCAGTCGCATGCCGGTCCAGCAGGCTGTTGAGCGCCTCGGTGCAGAAGGGTATTTGAGGCAGGAAAACCGCTCGGGGGTCTATCTGGCCTCCATGGCTCCCGAAGGCCGCAGCCCCATCGGCACCATCGGTATCCTCCTGCTGGCCGACTCCGAAAATGAACGGGAACTCGACTTCCTCGCCTTCGAACAAAAACTGGTCCACGCCTTCATGAAAGAGGCGGCGGACGTCAACTACCAGACCAAGGTGGTCTATGTCAGCGCCAAGGACAACCACGAGGACCTGAACAAGGCCGGCTACCTGTTCGATGAAAAAGTAAAGGGCATCATCTCCCTCTTTCCGTTCCACCGGCCTCTCCAATCTACCCTGGCCCCGGATCGGATCCCGCTGGTCTTCTGGTGTGAACCGGATCATCGCTGCGCCCCCTGCATTGCCAGTGACTATGAAGCAGCCTTTTATCACCTGACGAACAAAGTCATAGGAGAAGGACACCAGCACATCAGTCTGGTGCCCTGCCCGATCCTGACCCCGCATGTAAAGGATTGCTATATCCGGGGCTACCGGGCCGCCATCCGGGAAGCTGGCCTGGAGCCGCATGAAAACCTGCTCGACGCCCTTTCGCAAACCAGCCTGCGTGACACCGCCGGACTGACCAAGGCCCTCGAAAAAACCAATGGAACGACCTGTTTCCTGAGTATGTCGCTCGCCCGCTCCGAGCAGTTGATCAGCGCCCTTCAGCTCCTCAAGCGGGATGTTCCTAAAGATATCAGCGTGGTCAGTGCCAACCCGACATCCGACTACAGCATGCCCAATGGAAAAATGCTTTCCGGTATCGGCTTTTCGCCCGAACATGAGATCGGCCTCTGCATCCAGTTCCTGCGTCAACAGATGATTGACCGCCGATGGAAACTCAGCACCATGCTCGCCGCCCCGTTCTTTGTGGAAGGTGAGACACTGGCTCCGCCGGCGTAGCCCTGCGGATATGGATGGCCGGATAACTGGATGACTGGATTCCTGACAAGATCAGGGTTCCACCCCTGCCGCCGCTCTTGTGTGCAGACCTTAACCCCTCTACGCTTAAGGCACAAAGAACTCAAACGTCGTGTTCTTCGTGCCTTTTGTTTAGCGGAACCTTCCATGGAAGGACGACCTCTCTTTTTTACGGTTAAACCTCGGCTAGCCGATGAACTTGTCCGCCGTAGTCTTGACGAAGGAGAAGCTCAGGCCGGCACGGCCCTCTCCTGAACATACTTTCTTTAATCTGTCGGATTCGTGAGGTAGGGCTGTTTCGACGAAACTGCCGCCCGCAGGGAGGACCGATCCAGCGTGCGGACGGCTCGGCGAGCCATCCCTACCTTTGAGACTTGCGACAAACAAAACCGAAACTGCTCCAGCAGGAACGCTGCGGGTGGTAAATAATTCCTTACAGTTTCACCCGGCCCCAGAATAAATTCCTTTCGCGTTTGCCTTCGATCCTGAACAGGTATAACTTATTATGATAATTTGTCATAAGCAATGGAGCCACATGAAATCATCCGATAAAGCAAACCGTCCTTCCCACTATGTATCCCTGCCGAAAAAGATCGCTTGGGGGCTCGGCGGTCTCACCAACGACATGGTCAACGCCCTAATGTTGCTTGCTATGCCGATTTTTTCGCTCGGACTCGGCGTGAAAGCCACCTGGATCGGGATTGCATTGGCCCTGCCCCGCGTCTGGGACGCTATCGCCGACCCACTGATGGGACACATCAGCGACAACACCCGCTCGCGCTGGGGACGGCGGCGCCCCTACATCCTGCTCGGCGGCATCGGGGTCGGCCTCACCTTTGCCCTGCTCTGGATGCCCAACACATCGTGGAGCGAAGCCGGACTGCTGGCGTGGTTCATTGCGATGAGCCTGCTTTTCTTCACCTTTTTCACCATGTGGAACATTCCATGGATGGCGCTCGGACTCGACCTGACACCGGACGTGCAGGAGCGCAACAGCGTACAAGCCACGCGTAGCATGTTCGCCACAGGCGCGGCCTTTATTATTCCATGGATCATGCCGCTGGCTATTTACTTAGGCAAAGGCCATGAGGTCGCCGGCGTTGCCGACGAGGTCATCGGCGTCCGCACGGTTGGTATCATCGTGGGCGTCATCATGACCCTCACCGCCATTATGTCCGCGTTTTTCTGTAAAGAATCGCACACCACCGCGAAAGCGGCTCCGAAGATCTCCTTCCTGAAATCAGCCAAATATACCTTTAAAAACAAGCACTTTATCGGACTGTGCGTCTTTACAGCGCTATTCTGCGGCGGCGTCGTGATGGTTGGCGGCATGGGCTACTATATCAATGTGTTCTTTGTGTACGGCGACCTGCCGATTCAAGAGGCCAAGCAGGCTGCGTCCGAGATCATGGGCTGGGGCGGGACGGTCGGTGCGGTCGCAAGCCTGGTGGCCGTACCGATCATCTCCTGGTTTGCCAGTCGCTTTGGGAAAAAACAAACCCTGATCGGCGGAATCGTCCTGATCGTCATCGGGCAGCTCATAAAATGGTTTTTCTTTGTTCCGCAAAACCCCTTCCTGCAAGTCTGGCTCTCCATCCTTATCTACCCCGGCCTCATCCTGGTCTGGACCATCCTTCCTTCCATGTACGCCGACATTTGCGACCGGGATGATCTCGAAACGGGTACGCGTCGTGAAGGTATGTACAGCGCCACCTCCGCCTGGCTGCTCAAAGTCGGCGTCACCATCGCCATGGCCGCCAGCGGATGGCTCATCAACGTTGCAGGAATTGTCGATAGCGCCGATGTGCAGACCCCGGAAGCGGTGTTCAACATGCGGCTTCTATTCACCCTGCTGCCCTCCATCTTCACCCTGGTCGGCGGCTTCTTCGTCTTCCGCTACCCCTTCACCGAAAAGGACGCAGAACGGGTCAAGGAGCAACTCGCCGAACGCCACGAAACCGCATAATCGCAACGAGTCCGGTAGCCCGGTTGGATTTGAACTTAGGGTGCCCACAACCCCATAACCCATTTTTCGTCAGCAAAAAAGAAGGGATGGGTATTCCACCGCCTTCTTCCCGGCGGCCTAGGCCGCCTTGCGCCTTACCAACGTTGTCCACCATGGGGTGGGTTCTTTTTTGGTGCTGGATTTAGCCACTTCCGCAGTCGGCGCAACCGGTCTAGTTGCATACGATCCAGTTGCTCCCCGATATGGCCATCCAGCTTCATTGGCATAACCACAACCAGAGTGTGGTCATTCCGGAATACCAGGGGCATAATCTCACCATCCAATTTCTGGATATGGATCTCGCCGTATTCATCATGCGCAATAGGTACTAGCTTTGGGTCAACATAACAACCCAGCGCCGCACCGATCCACATGACAAACCGCGGGCTTTTGCCTACGGCGCTGTATGTCGACTCAGGTTCCAGACCCGGGATTATTTTCCGGTATGCTGGATAGCGGACCTTCATCGGACTGGGCATAAGCCGGATCTCCCGGCTGTTGTTTACCTTAATCTCATACAGACCTGGCTCCACCTTGATCCGGAACAGGTCCCGACGCAGGCGGAGACCGTCGCATCCAACCGCATAAACCCCGGCCTTCGTCTTTTCAACGAGGATATAATGGAGTTCCGGCCGCATCTTGTCTTTTCCGACACACGCAAGCAAAGAGCGCATGCGGTGGAAATCGGGATCACCCCGATCTCCATTTTTCAGTTCTATTGCTTTCACTTTATTACCTCTCGCTTTTGTCTTCAGTTTCGATCCGGCTGAGAACATCGCGCTGAACACCGTCGATAACAGGCACGATGCCTGTTTGCGAGTCATACAGAGTTAACTGGACCAACTCATCGAGATATTCGTTCAGGCTGCGTTCAAGGACCGGACGGTTAACGCTGACGGTGTGCCTATGGTCAATGAGATCAGCCGCAGTCAAACCGATGGCCAGCCACCAACCCGCACCTTTCACAAACTTACCGCCAACACGTGCGCCTCCGGCCAGCAACCTGTCACCACCGGCCTTAACCACCAGACTCCGGAGTTGCCCGCTTCCGACCTTTACGGCCTTGGCCACGGCAATACCGCTGCCAGCCATCACCGCTTTAGTGACGACAGGCACCTGTCTTCCATTCTCAATCGACAGTGTTAATCTCGACAGCCCTTCGAGGTACTGCGGCCAATCGGCCTGCGCAATCTCGAACTCAGCCTCCAGCCCTGATAACTGCTGACTCAGGGACTGGAGGTAAAACTCCACGCTCACACGGCAAATACTCTCAACTTTAAGCTGAGCGCTTGAGGGATGAAGAACCCGTGCGGCATACGCCTCACTTACCACATCCTCCAGACGCTCTTCCGCTGTCGGTTGCTGTCCGGCAATGGCTTCAACAAGTACCGTATCTGCCAGATGGTATCCCAGCGCACGCAACTCAAGCGAGTTGGCTGTAAGGTAACTGAAATACCAGTCACAGAATTCGACATTGCGACGGCGCAGGCCGTCAACCCAATGCCGGACCGATTCCTCTGCATGGCGCGCAGCTTTATCCCTTGCGGAAACTGCTGCGGCCCTGACACGAAGATCGATCTCACTCATAGATACCACGCGAACCGTTTGCTTGCGCGGAAGCTCCGTATCTGGCTCCTGGCGACCTCCACTGCAAAAACGCAGTGAGACCAGCACGAACACCACCGCAGCCGCCACAGCGAGTTTCCATTGGAGGGGAAAGCACAATCGGCGACGAGATGGTCGATGTTGCTGCGGGGGATAGTCATCATATTCTCCGAATTCATCTTCTTCATACATGACTCTCTCCTCAGTATTCGCTCGGAAGCAAGATGGTCGTTGCAGACCGGTCCGCTTCCGTTATTACCCAGATACGAACTCCATCCTGCAGACGGTATGCCGACAGAATGCGGAGATCATCTGCCACGGCTTCGTCATTGCTGACCTTGTCCTCTTCGACCAAGTCTCCCCAGTCGCCCAAAGCATGGCGGACAAGGAATTCACTGGCGTTATGTCCTGCAGATTCAAGAGCCGCCAACGCACCCGGTGTCGACACGATTTTACCCATGCAGAAGGCTCGCATGCCACTGGATGGGCTTTGTTCTATGGTTGCTTCACTCATTGTTATTCTCCTTGTTTGTTTAGTTGTTAAATTAAAAGGGGCCGCCCTGCTGTATGCAGGACGGCCCCAGCTTCTTCGTGCCAGTGCGCTTAACCCCGATTTTCGGACCACCGGCTTAAGTGGAACCTGCGTCCTCAACATGGTACAAAAGGACGCATGGAAATGGGAAGAAAACGAAGAACATTCACGGACAAGTTCAAGGCCAAGGTGGCGATTGAGGCCATCAAGGGCGTGAAGACATTGGCGGAGCTGGCATCGGAATATCAGGTCCATCCGAACCAGATTTCGGATTGGAAGAAGCAGTTGCTTTCGAATGCGCCGGATCTTTTTGCATCGGGGAAAAAGAAGCAGGCTCAAACGGAAGAAGAGCTTACGGCTCCACTTTACGAAGAGATCGGGCGTCTGAAGATGGACGTGAAGTGGCTCGAAAAAAAGCTATGAGCCTGCCGCTTTCAACGCGCCGCAGCTGGGTGGAGCCCGGCACCGATTATTCGGTTCGGCGGCAGTGTAGGCTCGCAGGCGTCCCCAGATCGGGCTTCTACTACGACCCCGCCCCGGAAACGCCGGAGAACCTGCTTCTGATGCGTTTGATCGACGAGCAGTATCTCCGGCATCCGGAGTTCGGCTATCCACGCATGACGGACTGGTTGCGTGATCAAGACTATGATGTCAATCACAAGCGGGTCGCCCGCCTCATGCAGCTGATGGGGATTCAGGCCATCACGCCCGGTCCGCACACGAGCAAGCCCGCCCCGAGGCACAAGATCTACCCTTATTTGCTGCGCAATGTGGACATCGAACGGGTGAACCAGGTTTGGAGTACGGACATCACCTACATCCCGATGCGGCATGGATACATGTACCTGACCGCCGTAATCGACTGGTACAGCCGCTATGTGCTCGCCTGGGAGCTCTCAAGCACCATGGAGAGCACGTTCTGCGTTGATGCGCTGGAGCGTGCGCTGACGCAGGGGAATCCGGAGATATTCAACACCGACCAAGGAAGCCAGTTCACCTCGAACGCCTTCACCGGTGTCCTGTTAAACGAGAACATCACCATCAGCATGGACGGGCGAGGCCGGGCGTTGGACAACGTATTCATCGAACGACTGTGGTGGTCGGTGAAGTATGAGAAAATCTATCCCGCATGCTATGCCGACGGGCATGCGTTGCATCGGGGCCTTGACAGCTATTTTAAATATTACAACCACGAGAGGAAGCACAGCGCTCTGGACAAACGCACCCCCGCCGAGGTATTCATGGAAGGAGCAGTCAGAACATGATCGCAAGTGATGCCGTCGCTGCGCTCCGCCCTCGGCCCTCCGGGCCGCCCCTTCGGGGACGGGCTCCGCTCCGCGACGGCATCATGGAAGGGCGGCTCGTTGGCCGCCAGAACACGGAACAGGGAACCGCAGGTTCCACCTTAAGTTCACCGATCCGTGGTTTAAGATTGGGGGTAGGCGCACAGTCAGGCGCTTGGCGGAAATGAATAAGGGCACCCCGAATACGGCAATGGCCTGTGTTCAGGGTGCGGAGGTTCGCGGTGTGGTGATCAGGCCTTCACGCGGCAAGCTTCTCAGCCACTACGCCCTCAGCAACCGGTTCAGCAGCGGGTGCTTTGATTTCTAGGTTACCCAATACATAGTCATAGGCTTTTTGAGCCTGACTACCGGCGGTGATCAGCATCGAAGGCTCAGCCTTCAACCTCGCTAACCAACCTTTCAGATAGGCAGCAGAGTTCTCCTCGGTCTTCGGCAAGATACCGCAGTGCCCGCAGAGGAAAGCTGCGCCAAGTTCAGCAACAAGCTCTTCTTTGGCATACGGGTCACTTCCGAACCGGTTAGGCTCCATGATGGCTTTACGGGCCAATCTCTTCGCTGCCCCGGTGGCATGAACACATTCGTGAAGGAGGGCTGAAAAATAACTCTCTCCACTGACGAATGTTTCCGGTGACGGCATACTGACCGTGTCGGTCGGCGGGCAGTACGATGCCTGCCTCCGGCCATGTGCAACACGCGGCGGGCACGGCATGTTGCGGATAACGGCTTCGGCGTTCTCAATGGGTGTATGCACCCGCTTCGGCACTTCCACCACTGGCACCTTGCCATCAAGCCCTTCGCACTGGTCAGTGTTCCATACTCGATAATAGCGCAGCATCGCGAAAGACTTAGACTTGCCGTCACTGCCAACGGCATCACCCCTCGGCTCCACGATCTTAAAAAAAACCACAGGCGAGCCCTTCTCCCCCGTTCTGATTTTTCCGCCAAGGGCGTTTACCTGCTTGAGCGTTAGCCACCATTGCGAAGTGAACCCCATCATATGGAGAAGGAAGACGTTCACGCCACGGTAGTTCTTTTTGCTGACCAGATTTCGCGGCATCATCGACACCGAGGTCCACGGCTTGTGCCATGGCAGCTCACCGATCTCGGTTATGCGATCTATCATCCGTTGTGTGATGAGCTGATTAATTTTATCTCTTCCATTCATACTTACTTATCTCCATACGCAACAAGCCACCTCCCACAACGGGGAGGTGGCTTGTTGCTGGTTCGTTGTTAGTCTCCGACCGCCCCACACAGGGCGTGCCGTCTTCGTGTTTCCTGACGCCTGGCGTCTGCCTCCAGCGTCTGGCGCTTGGCGGAAAAGGGTAAAGGGCCGCCCGGATGGACGACCCTTGCAGTGTGACAAACTTTGGAACGCGTTCCAAAAGTCTGACTTGTTTTGGAACAGTGTTCCAAAGCTGAACTAGAACTTGACCAGACCAGATTCCTTCAGGCTTAGGTGGTCATCTCCCGCTGCAATTATAAGGTGATCTAGCAGTGCGATTTCCATAATCCTCCCCGCCTCGATCAGCTTCTTCGTCACCTGAAGGTCCTGGGCTGAAGGGGCTAAGTCGCCACTTGGATGATTATGGGCCACCAGAATACTCTTGGCCGAATCGTTGATTGCCACCCGGTATAATTCTCTCGGTGACACCAGCGTGCTGTCCAGAACCCCGATCGAAATAATATGGCGATCGATGATCTGGCTTTTACAATCCAATGTTACGCAAATAAATGTTTCCTGCTGGAGCAGGCTGAGGCGAAGATCTTTCAGATATTCCGCCGCATCAGCAGGCTTAGTGATCTTCGGCCCCGGTTCTCGATCCTCTTTTACGGCTAATTCCGTCGTTAATTGCATGATCATATGAATCTCCTTTATGTGTTTAATGAAATCGGTGTGGAGATAGCCTGATCACAGGAGTGAATCGTGATGATGTGTAAGGCAAATTACATGGCCAGCATGCTAACTTTTAGCATAAACCCATTTTCAGATTCTGAGTTCGGGTTCTGATTTTCGGATTCCGGAGGATGACCTGAAAGGGGGCTAAACACCAATTCCCTAAGAAACTCGAGTTTAGCCCCATTCCCATTGGTTAAAATGACGGTCAACCGATGGACTTTCAGGACAATTCAGAGACCATTGAGACAATAAACGGCTCCAAATCAATTGCATTCGCGGTCCCTCGTTACAAAAAAAGCCCACTCGTGCCCGAAAAAAACAGAGATTCGTGGACTTGGATTTTTTCAAATCCAGAATTCTTGTTCCTCGAGAACCAACTTTAGCATATTCAATATGTGCATGGATTATGTGACAAGAGCCTCTCGTCCTGTAGGCATTGAGGCTGTTATCACAAGTGTTCTATGCAGCCTTATATTGCTGCATTTGGTCTATCATCAAACTGCAACTTTTGCGGTCTAACATCAACGCTGACTCTACTCCGACCCGTTGTTGAATTAGGGCGTCAAGTTGCTGCGGAGACACGTTACGAGCCTTCGCTAGATCCATTAAATAGACTAATTGTTTTTCGCTGGCGGAATCCTTTTTGGATTGAGGTCTTCTCTCTTGCGTTCTGCGGGTTACTTTGCCCGTGATCTGTTCATCAACAGCTATTTCAAGTTCGGCATAACGCCGGTGCATTTCAGCCTTTAGTTCTTGCGCCGACATATTGTTCGGAAGCTCAACAGAGAGGGCTACGGAATAACTTTTACTGCTGAAGTCGACATCAGCGGGCACCTTTTTAGAGTGTGATATATTCAAAGTAAGCATTGTAATTCTCCTTCGTGGTTATTTCATAAAAAAGGCCGCCCGATGGCATCAGGCGACCTGTTCAGGACAGTTGTTTGACCAACCGTCCCCATCTATTATTTATTCCGATAAATTCGGCAGTTTTAACCCCACCAGACCTCTTTTATCCCGTTAATGAGAAATATCAGGAGTATAGGGAAGCCTCCCATCCGCTACGAGTTTCCGAATGTACCTGGGGGATAAATTCAACATCTTTGCGAGCGATGCCGTTTTTAGATACTTGGGTTCTATTTTCATTCCTTTGTCCTTTCTGGGTTACGTTGAACACCGTGTTCAACTGATGAAGGACAATAGGGGCTGTGACCGGCATTTCAATTACATGCAGATTCACACTATACCGGCACTGTTATGCATATTTTAGCGCACAACGGAATAGACACCATCACAGATGTATCAGCCATGCTTAAGCTGGGATAACCAGGCTCTGAAAGCCTGCTCATACCGAACATCGATCCGCCTTAACCGTACGCAATACTGTCTCGTCCTGACCTCGGGGATAGACGATGAAGACACCGTCTTCCGCCACTTTGCGTTGGACACAGCGTCCAGTTCTTTTATTACCTGTGATTTCCGAAGCTTGCTGCCAGCTCCCTCCAAAGAACGGAAAGCAATACTAACAACTTCTAGCAACTGCTCGTCTGAAAGCTTCCCGGGTTTTGTCGCGGCCTTTTCGATGCCGGTCACTGCATTCACCTGGGCACATACGACCCTGTAGGCTTCATGCGGAAAATGATTCTTCAATCCGACCCCGGCGTATCCTGATGGCATAACAATCCGCACAGTCCCGGTTACTCCAACAACAGAACGGCCATCAATAAGATCAGGGCGCTCAAATCTGAAAAAGTCCCGATCCCATCCCGGATTTTCTCCCAGCCGGATGCTATACAGTCCGTATTCCTGAAAAACAGAGACCGCCTTGGACAACGCCTCTTTCTTCAGATGTACATCGGAAGCATTTTCCGACAACTCGAAATCCATATAACCAAGCAACTCATTGTACGAAGGTGCAAAGAGATTTCCCTTTCCATCACAAAACGGCAGAAGGTATTCACCATGGCCTTCTATGAGAGACCGGACCGCGTTCTCTGTGGCGGCTGTATTATAGGCCGTGGGCGTCAACAAATTCCACTCCCTCCACTTCTTCGGAGACTTCTTGAAGATGTAGTCAAGCTGGACCATTTGCTTCGCCAGAGTAAAAGCCCTGTCTACACCGACTGAGAGTGCGGCCTGAACACCTTCCTCATCACCTTCGGGACACGCTGGCAGGACAGAGGGGAAAATGCTCCTGACATAGATTTCGACCTCTTTGTTCCAGTCATACGAAGAATACTGAAGCAATTGTTCCAGTTCTTCGAATACCTCGTCGGCATCCCACGGAAGGCGGGGCTTCGTCAACGATATCTCAATCTCCCTGAAGACCTGATCGATTGTCTTTTTGCCCGGGCTCAGAACCAGATCCTCACTGGCATATTTTGCCGCAAGATCCTTGTACGTAAGAACTCTTGCAGCACATTTCCGAATATAGTTTTCAGACACAGACGCTCTCCCTTGATCTCATACCGTTACCACAAATCGGAGGATCAGCGAACCAGAATAAGGAAATCCAAATGCAACCTCAAATGCAACGTACTACCGTCTTTTGGTTGCATTTCATGCCGTTATTGCACTAACTGCGGCTCGACACAGACAAAAAGAAAGGCCTCGTAACTTGCTAATTACGAGGCCTTTAAGATGGAGCCGGCGGTCAGAGTCGAACTGACGACCAACGGATTACAAATCCGCTTGGTGCGCCTTTGTTTATTTTACCCGTTTTTTTCTTCATATCTAACTCCAGTAACAGCGGCCGGAAACTTTTCAGAATTTAGATCATCATAGATGGGATTCCGTGCTGCGCCATCCCACATTTGAGGGAGGCCTAAAAGCGGGTTACCCTCCTGCTGTTGTCGCACAAGAAAAACGTGCCCGCGCATTTAACACGGGCACGCCTGCATGTATCCGGTCAGTAAATTCTGCTTACGGAGACGTTATTTTATAGAACAACTCAGACAGTCCGGGGGTATTGGTCACCGTAACCGTTCCACCATCGCCGATAACCGTTTCCAGTATGCCCCAGTTCGAGGTGGTCAGGTCGGCATTGGTTTCGACGTTATACGTTTGGCCAAGGGACGTGGCCCATGAGAAGACCAGATCGCCTGCAACAAGTCCGCCCAGCGAAATATCACCGATCGGATCCGCTCCGCCGGCAGAGGTCCCCTGCAACACAAACGCCAGATCATTCCACGCTTCATCAATCAACGATACAAACGGGAGTGTTCCGGTAATGTTGGCCTGGTACAGCGTCATACCGCCCGCGTATATACCGTCACCGGTGCCCGCCGGGTCATAGTATTTAACCAGATCAAAACGGTTGTCCGTATCCTGTGCAGTAAAGGCTAGCTCGAACCCATATTCCACATCGGCACTCAGGCTGACGCCCGAGGACAATGTGATGGTGTAATAGTTGTTACTGGTAAAGTTCTGCCCCGACAGGTCGATATATTGGGTATGCAGGGTTGCACCCACCGAATGCGTCGTGGCCGGGTAGCCCTCATCGATTGAATCATCCGTATCATATTCACCGATCCACAGTTTCAGCACATGCTCATCGCTGTCAAAGGAGGCATCTCCAAATTTCTGAATGGTGATGGCATTCAACGTCGTGTCAGATGCGAAGCGGAAGGATTGACCCAAGCCGGCATCTCCGGTACTCCAGAGCAACGGAGCTTCCGGATTTACTCCGGGCGAACCGGGCAGCACGCTGACCAGTACATCTGTATTCGGAGCAGAACCACTCTCTATAAATTGTACCGTAGGCAGAATCGTTACCGTTCCGGTGTTGGACAGGCTGGAGCCATCAAATGCCGTAAAGGTAAAGCTGTCCGCCACCGTCGCGCCGGTCGGTGTGTAAGTCAGATCCGGGGCCGTACCCGAAAGACTTCCGAAGGCCGGAGCATCTACGATGGCCCACGACAGCGGATCGCCTTCGGGATCGGTCGCCGTCAGCGTAATGGCCACTGAAGAGCCGGAGATATAGACCGTCTGATCATCAGCAACCGGAGCCGGATCACCGTCTAACACCTCCAGTATAATGGAAGCCGTCCCCGCATCCCACTCAAGGTCGGCAGTATAGCTGCCTTCATTCGTTATCACCAGGTTCGCAGTCTGGAACTGGGTGTCCGTCAGACCTCCACCGTTGGAAAAGTCCATCAATGTGATGGCTTGGGTTCCGCCGGTATAGTCAGCCATGTCAACCGTGAAGGTATCATCGCCGCCAATGTTCGCGGCTCCAAACAGATTGCCCGGCGTCAGCGTCGTAAAGCCGGATGCCCCCAGATTGAAGGTGAGGCTGTTGGCATCCTTGAATTCAAAGAAGTTCATCGTGGCGGCCGCACCGTCTTCAAACACGAATGTCCCGTCATCGCAGTCCCAGAACCCTGAGCCGGTGATCGTTGCATTTGCGCCCACATTAATCGTCGAATTGGCCATACGAAGGGTTGCCGTTGATTCCAACTCCGAGGTTCCGGTCAAATGAATCTCGCAGGCGAAAGGCAGGTTATCGCTACCGGCATTAGAATCCCAGTCAACGGATGCGTTATGAATGCCGATAACGTCACCGCTGCCCGGCAGGGTATCGCCCGTCCAGTTGGTCGGGTTCGACCAGAAGTCTCCGATGCCTTCGCCGTCCCATGCAACGTCATACGCAACCGCATTCATATCGAGGATGATCCGATCCTCTGCTTCATCCCAAACCAGGCTGGCGCCATAGCCGCTGTCGTTAGTGACCATCAGCGCAGCGGTCTGGAACTGGGCATCCGTAAGGCTGCCGCCTTCAGCGCCCGCACTGAAATCGATCAGCGAAATATTTTGCGGGGCCCCGTCGAAGTCTTCCATATCGACAATAAAGGTGGAGTTGCTGATATTCGCTGCGGAACCGTTCAAAAACAGATTTCCCGCCTGAAGGGTTGTGAAGCCGCCGATGTTTAGATTGAAAGTTAATCCGGCTCCGCTGCCCATAAAACTGTTCCCGGACAGATTCACTGTAGAACCGGCTTCAAATATGAAATTTCCGGACTCCGCAACAAATGCGCCCGAACCGGTCAGGGATGCGGATGACCCGACATAAACCGTTGAATTGTTTGCTCGCAGCGTCGTGGTCAAATTCAGGATTGCTGCACCGGTCAGATGAAGTTCACAGCTGGCGGGCAGGTTGCCACTGGCGGCTAATACATCCCAGGTTACGTTCGATCCATCAATCCCGATAACCTCTCCGGCTGTAGGGAGTGTATCGCCGGTCCAGTTGGTTGCATTCGACCAGAGGTCGTCACCGGCTTCGCCGTCCCAGGTGACATCGTATTCAACAACGCCCATATCGAGCTTGATTGAAGCGGTTGATTCATCCCAGATCAGGTTAGCTTCATAACTACCCTCATTGGTAACGATCAGGTTTGCCGTCTGGAACTGAACATCAGTCAACCCGCCGCCGTTCGAAAAGTCGACCAGTGTCAGGTTCTGGGCAGGGCCGGTAAAGTCGGCCATATCGACCATGAAAGCATCATTGCTGTTAATGGTACCGGAACCCACAAGACTGCCCGGGGTCAGCGTGCTGAATCCAGACGCACTCAAGTTAAAGTTTAAGTGGTTGTCGTTTTTAAATTCCCATTGGCTCATGGTAACGGATGCACCGTCTTCGAAAACCGCGGAACCGTTGTCAAAGTCCCAGAATCCGCCCGTCAGCACGGCCTGAGAACCAACATAGAAGGTTGAGCCCTGTGCGCGCACCAGCCCACCGGTCAGCGTCGATGTTCCGTTCAAATAAATCATGCTCTGGCCTGGGAGAAACTCGATGGCCTCAACCGTTGCGTCATCGATACCGATTATATCTCCATTTGAAGGCAGCGTATTGCCCGTCCAGTTGGATGCGCTGGCCCAAAGACTATCACCGGCTTCGCCGTCCCAGGTGATATCGTAATCAATGACACCCATATCAAGAACAATCGAGTCATCCTCTTCATCCCAAACCAGACTGGCGGGATAACCACCGTTATTAGTAACGATCAGGTTTAAGGTCTGAAATTGAGCAGCCGTAACCGTCGGGGAGCCTCCGGGATTGGTAAACTCGATCAGTGGTATGTTTTGAGTCGGACCGGTATACGCGGCCATATCCACCAGAATGGTCTGACCGACATAACCGTTAATTTGCAGCGTTGAGGCAGTCAACTGCTGAAAACCTCCGGCATCGAGATTGAACCCGAGGGTTACGTCTGCGTTACCATTAAGTTCCATCGATCCGGTGATGTTCGTCAAGGTCGCACCGGAATCAAACAAAAATGCCGAACCACCGCCCTGGAGCGTCAACCAGGTAGCGCCGTCGAGCGTAGCTGTTGAGCCAAAGTTCCATACCGTCGCCCAGGAGCGCACGGGATTAGCTGCCGTCACCGTGCCGTCGACATTGACAGCTATTGCATTGGCAGCGGGCCATCCGCTGCCGTAATCAAAATTCACAATTGAACCGCTGTTAATTTGAGCGGTGTCAGAAGCATCCGGCACAACACCATCCGACCAATTACCATCAACATTCCATGCAGCGCCATTGGTCCCGATGAAGGTAACGGTTGCCGCATTGGCTACAACGGCCAATAAAAGCGCTCCGGCCAGTATTCCTGTTCTCCTCATTTTACTCTCCTTGTTTTCATGCTTAAGCATTGCTGTCCCGGTCAGGTCCAGCTTTCGAACCTTCCCACTTCATGATGCTCATCAATGTACTGAAAAATGCGACTGTGTATATCCACAGTTCGGTAGAGGGCATGTGGTTGTCCGAGTTTTCGCAGGCAGGATTTCGCATTGTATTGACTGACACATGCAAACATGGTTTTACGGGCTGACTTCAGGAAACCTGGATACTTCGCATGTCCATGACCGCACCAGTCTGACTCATTTCATGAGATATGCATCCGCCCAGCTTGCATGATCACCGCCCTGACCATCGCCGCCGTCTGTGACCACCAAGGTCAGTTCTCCGGCGCCTTGCACCGGAATCTCCAACGGCTTTGCTTCGAAGGTGGTGGAGCGCACTTTTCCGGAGGAATAAAGCGCTCTTCCATCGACGAGGATTGTCATCTCAAGCAGGCCATGATGGGCATCGTCCGGCCCCGGAATCACATAAAAGGTGGAAAATAATCCGTTTAATGAATATTTGATTTCTGAATTGGAGTGAACGCCTAAACCACGTTCATAGGTCGTACCGGATATGCTGAGAGGTTTCCCTTCAACCCCCTTGTCATCCATGACGCGCCAGTGGCTTTCACAGTAAACAGCGGCCGCCTGGTCCAGGTAGGCCCTGCCGTCTGCATTCACTTCCGGCACTTTTCCCGAAGAGGCCTTCCATTGAAAATCAGCAAAGACCACCTTGGTGATATCCGAGCCGGCTTTGGGTTTAAACCCGACATTTTTGACGTCCGACCAATTTCCCAGCACAACCCCCTCCGGGTTCATCAACTGTCCGGCATGGATCGTCATGCTCTGCCACTCGTCCGATGCGGTAATTTCAACATCCATCGCAAACCGGCCGTTTGCAGTAAGAATCAGTGTTTGCGGTTGCGTACAGTAGAACTTAAATGACAAATCCGCATCGGCCGGGGCTCTCCATTTCGGATCAGAAAACTGCTCGCTTTTCGTGCCTCTCCGATTATCGATGGGGCGAAACCCTGTGATCCCGCCGATTCCTTCAGCGGGAGCAGCATGGCTCCACCGATCAGCTCCGCCGGGAAGTTCATCCGCTTTTTTATCTGTGGCCAAGGCATCCCCTATTTGTGACGGGATCACGGCTTCAAAGTCGGATGAAACAACACATTCATTGTCGTAGCGGATGCTGGCATACGAGAATACATATTCATCCACATTCATCACCGGCAGCTTGGCAATCCAGGTATTGCCTTTACGCACCGGCTTCACATCACGCCAGTAGCGCTCAATGTTATTGGCCATCTTCAGGCACTGAACAATCTGAAGTTCCTTGATCCGGTCCGGATTTGACGGGGTTAGGTGGAGTTCGGGCACACCGCCTGCACCCAGCCTGATTTCTGATTCCGGCCGTTCCGGCCAGAAGTGATCGCGGCCAAGCACATGCTTTTCCAGCCAGAGTTTGCAGCCGTCGCCCAGCTTTTCTGTATTGTGATGCCCGCGCGCCTGAACCGCAAAATCCCACGGCACGTCGGGGCTGAAACGATTAAACATTAACTCACTGCGTTCGTGCCCGCCGTGATGATCGTTCGAGCCGTTCAGCCAAAGAGTAGCCGCCGTGATATACGGCGCATGCGCCTGCGGCGCCATGGTCGGCAGATAAATTTTTTCTCCCTCATCCATTTTCGGAGTCTGGTATGGCTGGTTGTACATCCACACCTGTTTGCTGCGGTAATATTCGTTCCAGCCAATTCCGAAGTAAGCCACCGTCGCTTTCACGCGCGGATCCATGCCCAGGTTCCACATAATCGTCCCGCCATAGGAGTACCCTTTGGAACCGATACGGGAAGCATCCACCTCTTTCTGCGACAGCAGATAACTGAGCGCACGCCGCTGAATGGCATACCAGAGATAATCGGAGGTCTGGCGATAATCTGTAATCGGCTCCCGGCCCTCGGTGTATGACCAGACGGGCGGCCCTTCAGCCCGGTCCATGTTCCCTTGCAGAAGTTTCTTAGGATATTTCGTGTAATGGGGCCTGCCTTTCACTTTGCCGCAGTACCCGTGCGATAGCACCGCCCATCCATCATTCACAAAACTCATATCCGGATTCGGTGCGCCCATCCATCCGTGCACATCCATCAGACCCGGCGCATTCCGAGCACCCTCTTTCACTGCATATTTACAATAAACGCGGATCTCCTCACCATTGACGTATGCGCTGATATACGACTCGCGGGTATAAATTCCATCCCGTGTTTTCTCGGAAACGATCTCCTCCTTAAAGTCCCCCTTGTCCGGATTATAGTCCGCCCAGATTTCGGGCGGAGTCGGAACCTTCGGTTGACCGGCAAGAAGCATCTCAACCGTCGGTTTTACCGCATCCATCCAGACTTTATAACCGGCGGCATTCGGATGCAGCAGATCGGGCATGATCTCGTTGGACAATCCGCCCTCCGCATCCAGAAATGCATCATTGATGCTCAGATGAAACACCGTATGGTTATCGGCCAGCGTTGGAAGCAGATCGTTGATTTCCTCATTCCGCTTTCGGTGACCATCGTCCGGCGTTGCGCCACGCGGGAAGACCGAGAGCAACAGTACTTTGGTCTGCGGCATCCGCCGGCAGACCTCCTCAACAATCAGCCGGATACCCTCAACCGTCGCCTCCGCCGGATCGTTGCGGTGGCCGGTATTGTTGGTGCCGATCATGATCATGGTCAGCCTGGGCGATAATCCCTCAATTTCCCCGTTCTGCAGACGCCAGAGAACATTCTCGGTCCGGTCGGCACTGAACCCCAGATTGAGGTATGTCACACCGGGAAACGTCTGCTGAATAATTCCCGGAGCGCGGTCATCCATGAAATGGGTAATCGAGTCCCCGATCAAAACCAGATCGATTTCATTTTTCTTCTGTTCAACTTCCCGAAGCTTTTCCTCATGGCGCTGCATCCACCAGTTGTCTCGAGGTTCCGGAACAACGGTCTCAGGCAAAGCCTCTCCAAAGGTCATCTGACCGAGCAATGCGACCAGTATAATCGAATAATTTACAGTATGTTTCTTCACAGCACGAAATCCTTTATTTAACCGGCTCATCACCAAACAGTTCACTCAGCGTTGGCTCCATCGCCTCGGCCCAAACCTGATAACCCCTGGTATTTGGGTGCAGCAGATCCGGCATCAGCTCACGCGACAGTACGCCGTTCTCATCCAGGAATGCCTCATTAATATTCAAATGAACCACACCCGGGATACGCTCCGCCAAGGCCGGGAGCCTAAGATTGACCTGCTCATTGCGCCTACGCAGCGGATCGTCCGGCATTTCTCCGCGCGGAAAAATCGATAATAGGAGAATTTTGCTCTCCGGCAGGTGATAGCGGATCGTCCGCAGGTTGCTCTCAATCCCCGCCAGGGTATCCTCGGGGCGGTCGTTCTTCACCCCGGAATTGTTGGTGCCGATCATCAGCACCACCACCTTCGGGCTCAGCCCGTCGACCTCACCGTTCTGAAGGCGCCAGTTCACCCACTCCGTCCGGTCGCCGCCGAAGCCCAGATTCAAGGGCTTGCGATGCCTGTAGTATTTATTCCAGACTTCAATACCCCAATCGCCCTCGCGCTCCCAGAAATGCGTAATGGAGTCACCGACAAAAACCAGCTCATGGCCGCCCTCCGCACATTCCGCCACTTTCTCCTGATGCCGCGGGCCGCCCCGCAATTCAGACCGAATCGCGCGCGGCGGATTCGAAACTAATGGCTTTTCACCGAGTGCTTGGCTGACATATGGCTCCAGCTGCGACCACCACAGCTGATAACCCTTGTCGCTGAGATGAAGCAGATCCTTGTAATAGAGCTCTTCGTTGATCAATCCGTCCGGATTTAAAAACTGATCATTTATATCCACATGAAGTACCGTCCGACCGTCCGCCAGTTCCGGCAAGCGTTTGTTCACCGCCTGTACCGTGTCGTACTCTGTACCGACTGCACGGGGAAAAATGGAAAACAGAACAATTTTCGATTCCGGCAACCGCTGGCGCAGTTCTTTAAGAATGTCCTGAATGCCGCGAACAATAGCTTCAGGCGTATTACGGCGGGCATTGTTCGTACCGATCATGACCGAAACCAGCTTTGGATTAAGCCCGTCGATTTCGCCGTTCTGCAGACGCCACAGCACCTGCTGGGTGCAGTCGCCCCCGAACCCCAGGTTCAGTACCTTCCGGTTGCCGAAATAATAGCCATACCAACCGTCCCGCTCACCGTACTGGGTAATTGAGTCACCAATCAGAATGACATCCACATCGCCCTTTTCCGCCTCCGCCACTTTTTCAAGATGACGCTGGTGCCACCATTCAGAGGGGCGTTCGGACTTCGCCGCCATCGGCCTTCCGGGATCTCCGGATACAACCAGAACAGAAATGGCCAATACCGCGATCAAAAATTTAATCATCAATTTTTCCTTTTTATACCTTCCTGACCATCAACGGTCGCGATCATCAGTCCCGGCATCAAAATCAGGACGTCGTCATACGCCTGAACCATTCTTCCCGAAGCCGGAGCTACAGAACCAAAAGTCCCAGTGTCTCGGTCTGGGCTACACCCAGGACCACCAACTCGACGGAGTCCGTTTTATCGTTCCACTGCAACGATACCTGGTACTCGCCCGCATTGACTATATTCACGGATACAGCCTCGAAATTTCTAGCATCAATACCACAGTCATTACGGAAAAAATCAAACAGCACAATGGTTTGCGATCCCCCCTTATAGGCGGCCATATCGACCGTGAATGTGATATTTTTCATGGAGGCAGCAAGGGACCCATGCCCCAGGTTCACTCGGTGCGGAGTCAAGGGCCTGAATCCTTGTGGCCCAAGTTTGAATTTAAAATGATTTGAATCTTTCTGTTCCCACTCGTTAACATCAACTATCGCCCCGTCTTCAAACTCAAGGGTGCCCCCGTCCAGATCCCACCATGAGCCGCCGGACAAACGGCAGCCGGATTCAACTGACAGATAGGCATCATACAGACGGATCACCTTGGCCACAGACAGTTCGGCCTCCTGCTTCAGCCAAATGCTCAGCCCTTCCGGCAAATTACCGTTATCCGTATCCACATCATAAACAACGCGCTCCCGCTCAATAACTACGGAATCTCCAACCTTCGGAAGCATATCATTAGACCAATTGCGAGGATTTGACCACAACCCGTCATTCGCTTCGCCATCCCAGTGAACCGGGGCCGCCAGAGCCGCGAATGCAAACAAAAAAACGGCACCTGAATATAAGTATCTACACATCCTATCTCCGCGCTCCTCTACATGCTGATCATTAATAATGAGGGGGATTCAGTGATCGTCAGATCCGGAATCGTAATCAGACCATCGGCATCCGCCGAGATCTCGCCTCCCGTCTTGCCGTATTGCCATTGAACCATCTGCCCGGGTTCGATCTCAAGTCGTTGCAGCCTGCGCAAAGAAACATCTGCTGTTGCGGCCTTCGGGATCGTAAACGTCGTGGTTAAATCCTTCTCAGAAACCAGATACAGCTGCATCTCAAACCGGCTTTCCGTATCGGCCATAGTTTTCCAGCGGAAGAATGCATTCACCTGCCCGGCAGCGGTGGAGCTTAGGTTATCCGGCCATGGCAACGGGTCGTTGCACGATGCGTTGGAGAAAACGGCGTACGCTTCGTTCTTCTTCACATTCAGCCAGTCAAACGAGTTGATCAGATCATTGACCCCGAGAATCCGGGCATGATTATTGGCATGGCCGAACGGACCCCAATAGAAGAACAGCGGATACTTCCGGTCATTCATGGCCTTCACGAATCGCCCATGTCCGATAGACCATTGATCATTCTGTGCGGAGTAATCGACCACCACCGGCGGATCAGGAAGTTTTAGCCCCGCCGGAACCGAAGCCGGCGGGAAATACAACCGATTGGACACATGTTCGATCCCCGCCGGAACGTTGGCCTTAACCGCCGCAAAAAGATCCCCATGGCGCAGCCCGATTCCCAGCGCGCCACTGCCGCCCATCGAGTTTCCGCAAAGATAAACGCGGTTCGGGTCGATATCATAGGTCTCCATCACCCACTTCACGGTACCAACCACCCGGTTCTCCACCGGTTGCAGCTCGTCGCCGGAATTCTTTTTTTTATCGCCGGAATCGCGCGGATTCGTACCACCCCACCACCAGTCGCCTGGATTCGCGCGGCAATCGAGATAAAGTGCATAAAAGTTGTCGGGCGAATGGTAGATATCGTGATTGCCGGCCTGTGCAGTACATTGCACGGCGGACCACACATCGTGGCCGGCAGAATGCAGCACGACATAGAGCGGCGCATTCGTTTTCGCGCCCCGGGGATGAACCACAAAAAACGTATCATCCTGGGGTCTGGAATAGCCCCATTCATCTTTGGAGCCATGGCGAAAGACTTCCGTCGTCCTTCTCTTAACCTCCACCTTTGACGGGGGCCAGCGCTCCGCAAAGAGAGAAAGCGAAGATGCCGTCACAATCAAAAGAACAAATAACTTCATCATTCCCCTTCAACCTGATCCGGCTTACTTCGTGAGATAAGCATCGGCCCAGCTGGCGTGATCGCCGCCGATGTCTTCGCCACCATCGGTGACGATCAGAGTCAACTCGCCAGCGCCCTTCACCGGAACCGTTACCGGCTGTGATTCAAATGTGGGACTTCGTACTTTTCCAGTGGCGAACACTTCTTTCCCGTCCACCAAGATTTTCATTTCCAGCTGCCCGTGGTGCGCATCATCCGGCCCCGGAACTACATGAAACGAGGAAAACCGGCCGCTCAGCGGGAAGGTGATTTTTGACTCCGCATGGACGCCCAAACCGCGCAGGTATTTTTTTCCACCTACACGGATCGGCTTGCCTTCAACCCCCTTGTCATTCAGCACCTGCCAATGACTGTCGACCGAGGAAGCCATCTCTTTGCGCAGATAAACTTTACCGCCTTCAGCGGCCGCTTCATCCTGTTTTTCAAGTGCAATAGAATCGTCAATGGCCTTCTGGAATTCATCATCCCCCAGCCCGGCTGTTGCGGAAATTTTTCCGCCGCCGACTTCACCGAACGCCGGAAAGTTTGCATAACTCCCTCCCTCCCAGCGCAGGTTTCTGAATTTACGGGGTTCGCGAAATGCGATTTCTTTTCCTTCCGGAACCACGACGGCTCCACCATCCTGATCGACCCTGATGCGTGCGCACAGCCCCAGTTCGGTAACATGCTGCCACTGGATTAACGGCGCGGTGGTCCGGCTGTTCTCGGGTTTAAAGTCGCTCGGTTTCACTTTAACGGTCTGCCAGTCGGGAGACCCGCTCACCGAAACCAGCGCATAGTAGTCGCCTTTCGATTCGCCGGAAAATGCATCCCAGCTGTTGTTGCGCGCATGAATGATAAAGGAGAGATCGTGGTCGACCTGAATGTCCAGAGCCAGCTCCGCGCCATCGGGGCCGGCATAGCGGGGGTCTTTGATTTTCCGGGTATAGGCACACCAGTGATGCGAATTTTCCCAGCTCAGTGTATACCAGTCCTGATAGTCGAACTCCGCCTGAATCATCCGCTCACGTTTTTCGTCGCCGCGCACACCGGCAGTCTGCAGTTCAGCAGGCATAAAGCTTTTCATTTCCGAGCTGACGCCGAAGGTTTCGGGCATGTCCCGAAGCCAGGGATAACCAACCACGTTATGATCGATGTGGTAATACACATTGGCCACAACATACAGGGACTGATCTGCACTGCTGACCGGGAGTTGTGCCTGCCATTGATCGCCCAACCTCTTCGCCGGGGTACTGCGCCAGAAACGGGTCAGCGTGTGATTATCGACCGAATAATAGAAGTCGACCTTGGCTACCTTATCGATCTGATCCGGACTCAGGGTGGCCATCGGCACACCTTGGCTGTCTTTAAGGTTCACCGTCAGCTGCGGCGTTTCGGGGAAATCGAAGGTTCCTTTGAGATGGTGATCAAACCACAGCATATTCGCGAAGGCATGCTCCGGTGTTGCGCGATGGTTCATGTGAGGGGTGACGGTGTATCCAATACGTTCGGACGGCATTCCGCTCCAGTTCGCATACATGTTGTCGAGATTACCGCAGAAGTCGTTGTGCGGCCCGACATACAGGATTGGAGCCTGAATGCGTTTGATATACTGGGCGTCGTCGATCGTTTTGTAATACAGCTCGGAGTGCTTCCGGGCCGCACCCGAATTCAAACGGTTTCGGATCAGCTCCGGCGCAGAGCCGCTTCCACCGCAGGACGGAGCCGCCGCTTTGATGCGCGGGTCGGCCCCCGTCAGCATGACCGTGAGAAAACCGCCCATGGAGTGCCCGAACGCACCGATCCGGTCGGCATCGACTTCCGGCTGCTGCTGAAGAAAAGAGACCCCCCGTTTTGCACCGAGGGTAATCAAAAACCAGTTGTTGTTTCGCGGTGACTCAAAGGGATCGATCGTCAGGTGATCGGGAGCCAGGCTTCCGTAATGGCTGTTGTGTCCCGTTTGCGTTGCATCGATTGCTCCCCAATCCGTGTTGGGATCACCGGGCTGTGCGTTCTCCATTTCGCGACCGCCCCAGTTGATCGACAAACAGGCATAGCCATTCTCCGCGCCGTACTTCGCACTGGCAATCATGGCACGCTGGCCGCCGCCGTGCATTTGGATCAGGGCCGGGATTTTTCCCTTTGTATTTTCCGGAACCGCATAAAATGCCGCCATGGTCGATTTTTCACCTTTAAAGGTTCCGATCGTATAGGTGAGGTATTGGATAACACAGCCGTCTTCGTTCCACTCGCGAATCACTTCTATATCCAGAGGTTCGCGGTCCGGGTCGTAACCGGCCCACAGTTCATCAACCGACTGTGGAACCTCGCTGGCCGTCAGCGACGGAAGCGATTCGGTATCTTCCTTTTGCGGGGGCGCTTCAACCGTGAGAGCCGAGTGGCCTTCGGGGATTGAATGCGCGGCTCCGTTGATCACGAGTGTGTAGGGTGCGCTGCTTTCAATGGTTACGCTGCCCTCACCGTCATAGAGAATATCCGTCTGGACATCCGCGAACTTCAGTTTTTTGATACCGTGCTTTCCCGGACGGTAGAGGCGCCACTCGACCCGCTTATCGAGCGCGTCCACTTTATGGAAGCCGAGGATATTTTCGATGAACATGGAAATGGGACCCAGGGCGGACCAACCACAGAAATCGGGTCGAACAATGTGACCATTTCTCCGGACGACCGGATGATCTCTTGTAGGGCTGTAGCATTCCCAGATGGTATTCGGTTCGTAGGCCTTAAACGTGCGCAGCATATGATCCAACAGATTTTCGGCCGCCGCGTCGGCCTCGGCATAAAATCCATATTTTTCCAGTGCTTTGGTACCCATATAAGCGGTCGGAAGCCAGATGCCTCCTCGCCAGTAATCCCCATCCGGCATGGCAAATGCCGGATCATTTCGCGCCACGGTCACCCACGGGCGTTTTCCGCCGAAGGTGTTGGGATCGGTGATGTGTTTAACCATTCGTGCGGCCTGTTCGGGGCTGCAGACCTCCGCCAGCATCGGCCAGTACGAGGCCGGCGTTTTCACCTTGAGATGCTTCATCGTTTTCGGATCCACATCATAATAAATGCCGTCGTCTTCATCCCAATAGTATTGATTGATCGTCTTTTTAAGCTCGTCGTATTTCGCCTTCCATTCGGCGGCAACATCCTGCTGCCCGATGCTGTCGGCCATGCGGCTGATGTACAGCGCGGAAAGCGCCTGCTGTGAAATGGCATCCACCCAGAGTCCCCGATGCCGCGCGGTGTTATCCATTCCGCTCGAGCAACCGGACCAGAGATAGCCGTGCTCCAGTCTTTTGAGCTCAACTTTGGCGCTCTCGGCTTTGGCCGATTTGAAGGTCCAACCGGGCTGAACCGTATCAAACCACTTAAAGTGCTTTTGAAGATACTGCGTGTCCGTGAGCAGTTCGCGAACATGCGCTTTGTCGCCCGTGAAGGCAAAGTTGTCATATTCCACCCAGGCAAAAAGCGGCGGATTATCCGGATGCCGTACATTCAGTGGATAGGTTCCCGCCGGAACCGACTTATCGTGAAGCGGCACATAAAAATTGTTTAATGTCTCCACCCCGGGGAACAGGTCTGGCGCATACTTGCAGAACAGCACCATGAAGCAGGTATCCCAGATCCAAATTGAGTCATCACTGAACGCTTCATCCACATAGGGGGACTGCGGCAGGCCGGGCTGCTCTTTGATATGATCGCGCGCCTGTTCCCAGGCTTTCCAGTACAGTTCAACATAGCCGGGTTCATCTTCGTAAACCGGCACCGGAATGGCGGTCTTCCACGGTTCACCGGCAGCAGCTGTTACACCGGCTGCGAGCATATAAACGGCGGTCATCATCAAACCTGAAAAGCGATACAAACTAAGTTTCATAAAATTCCTATCTAAAAAAGTGGCTCCGTCGGAAAACGGTTCAGCAGAGGGTGAGCCGCCTCAGGCGTTCCTTGCTGACTGCGGATAGCCGTCCTAAGAGAGCGGATGGCATCACACATTATTTTTTTATCAATCTGTTCCGCAGCATACTTGGCCTTGGCGGCCTTTAAGACTGCTTTGAGTTCCTTGTCGCCGGTTGTGGCAAATGCCTGTTCCCCCAGCTTGATCAGGGCATATAATCCCGGCTTATAAGCGAAACCGTTCGCAAGAAGTTCCGAATCCTTCGCATGATGCCCCACATCACAAACGGCCGGCATCGCCTCGGAACTGATCAGAAAACCGTTGGCATCCACCATCGAGAAAACCGCATGCGTGGCACCCGGAGGCATGACCGCTTCCACACGGCCTTGAGAGATTGTCGCCGGTGCTGAAAGCCACTCTTCACGGTTTCCGCCAATGGTATCCATTGGAGGTGGATTCAGAGTATACAGCAGCCGGGCATTTTCGATCTCGGCTTTGCCGTTGCCGGATTCCAACATCACCCAGACACGATCTTCTTCGGATCCAAGATCCAGGACGTTCGGCATAGCCGCAACGGCGGCCTGATCGGCATTCTTTGCGGTCGGATTGTCGAACGGCACCGGTGCACCCGCCACAGCGATCAACTGATCAAGTTCTTCCAAAAGCCCCCTGCGGACTTCAGGAAACTGGTCGCCGACATCCCGCGCTTCACTCAGGTCATCGGTCCGCTCACCTGCATACAGGCGGAACAGCCGCACATCCGGCTTGCGCTTAGCGGCGCCGTAGTGCCGAACCAGCTTCCACGGACCCTTTCGAAGAGCAGATGACATATGGGCATCCCATGGAAAGAACCAGAAGAGGGATTCGCGTTCCCGTCCATCAGCATAAAAAGCTGTGTCGGATTCACCATGGATCAGTGGAAGAATATCGCATCCGTCAAGCTCCAGCGCTTCATCCCGCGGCAGTCCGGCCATGGTCATGAATGTAGGAAACAGGTCGATAAGATTGATCGGTGTATCGCAGATTGAACCCGCCTGCACTCCGGGGCCGCGAACCAGGAACGGTATGCGTACACCGCCCTCCCAGGTATTCTGCTTGCCGCCCTTCAGCGGGGCATTGTCTGTAAACCGATGAACACCGCCATTGTCGGAGTCGACAATCACATAGGTATTATCGATCAGTTTATGGCCGGGGTTGCGCGGATCGTCGGTCTGCTCCAGATAGCTGATCACCTGGCCGATGTAGTAGTCCACGGTATCCACCATCGAGGCATAGTATGGATCGCTGTGCCCCGGGAGATCATAATAGGTCTTCTTCGGATCCGTAGGGTATTCCATGCCCAACTTGTTTACATAATTATCAAAACGCTTTTTATCGCGCGTCTGAATCGGACCATGTACTTCGTAGGGGCAATAGTTCATAAAGAACGGTTGACCCTTGTACTTTTCCATGAAGCCCAGTACCAGATCGAGCGGCTTATCGAACGGCCGCCCTTTTTCATTCACTTGATAGGGATCATTCGGATCATCCGTTGCAAAAACACTGAGGCGCTTCTCCATGCCCGGGCTGGCCCAGGCTCCGAAAAAGGTATTACGATTCTGCTCTTCAGGATTCCAGAGATCCTCGTCGTTATAATATTTATGCCGGCCATCGCGCTCCGTGAACCCGAAATCAAATCCCTGATCCAACGGGAATGGATATCCGGCGGATTTTCCACCTGCATGCCATTTACCCACATGTGCAGTGATGTATCCAGCTCTGGTAAGGGCTTCCGGAATCATCGGCTCTTCGACAGGCAGTCCGTAGGAATAGTATGGGCAGATCCGGTCGCTGTTTTTATGCCAGGCCCGCGGAATACGCCCGCCCGAAACATGATAGACCTCGGTATTGACCGGATGCTGTCCTCGCAGGAAGGCCACCCGCGACGGCGCACAGCTCGGTGCCGGGGAATAGGCCTGTGTAAAACGGCGGCCTTCACGCGTCATGCGGTCGAGATGCGGGGTCTCATAGACCGGGTTGCCGTCGAGCTTATGGCTGGCAATATCCTGCCAGCCCAGATCGTCGACCATGATATGAACGATGTTCGGCTTTGGTTTCGCGCCGGCCGAGAACGCACCGTACAAGACCGCCACTGCGATCACTTTCCCCACTGTACCCATAATGCCACAACCCATAGATCTTCCTTAATACTGCAAAGTACTTACGGCCCTGCCTCGATGCGGATGAAGCCGGACGCATCGTTGGTCGGCATGGTAAAACGGTCCGTGGCGGGACCGAGGTCGATCCATACCGAATCGGTTAAGTTGGTTTTAAACCACACGTTGTAGGTTTGTCCGGAGACGGCGGACCACTCGACCACCGGCGGGAAGCCGCTGTTCAGCGTAAGGACCGGTGCAGTGACAGGCGCTTCGAAGGTATAAATGACTTTCGAGGTCGCTGTATCAAACGAGAGTGTACCGGTCAGCCCGGAGCTTCCTTCATCGGTATTAACGGTCGGATTAAAGGTTCCGCTGTATATCGCAGAGTGCCCCGAGTAGTCGATCAGATCGACGGTGTTCCCATTGGCAATATCGTAGTTTGAGAAATCGATATTGAAGGTAACGTTCGACCAGTTTTCGCCAAGATCTCCTGTCGTCAACGTACCCGGAGTGAGGGAGGAAAACCCGGTTTCCCCGAAGGTGATTCCATAGGTCGTACTTCCGCGGTGCTGAATGAAACCAGGCGTAAAGGTGGCCCCGTTTTCAAAATTCAATGTACCGTCATACAAATCAATGTAGGCACCGGACATGCCGCTTCCGGCAGCAAAGTTAAACGTCATACTTCCGTAAAGCCGGGCCGCCGCAACGGTATTCCCGATCTGAGAGCTGCCGGACACATTGACGGTGATATCCGCGGGAAGGCTCCAGTCGTTACCGGGCATATTCACGGTGTCGCCATTCGTGATCGCAATCGTGTCCCCTAACACAGGTAACGCATCGCCGCTCCAGTTGGCGGCCGAGTTCCAGAGGCCGTCACCGGCCTCGCCATCCCAGACAACCACATCAACAGGATCCGTTCCACCCCCGTTATTCCCGGCCAGAACCTGCGCCATTTCATCGGCATAGGCGGCACCGATTTCAAACATGTCGTTGGTGCCGTTGCTATCCCAGTCCGAGGGTCCTTCATCGCTGCCTACGTGAACATTACCGGCCTGACCGAACGCATCGGAATTCACAAAACCGACATAGTCATCCGGAGCCGCGACGCCCGATTTCAAACCGGTGCCCCAGCGATCATTACCGGTAATCACCACCGGAAACTCTGTTGCATTCTGTAAACCGTAGGTATTGGCCAGGTGATTACGAACGCCTGCAATGAAGGTATTCAGGCCTGCAGCACTGGTACCGTTTTCACCCTGCCACCATATCATGCCTTTAAAGTTCGGCGTCAGACCCTGTTGTTCCAGACCAGCGACCGCATTCGAGAGCGCCGCCTGGAATCCACGCCAACAGTCGCCATCCCGATTACCGGCCGCCGCCAGATCCCAATCCGATTCACCGAATTGATCCGTTGCGGTATTGAGAGAGGACCCATCGACCGGATACTTGAGTACCGCCATCTGATTACCGGTAAGATTGATCGCATGGGCCCGGGCCGCGAAACCGATCTCCGGACCAAACCACGAGCTACCACCAAAGGTGCTGCTGGTGTGGAATGATGATCGGGTTTGACCGGCTACAGTCTGATTCTGCCAGCCTGAAAAATACTGATCGGTTTCCGCATTATAGGCCTGATAGTGCCATGAACAATAGAACCTCGCATCGTGGGGACCCGCCTGCTGAGCGGTCAGTTCGCTGACCAGCCCCTGCCCGTTGGCGTTCGACTGTCCGGCCACAATAAAAATATCGACCGGGCGGATCGATCCACCAAAGCTGTTGATATAGAGCTGAACATTGGCCTCGCCGACCGCATAGTGGCCGTAGCCGTGGATATCATTAAAGTTGGTTCGATACGGAGTGACCTGTGTATTAAACAACGCCCCTCTTGCATCCGCATCCGTGATGGTCGTCAGGGTGCTGTTGATCAGCGCGCCGGAGTTGCCAACGGTGTTCATGACAAACTGAAACTCATTTGTCGCGATATCCAGGGCGTTCAGGTCCGAAGCCAGTTGGCCGAGCAACCCGTTCCATCGATTTGCATATTGAGCTTCGCTTCCATTCTGTCCGTCGGTTTCGCCCTGGAACCAGAAAAGGCCGCGGAATCTTGGTACATCGCCGTTGGTAATAATCTGAAGGATTGCCGCCTCCAGCTTTCCGGTGCTCACGCCGGTGGTATCAAAGAACTGCTGATTGTAGAGGCCGTTGGGTGCCGTACCGGTATGCCAGGCGGCAATCTCCTGCCCGGGAGCGCCATCGATCACCACCGCTGGATTCAAAAACAGGCCGGAGGCATCCAGGGCATCCTGTACCCCATACCCGAACTGGTACGTGCCGGTGCTGTTGGTGCCGAGCGGCCAATACGCGTTGGACTGCCCGGTGGCTATAAAGAGATCGACCACTTTACCGTCGGTGATCGTTATGGTTGCCACGCTGGATGTGTTAAACACGTCCTGCGCCGTGAACGTAAACGTATCGCGTCCGTTCCAGCCGGCATTCGGGGTGTAGGTCAGATTCGGCGCGGTTCCCGAAAGCGTTCCGTTCGTCGGTTGATCAATTATCGAATAGCTGAGCGGATCATCTTCCGGATCGGTAGCGGACAGCGTAATGGAAATCGATGAAGCATCTCCCATCGCAACCGTCTGGTCCTGTGCGGAGGGTGCCTGATTCGCTGACGGATCGACCGTTCCCCCGAAGCTGGCAATAAACAGCTGGGCATTCGCCTGCCCGACCGCATAGTGATCGTAGTCATGCAGGTTTCCATACTGAGGTTCCACGATAATATCCTGATCGAAATACGGCGCCACCTGCGTATCAAAGACGGCTCCACGCGAGTCCGCATTTGCGATCCCGGTTAATATGTTGTTAATCTTGTCGCCCGACTCAGAAACAGTATTCACGACAAATGAAAAATCATTGCTGTTTACACCTGCGGCACCAAGGTCGGCTGTCAGTTGATTAAGAATCCCGTTCCAGCGCAATTCATAATCGGCCTGCGAAGTATCGGCGGAAGCGTAGTCTCCGATTCCGTCGCTTTCACCCTGCCACCAGAAGACGCCCATGAAGCGCGGCGTATCACCATTGGCGATAATCTCATTGATTTTCGCTTCCAGCTGCCCTTCAGGGCCGGTGCCCGTGGTATCAAAGAAGTGCATATTATAACGGGTATTGGGTCCCGGAGGATTGATAAACTCTGCCCACCAATAGGCAATCGGAACACCGGGTTCCGCTGCGATCACCACCGTCGGGTTCGAGAAATATCCGGATGCGGAAAGAGCCGCCTGAATGCCCTGCCCGAACGCATATTGACCGCTGTTATCCGGATTGAGCGGGTAATAGGCATTGGACTGACCAGTCGCAATGAAAACGTCGACATATTCTCCATTGGGAGCAGGCTTAATATCAAACAGGGCCTGATACGTCGTATTTGCCGTGGCGGGTAAAACAGTCGGCCAGCCGGTGAACATTTTGTAGGCGGTATCAACACCCGGTGGCGGAACAGCAACCTCACCTACACCGGCTATTTCGACGGTTTCCGACCGATCGACATTGATGAAGGTAATCTCGTAGGTCGTACCTGTACCCGTTCCGGTATCCAGAACCAGCGCATCAAATATCTCATCCGCCTCAACCTCTTCCCCGGCACCATTGGGATGAACACCGTCATAGAGCAGGCCGGGAGGAGTATTAAATAGATCCGAAATATCGAGATAAGTTACATACGAAGTCGCCGTGGTTTCGTTGGTCGCCAGCGACCCCAGAAGATCATTAATTTCCTCGTGCCGTGTATTCTGCGCCAGCGGTGTAGTACCGGAAAAACGCGGAAGGATGGACACGAGCAAAATTCGGATATCGGAATTACCGCTGGTGCCGACGTCGCCCTGAAGATGGTCGACGATGGTTTTTATCCGGTCACGCACCGTCTCGGCGGCCACATTGGCATCCACGGAAACGTCATTACCGCCACAGAAAATGACCGCCGTGTCCGGCGTATCGCCCTGACTCTTCAGCGCGCCCAGATAAGTAGGCGCACTGCCGGCACGCTCCTGGGCGGTTAAGCCCCAGATCGCTTCATGACGATTCGTAAAAGATTGGCCGTTATAATCAGGGTAAACAGATGTTCCCTGATAATTTGCCGTACGCGTTCCTACAAACTCATGTGATATCCCGGCATCAACGAGCTTTTTCCAGAACGGGTAACGCCAGGACCAGTTACCATCGCCTGCTGCACGCAGGGCATCCGCTTCAGTGATGGAATCTCCGATGCACAGAATCTTGCCGAGATCATCCACCATATCCGGAACATACGCTACCGATTTAAGAGAAAACGCTTCGTAGGCAAAAATGGAATTGGCCCCGCCGCTTTTAACCAGATCCAGCGTCAGTGTATCCGAGCCGTCGGTCGAGAAATCAACCGTGTATTCATATTTTATCGTACTGTTCGTCGCGTAGGTGCCAGGAGCCATATCAGAAACCCCGCCGGAGGCCAAGGTCACGGTGGCATCGAGATTGACGTCGTAGGTCGTGGTGTAAAACTTCAGTTGGTAGGCCCCCGCAGCAGCAACATCAATTGCCAGCTGAACACCATCCCCAACGGAGGTGATGGTTGCATTGCCGGCCAGCGTGGTGCTTCCCGTTGCGGTTGGTGTCCCGTTCGTCCAACTGTAACTGTTCTGGCTGTTAAAGAATCCACCGTCAAACGTGGTTGCACCAATCGCACTGAGACTGGCGAATCCGGCACCACCGGCCATCGTTTCACCGGGAACTGTGAGCTCTCCATCCCAGGCACCCCAGTCCAGATCACCATCCGCGGAAAGGTCAACAGGAGTCGATCCGGCACCACCGCTCGCGCTCTGCACAACCAAGACCGCAACCCCATTCGTCGGCACATACCCCGGATCATCTCCTCCACCGCCGGAATCGTCGCCCTCAATAGCGAGCTCAATGTCAGCGGTTGTTTCATTCCACTGGAGGGATGCCTGATAGCTTCCAGTGTTGGTCACAATCAGGCTAAAGTTCTGGAAGTCGGCAGCGGTCATGGCCCCGCCGCTGGAAAAATCGACCAGCGTGATGACCGAATCCGAACCGGTATAATCCGCCATATCGACAGAAATGGTCTGGCCGGCAAACCCGTCAACCACCAACCCATAGGCATTCAAAGCATCGAACCCATCGGCATCAAGATTAAACCCGAGCGTACAATCTGCATGATTACCAAACTGTATGTTTCCGGAGGTGCTAAGCGTTGCACCGGCATCAAAAATAAACGCGGATCCGCCCCCCCAGAGCACTAACCAATTGGCTCCGAGATCAAGTGATGCTTGAGAGCTGATATTCCAGACCGTACTCCAGGAACGTACGGCATCACTGGCGGTCAGCGAGCCGTCGAGATCAACCACCGCGGGATTACCCGGCGAGTGCCATCCCCCGCCGAAGTTCCAGTTCGCAGTGTAACTGCTGCCAATATGCACCACATCACCATTTCCAGTCCCGGAGTCGTTGTCCCAGTTGGCTGCTGTCAGCCAGTTGCTATCGGCACCGCCACCGCCGTCCCAGGAGACATCATAGTCAATTCCGGGGTTCGAACCATCCATCTCCAGAACAATCGAATCGCTGGCATCGTCCCAGACGAGATTGGCCGTGTAGCTGCCCGCATTCTGCACCACCAGATTCGCTGTCTGGAAACCGGCAGCCGTCAGGGAACCGCCATTCGTGAAATCCACCAGTGTAATGTCCTGAGCCACGCCGGTATAGTTCGCCATGTCGACCACATAGGTCACGTTGCTCATGCCGGTGCTGGACAAAAGGTTGCCGGGGGTCAGCACAGTGAAGCCGGCCGCATTGAGGTTGAAAACAAACGTCGGGGAGCCTTTCTGCTCCCACCAGGTCATTGTCGCCGTTGCACCGGCCTCAAAGCGTGCGGTGGAACTGTTAAAATCATAGAAAGAAGTTCCCGCCAATGCTGCCTGGGGCCCCACATTAACTTCAGTACCGTTAAATCGAGTTACTGTATTGGCCGTCAGCGTTGCCGATCCTGTAAGGGTCAGGGAGTCAGGCAGGAAGCTTCCGGCATTGGTGGTTACATCCCAGTTTACCGCAGCATTATTTATCACCACATCATCGCCATAGGTCGGTTCAACATCACCCAACCAGTTGGTCGCGCTCGTCCACAGGCCGTCACCGGCTTCGCCATCCCATGAAACTGCATCCGGGTCCGGCGGGGGCGTTCCCGCAATGCTGAGCTCGATGGCTTCGGTTGAATCGTTCCATTGAATAGAGGCCTGATACGCACCCGCGTTGGTCACGATCATGGTTGCACTCTGGAAAGTGGCATTATCCATATTGGCGCCGTCGGTGCCGAAGTCCATCAGTGTGATGGTACCGGCACCGCCTGTATAGTTCGTCATGTCCACCACATAGGTTGCATTGGAAATGGATGCGCCGTGGACGCCGTCATTGCCGATCCGCAGCGCGCCGGGCGTCAGCGTAGTGAATCCGGATGCACTCAGGTTAAAGGTGAAGGTATTGAGCCCCTTCTGCTCCCAGTTGTTCATGGTCACCGCAGCACCGTCCTCAAATACAAATGAACCGCCGTTCAAATCCCACCAACCGGAGCCGGTCACAGTTGAATTGGACCCGACATGAATGGAGGAGCTGGTCATGCGCAACACCGTTGTTGCATTCAGCGTTGCATTGCTTAACTGGATGATGCATGCGCTCGGAAGATTTCCACCCCCATCGGTCACATCATAATTCACCGTGACGTCGCCAATCCCGACAATATCAGTGGCTCCGGGCAATCGGTCGCCTGTCCAGTTGGTCACACTCGACCACAGGCCATCACCCGCTTCGCCGTCCCAGCTAATGGTAGGTTCAAACGACGGAATCAGATATTGATCGGCCACGGGTTCGATGGCGGTCATCCAGATGTCATACCCGGCTGCATTGGGGTGTAACAGATCCGGCATGATGGACGTTGAAAGGATTCCGTCCTGATCCAGAAACTCGCTGTTGATATCCATGTGGATGATTTTTTCATCCCCTGCTGCGATGGCCGGCAGCAAGGCGTTGATTTCTTCATTCAGCATGCGCAGTCCATCGGTCGGCCCTTCGCCTCGGGGGAAGATGGAATGGAGAATCACCTGCGCATCAGGCAGTTGCTGCCGAACTTCCTGAACAATCAGGCCGATCGCTTCGCCGGTTACCGCCGCCGAATCCTGGCGGTGCCCAGTGTTGTTGGTGCCGATCATAATGACGACCACCTGCGGAGAAATTCCTGCAAGCTCCCCGTTGCGCAATCGCCACAACACATTTTCGGTTTTATCCGCACTGTAGCCCAGATTGAGGTGCTGGATCCCCGGAAAAACCTGTTGGACCAGCCCCGGCGCATAGCTATCTATAAAATGGGTTATGGAATCACCGATAAACACCAGATCGATCTGGTCGCCGCGATTGCTGATTTCGGCCAGTTTTTCCTCGTGCCGGGCGTGCCACCACTCATTCTGCCGCTCCGGCGTAACGGTACGGGGTTGATCACCAAACGCGGTTGAAATACTCAGCGCCGCTCCGGCAATCAACACTTTGTTCAAAACAGGTTTCATCATAAAATCCTTTTACTCAGCCGGCTCCACCGGATCATCACCCAGCGCCTGGCTGACGGCGGGCTCCATCTGCTCCCACCAGAGCTGATAACCCTGCGAACTCAAGTGCAGTAGATCGGTGTAATAAAGTTCTTCTTTGAGTGATCCGTCTCCGTTGACAAAATGTGAATTAATATCCATGTGGAACACATGCACGCCGTCCGCAAGCGATGCCAGCTGCGCATTGACCGCCACATTACAATCGTGCTCCGCACCGGCTGCACGGGGAAAAATGGAAAAGAGCAGGATTTCCGAAGCCGGCACACGCGTGCGCAGCTCAGTAACGATCGCCTGAATGCCCAGAACAATATCTGCGGGATCATCGCGCCCGGCATTGTTGGTACCGATCATGACCACCACCAGCTTCGGAGTCAGCCCGTCAACCTCCCCGTTCTGCAGGCGCCACAGCACATTCTGAGTGCCGTCGCCACCGAAGCCGAGATTCAGCGTGTTGCGATGTCCGAAATAGGTGTCATAGAGCGCTTCCCGTTCGCCATAGTGTGTAATCGAGTCGCCGATATGAATCAGGTCCACTCCGCCCTGCGCGGCCGCAGCCACCTTTTCATCATGCCGTTGCATCCACCATTCGCCGGGGCGCTCCGCCCGAAGCGCCTGCGGGGTTTCCTCGGCCATGGAAATGCATACAAACGCCACAACTCCGCCCAACTGAATGATTTTCTTCATATTCAATCTTCTCTGTTAGATCTTCTAAATAGCGGGAGCAGGAAATACCTGCTCCCATCCATTTCCAAGGTCTGGAATGCGCTCTTATTCAACTTCGATGAGCACGAATCCGGTCGCGCTGTCCACCGCCACGGTATGCGTGCAGGACGGCTCGACTCCGGGAACACCTGTGGCCTGTTCAATCCACACCGCATCGGTCATGTTGGTCTTAAACCAGACCGTATAGTTTTTGCCTGCAACGGCCTGCCAGTTGACGACCCGGTCGCCACCGACCACGGAGACTTCATTGACTCGAAGCACGGAAGCGCTGTTGGTCGGGTCGGTTCCGGCAAATTCCTCTTCCCAGGTCGACAGACCATCGCTATCGATGTCGTTTATCACGGCACCGTCATTGAGCGGGAGGTCATACGACTCGAGATAGGTCGAGGTAACGTTATTGGTAAACGTCCATTCCCCGCCGACCCATTGCAGGTTTTCCAACACGGGAACATCGCCCTGCCACCAGGTCGGATAGGTGCTTGAATCAAACTTATTGGCGGAAGCAATGCCCATATAGCGCACATCCTCCCAACTGCTCAGTGTAGAGGTTCCGTCGCCCAACAGAACAAAGTCATCCAGGGCAAGCGAAACGGTATTCGTTCCAGCCACCGGAAGATTGATGGTTGCGGCGAAGGAACTCCAGATATGCTCACCCCACTCATCCATGAGCTTAATCGTCAGCAGGTTATTCGCCTCGGTGGTCGTAATGTCAAACGACAGCTCACCATCAACCGGGCCCTTCCAGGCTGCATCATTCATTTTACGGGTGTAGAACATCCAGTGATGCGGATTGTCTTCGCTGAGGGTGTACCAGTCTTTGAACCCGCGGGAGAAGTCGTCGATGAGACGGTTTCTTTCAGCTGTCGGCACCACACCGTTGCTTACGAGTTCGTCCGGATAAACGGTATAGACCTCGGAGGCTATGCTGAAGTTACGGTTCGGATTATGATATCCCGGAGGCATCGCCAGATCGAATCCGCAGTCATAGGTAATGACCGCCAAGGCCACCAGCGGTTCGTTGAGGCTGTATACCGGACATTGTGCTTCCCAATGGTCACCGACCTGAGTCACCGGCGCATCACGATAGAAGCGGTTCAGAATATCGCGTTCCGTACCATAATAGATGTCTACTGAAACCACCGTATTCGAGGTGCTTTCATCCGGCCACACCCGGAATACCGGCACACCGTCCACGGTGGTCAGATCCAGTTCCGCCGAGGAACGCTCCGGAAAATCAAACCCGCTGGTCAGCCAGGTTTTATGCCACAGGACACGGGCCGCGAATGAAGCCGTATCGAAGCGGTGGTTATAGTGCGGCGCAAAGGCCAGCTGCTGCGGCACATCGGTCGGTTGCAGCGCCATCGCACGGGTCACTAGGTCGAACGGCGCATTAAAGTCGTTGGCCGCCTCGAGGAAGAGCATCGGGCAGGTGATGTCCGGCCAATAGAGGCTCGCTTCAACGGTATTCATGTGAAGGTCCAGGCTTTGCACGCCGTTGGTGGACCGGCCGCTGTTCGGCACGCCCCACCAGTCCTCATAGAGGAATCCGGAACCGCCGACCGAGGGCGTTACGCAGGTAAGGCGCGGATCGGTCGACGACAGCACCGTGGTGTGTCCGCCCATGCTGTGGCCCGTCAGGCCCAGCTTCGTACCGTCCACGATCGACTGACTCTGCAGGAAGGTCAGCGCACGGCGGGTGGCATAGGAGTTATGCATCCAGCTGCTGTTGAGCGGGTGCGGCACATCAAAAAGCGTACTGCCATCGCTGTAGACAGCGGGATCGGTCCAGTTATGGAAGATCGCATCGGTTACGCCCTCGCGGGTAAAGCCGGAGGCGAGTCCATCCCAGTCGGTATTCGGATAACCCTCTTCCTGCGGAAGCCCGCCCCAGTTGATACTTATGGAAGCATAGCCCTGCTCCGCCCAGTATTTAGTGTATGAGGCCATTGCCCGCTGTCCGCCGCCATGAATCATAACCGCCCCGGGCAGATTGGTTCCACCGGTAGGATACGCATAGTAAGCGGCGATTTTCGGCGTTGCGTTGGTCTGGGTTCCGCTCCATGCACCCAGCTCGTAGCGGATGAAATGGATGGTGATATCGTCTTCCGTCCAGGACTTGAGCCACTCGACATTGAGCGGATCATTCAGGATGGAATTATGATAGGTGTCCCAAAGCTCAGCAGCCGTCTGCGGGATGGGCAGGATCGACACCGTTCCGGTGTTGGATACCTTCTGCCAGTCCTGCGCAGTGAATGTAAAGGTATCATATCCACTGGAACCGACATTCGGGGTATAGGTCAGATTCGGCGCGGTTCCGGACAGGACGCCGTTCGTCGGCAGGTCAACCACATTGTACGTAAGCGCATCATCTTCCGGATCGGTTGCGATCAGCACAATGGCGACCGAGGAGGTACCCCCCAGTGTAACGGTCTGGTCGTACGCCGTCGGCGCGTCATTTCCGGGCGGGTCGATGGTCAGCACCAGGCTGGAATCCGTCGTGTTCAGGGAAAGATCCGCATCGAGGCCGCTGTCGCCCGCTTCAATGTTCACCGTGGGATCAAAGGTTCCGCCGAAGACGGACGTGTAGTCCGCCAATACGATGGAGAGACCGTTCGTGTGGTTATATTCGGAAATATCGATGTTATAGGTGGCATTCGACCAACCAGCCACAAACTGACCGTTGTTCCCGGCATACAGCGCACCGGCCTGCACAGTGGTGAACCCGGTTTCAGAGAGTTTGAAACCGATCGTGTTGTTTCCTTTGTGCTCGATACTGATTCCGGTGTTTCCAAAGGACGCACCGTTCTCGAAATAAATCGAACCGTTGAGCAGGTCCAGCCAGCCCATACTTGATTTCAAGCTTCCGTTAGTGCCGAGCGTTAAGGTGGCACCGTTCAGGTGCACAACGCCGCCGGGAAAATCAAGTTGACCGTCCGATATAATTTCATTCGCCGTAACCGGAAACTGAGTGCCGAAGGTTACGTCTGCACCTGTTCCGATATACAGTTTGGCAAAAACGTTCGGGACGTTGGTGACGACCTCTCCGGCTCCAATCAGGACCGTATCGCCACTGCCGGGCACCGTATCCGTATTCCAGTTGGTGGCACTCATCCAATCACTGTCGGAGGCGCCGTCATCCCAGATGGCATCATAATCAATCACGCCCATATCGAGAACGATCGAAGCGGTAGCCTCATCCCAGATCAGATTGGCGGGGTAACCGCTGTTGTTGGCGACAACCAGGTTGAAGTTGGTGAATGTGTCAGCCGTCATGGCACCGCCAGCGACAAAATCAATGAGGGTAATATTCTGGGGCGGTCCGGTAAAATCGGCCATATCCACGCTAATCGTCTGGCCGGCAAAACCATCAATCAACCATCCTCCTGCGCTCAACGCCTGGAAACCATCGGCATCTAGATTAAACCCAAGAGTGATTTCTGAATGGTTCGCAAACTGCAGGTTACCGGAAGTATTGAGCGTTGCACCGGCATCAAAAATAAAGGAGGAACCTCCTCCCCAAAATACCAACCAGCTGGTTCCAAGATCGAGGTTGGCGGTTGAACCGATATTCCATACGGTACTCCAGGAACGCAGGGCATCACTTGAAGTCAGCGTGCCGTCAAGATAGACCGCGGCAGGATTACCCGGTGAGTGCCAACCGCCACCGAAATTCCAATTCACTGTATATTCACTGCCGATCCCTACCACGTCGCCATTAGCGGTTCCGGAGCCATTATCCCAGTTGTTCGTCGTCAGCCAGTTGTTATCGGCACCGCCGCCGACCCATGCAACGTCGTATTCGATAACGCCCATATCGAGAACGATCGAATCGATTTCATCCACCCAAACCAGACTGGCATCGTAGCTGCCGGCGTTTGTAACCATCAGTGTTGCCGTCTGGAACGCGGCATCGGTCAGACCGACGGCGTTATTAAAAGCAACCAGAGTCATATTGGAAGCCGGAGCAGTGTAGGCGGCTAGATCAACGATGTAGGTGACATTCTCCATGCCGGTACTGCGAAGCAGGTTGACGGGTGTCAGCGCGGGAAATCCATCGGCATTGAGATTAAACTGAAATGTAGGAGAGCCTTTCTGCTCCCAGTTACCGATCGTCGCGGTCGCTCCCGCGTCAAACGTTACCGTTGAACTGTTGAAATCATAATAAGAGGAACCGGCCAGCGACGCATTCGAGCCCACATTGACATCAGCCCCGTTAAAGCGGATCACCGTATTTGCCGTGAGTGTTGCCGTGCCGGAAAGAGTCAGCGAGTCCCCGAGAAAACTGCCAGCGCCTGCTGTGGCATCATAATTCACCGATGCGCTATCGATGGTCACATCATCACCATAATTCGGGGCAAGATTGTCCGACCAGTTGGTTACACTCGTCCAGTTATTGTCGGCTGCTTCTCCGTCCCAACTGACCGATGCGGCCTGGGCTGCAACGGCGAGAGCCATCCACATTCCGATCATTGAATTTTTTTTTACCATTTCCCGTCTCCTGCTTTAAAATTAGAGTTTCCTATTGATACCGTAACCAAGATATGACAGCGGCCCAAATTTGACTATCCACCGTTTGGTGGATGCGCTTTTCACACCTTTATTCGACTTCAACCCGGAAGAACCCTGTAGCACCATGCACTATTGCGGTATGGGTGCAATCGGGTTCAATGCCTGGAATGCCTGAATCCTGTTCAACCCAGATGGGAGCAACCAGGTTCGTTGCGAAATGAATGGAATAGGATTTTCCCATAACCGCCTGCCAACTGAGCACATGGCTGTTTCCGCTCGAAGCGACACCGCTCAGTTTCAAAACCGACGACAGGTTGGTTGGATTGGTTCCGGCAATGTATTCCTGCCAGGTCCAGTGACCATCAACATCTTCGTCGATCAGGTCGGTATCTAAACCGTATTCACCCAGCCAGCGCCAGGGCGTTCCGTTGGTCGTGTAGGCCGGATTGTGCAGCGATTCACTGGAGGTCTGCACGCCGACTTCGATCCAGACATTGGAAGAGGCCGTTGCCGAGCTCATGCTGAACGTAGTGAGATTGGTCGGAACAAACGGGCTTTCCAATGCCTGGAAAGAAACCGTATTCCAGTCTTCGTCGTAGACCGTGAAATCTCCGTTGGGCTCCAGGATGAAATGATGTTCGACCGGAATACTTCCGGTAATATTGAGCGTCTGTTCGCCCAGCGAAAACGATGGATTAACCAAGGTCTCCGAATTTTCCTCCAAACCCTGAAGGTCTTCGATCAAAACACTGCAGGTGGTATTTGCCGGAAGATGACCGATCCCGACCTCAACCGAACTCACGCCCGCGTAGTCCATGAACTTCCGTGTCGCCACCGCCCAGCCCCAGTTCCTCAGGCGCCAGGCCTGTTCAGCGGTCGGAATTTCAATCCAGCGTGTGCCGGTGAAATCAATCGGCACAGCATAATCGCGGGCATTGTCATTGCGCTTCACACGGATGACCAGTACAGCACCGCTGCCGTCGCCCGTCACCCAGCATCCAATCCCCCGATGATTGAGAAAATCCACTCTGGGCCAGATCGAATAAACATTAAAATCCGTATCTTTCCAGATCCCGGAACCGGTCGAGTTTGTTGCCGCAACCGTCAGTGCATTGGTGCCGATATAGGGCATTAAATCAATATTGCCGACTGACGCCGGATCAAAACGCGGCAGTACCCTACCCACAATTCGGGTTTGGTCTGCACCTGAATCAAATTCCACCGGAACTTCCAGGGATTGGCTCTGCCCATTCTGCACATAAAACCTAGGCGTAATAGTGCCGTGTTCCTGCCCGAAATGCCATTCATGTGTATATTGGTCGGTACCCAGCGCATGCCATTTCCTGAAATCGGAGCCGTCCAGACGCCAGTGGGATTCCGCCCAGGGATGATTTCCGTTGATTGACGAGCGCGCCCCATCGTATCCCCTGAAATTTTCCATCGACGCCCTCTCAGCAGGTGTGAGGGCAAACGATGCATCTTTCCAGTCGCGAACAAGATCAAGCACGGCATCCATCTGACCATGCGTCTGCAGGGTATTGAGCGACATGCCCTTGACATCATAGGAACCCAGTGAAAATCCGCGATTGTTCAGATTCATGAACTTGTTCATCTCGTGCTCAATCTCTTCAAGACCGGGCGTGATCCGCGATTTATCGCCAAGGAAAAGTGCCGCATGCTGCCGGGTCTGGAAGGTGCCGCCCAAAGCGTCCTTGACCCGGTTAAAGCGGTACTCGATCCACGCGTTTGGCGGCCGGCCTTCGCTGGTATTGGCTGTAGAAGGATGATCCAGATTTTCGTACACCGTAGCGGCAAACTTTTCCGCCCCCCACGAACCGGTAGCTCGGTGATTTTCAAAGCCGTCAAATTCCGATTTGGTGGTGCCGAGGGCATTATTCAGCTCGGCCCAGCGGGTAGCGATGGTATCGAACAGGGCAGCATTCGGATCCGGTACAAAATCCTGGTTATAGGGTCGAAGATAGCCGCGCAAACCTTCGCCGGGGGAATAACTGTCCGCAACGGTATTCCATTTCCCACGCTCGACTCCGTCCAACTGCCAGGTCCCGTTGCCGTGGTCGGTTACAGATGAAGCGCTGATCCATTCGTCGCCAAGTCGGAAGGTTTTAAATTCAAAGAAAGAAGGAATCACCGGAGGCGCTTCCACCGGATAGGCAGAAGAGCTTTTAACCGGCAGGGCCACCCCCGGATCGGGCACGACCGTAAAGGAGGTGGATGCAGCCGAGATGGATTGAGTCAGCGTCACCGTTCCCCAGCTCTGCAAGTCGGGATGTACCGCTCCGGCAGTGAATTCCACATCTTCCTCGCCTATCGTGCCGCACAGATAGTGCAGCATCAGGCTCATGCCGTTTTCGGCCAGCCCATCGCTGAAGGCCTGCAGGTTGGTCTGCCCGGCGGGATACATATCCGGATTGACTTCGTCGTTCTGCCGGTAATGCAGCCAGTATTCCCCCCGCCAGATCGAATTCCACATGTAGATGGCCTTGGCATCCATCGATGCGGCATAAGGAATAAAATCATCGTGCTCTTCAACGGTGTCGGGCACGATATTCAGGTAACTGGTGTCGTACGCCATCTCGACCCAGTCGTCCAACCAGGCCTCCGCAGTTGCCCGGTCCCACACGCCCGTTACTGCAGGGTGCGGCAGACCTTCGTTCACCCAAAGATCCAACAGAGTTTCATCCTCCTGAACGGTATCCTTGAATTCATACAGTGCAAATGCACCGAGTTTGTTGCTGTTCGAGGTTTCCCAGAGGTTCTGGCGCTCCACTCGGAAAACGCTACGGTTGGCATTGGCCTTGACCATGCAGTCGAGCTCGAGCTCCTGCAGGTTCTGACTCTGCCCGTTCAGGCTGAAATAGAACCGCTCCCCCGCTAGGGCAAATCCGCTCAGATCCAAAAAGCGCATGGTCATGTAATCATTGGTGCCGCCGATAAAAAGGTCAAACTGTTCGGTTGAGCCAGAAATCCCGAAACGATAGCCCCCCCCACCTAGGTCGATTAGGGTGTCAAACCGGCGTTCGGAATAATCCAATTCCTGTAAATAAAAACCTTTTGAAGAGGTATTGCTGAGCAATTCATCGCCCTCAGGATTGATCAGAGAAACCGGCACCGCACTCTCATCAAACACAACAGCCAGTCCATGCGTAGCAGCGACGGTGCCGGTTACGGCCAACACAATGTCATGATTGATTTCGTCAAACTCAAGATGATACGGACGGGCTCCCGCATTCTCAATTATGATCGTTGCATCCTGGAAATTGCTCGATGTTACACTGCTTTTATTTTCGGTATAATCGACCAGTATAATATCGTGCAATGGGCCGCTATAGTCGGCCAGATCAACCCGGTAGGTTGCATCAGCAATAGAGGTGCCGCCACCAATCCAGAATTTATCGGCATTCAGCTTTGCAAAACCGGTCGAACTCAGTTCAAAGCTGAAATAGTTGGACCCTTTGTTTTCCCAGTCATCGATATTTACTGAGGCTCCGTCTTCAAAATATATGGCCGCATTATCCAGATCCCAGAAATCGCCGGAGAGTGCCCCATCTGAGGCTAAATTCAACGTACAGCCGCTCAGCCGGATCGCCCCGGAATCCTTATGAAGCACCGATCCTCCGCTGAGGGTTAAATCAGACCCATTCGGCAGGTACTCAATAGCAGCCAGCTGAACGGTATCCCCATTGGCAATGACGATTTCATCCCCGGCCAGGGGCACGGCATCGCTGCTCCAGTTTTCAGGGGTCGACCAAAGGTTATCTGCTCCACCGCCATCCCATTGAACAGTAGCCGCACGGCTCACCCCGAAACTGAGGAAAAGTAGTAATAAGACTGTGTAATTTCCACTCATAAATCAACCCAATATCGTTTCACAAATGGCGCTAAAATTCAATCATTGAGTACCTGGATCACGCAAAAAACGCCTTTTTTCACTCATTTCAGGCACAAAAAAACCGCCCGCCTGATCGACGGGCGGCATCACTTTAAAGGCTACATAATAAAGATTCGGCGAACAAAGAACACCAGGGTGCTGAATCCGCAAACCAGCCCAAGCGTCGCTGGTTCCGGAATGACATTCAGTTCAATAGCCGAAGTCGTTTCGTTCCATTGCAGAGTGGAGCCAGCGTATGCACCGGCATCGCTGACTGTGGCATTGAGGTCATTCTTGAAGATCGTATCAGTCATGCCGTTATTGCCGGTGAAGTCCATCAGCACTATCGTGCCAGCACCTCCGGTATAATTGGCCATGTTTACATCGATTCCCTGGCCGACATGGTTGTTGAACTGAAGCAAGCCCGCGGACATGGTTTGAAAGCCAGTTGCCTCAAGGTTAAACCCGAGGGTAGTGGCTGCGCTATCACCAAACTCTATACGTCCGGAGGTTTGGTTGAGCGTTGCGCCAGAATCAAAAGTAAATGACGAACCACCACCCCAGAGCACCAACCAGTTACCGCCGAGATCGATCGTGCCTGTTGAGCTAATATCCCAGTCGGTGCTCCAATTACGCAAGGCGCCAACTGTGGTTAGCGTGCCATCGAGATTGACCGACGCTGGATTTCCTGGCGAGTGCCATCCGCCGCCGAAATCCCAATTCACTTCTTTAGTGCTGTCAATTTGGACCGCACTGCCATTACCTGGTGCTATATTTCCTACCCAGTTGGCACCAACGCTCCAGGCAGCGCCATCATCACCGCTGTATACAATTTCCGCATTCGCCACCCCGGCCAGCACAAGCATTCCTGCCACTATTCCTGCTTTTTTCATTTCGTTCTCCTTTATTTTTATGCGGTGGCATTGCTCTCCGGGAGCAGGCCTCCGGCAAAACTTCTGCTATTCTGCCAATTCGACCGTAAAGAATGTCGCATCCGAACTGACCGTCACCGTAGTGACCGTTTCCGTCTCTACTCCGACGACATTCGAGGCATTGGTGACCGGCGAACCGTATTGAAGGTTATTGACCGATACCACGTTGTAGGTCTTGCCGGCCACTGACTGCCAGGCCACGTCATATTGATCTATCCCCACTTCCGTCACACTGTTCACCTCAAGAACGGATGCGCTGTTGGTCGGATTGGTTCCGGCCCGGTATTCCTGCCAGTTGAGCAAGCCATCGAGATCGGTATCTTCAAGATCGGCCTGCTCATATTCATTGCTGACGACCAGATCATAGTCTTCCAGCCATGTGTATGGGGTGCCTTGAGCTGTGAGAGCCGGCGGTACAATCAGGGCAATGCCCAGATCACCGTTGCCGTCGATATCGTAATCATATACCAGTGTATAATCGTCCTCACCGATCACCGTAACATCGGCAAACGAGCCGCTTCCGGTCAGTGTGCCATAATCGAAGAGCACCAGGTCGGTTCCGTTGGCCGGATCATAATTACTTACGTCTACCACCAGATTTCCCTCGAGAACAAGTTGCTGTTTCACTTCAAAGGTTCCTATACCGGATGCATTCGGAGTAAACGTATGCGTCCAGTTCGTCTGGGGATAATAGAAGTGAACGGATGCCGCGGCCTGGCCCTCCAGCGATACATTTGCAACATCGCCGGCCCCGGACTGGGCCAGAATGCCGTTACCGCCGGAAGTAAAGTCCAGCACACCGCCCGACTGAATAGTCAGGTCGGCCCCGTCACCAATCCGCATGGGAACAAAGTTCCCTTCTGAGAGCATCACCTGATTCGAACCGATGGTGAACTCCGACAGGAAATAGGCCGTAACCGAACTGATGGAACTCTTGAAGGCAACCGATTGGGATCCGCTGACCGGGGCAACATCGCCGACCCAGTTTTCGGCGGTGCTGAAACTGCTTCCGGAACCGCCGTCATCCCAAACCACGACATCAAACAGGCTGAGAACCACCTGATGTTCAACCTCATCAAACGCCATTGTTCCGACGCCGCCTTCAACCGTTACAGTCGGATCAAAGATTTCGTCGGAGCCTTTCCATGCCACGTTGGTGAAGTCCATCAGCACCAGCGTTTTTCCGTTAGAAAGATCATAGTCCGTTGCATCGATTTCAAACGTCACGTTTTCCCATGTGGTAGTCGTGGAGCCGGATCCAGCATTCAGAAGTTCTCCAGCTTGCACGGTAGCAAAGCCGGTCTCCGACAATTTAAAGCCAAAGGTCGGGGAAGCCTTCAGCTCAACCGCCATGCCGGTATTATTAAAGGAGGCCCCATCCTCAAAATTGAGGGTTCCGTCACTGGTATCGAGAAAGGTCAAATTAGCTCCCAGAGTGCCGGTTCCGGCCAGGTTAACCTCGCTGCCCTGCAGGCGCCATACGCCATCAACATCGACTGTTCCTGCATTGGAAATCACATTTCCCGGTTCCAGGTTTTCGCTGAAGGTAACCGAGGCCCCGTTTTTGATCTCCAGGAAGGCAAATTCTTTCCGTCCGTTGGTCACCACACCACCCGTTCCGACCAGTACATCGTCAGCCAGGGTCGGCAAACCGTCCGGATCCCAGTTGGATGCTGTCGTCCAGGAACCGTCGCCACTTTCATTATCCCAGGTTACCGGGGGAATCACCGGCGGCAGCACATCCAGAATATTCAACACGATCGCGTCGTTTAGCACATCGAACGTGATGGTCGAATTGGTAAACACCCCCGAATTCGTAACGTACCGGGTTGAATCCGAAAAGGATTCTGCTGTCACTCCCGCAAAATCGTTGGCGAAATCAACCAGCGTGACGGTTCCCGTTCCGCCCGAATAGTTCTGCAAATCGGCAATATACGTAGCATTGGCCATGGTGGCGCCGCCGCCCAGTCGAAGATTACCCGGCTCAAGTTTTGTAAATCCCGATGCGCTCAGTTCAAACTTGAACGTATTGTTTCCCTTTTGTTCCCAGTCGGCCATGGTCGCGATGGCCCCATCCTCAAAATTGAGGGTCGCTCCAGACAGATCCCAGAACCCATTGCCGGTCAGGCCCGAGCCGGAAGCCACATTCAGGGTGGATCCATTCATCCGGATAGCTCCGCCCGGCTGGGTCAGGGTGGAATTCCCGCTCAGGTTAACCGTGCTTCCATTCGGAAGAACCTGGCCCGAAAGCCCCTCCCCGGAAACCGTATCCCCAGTGGAAATATCAATTGTTTCGCCGTCAGTCGGCAACGCGTCTCCGGCCCAGTTCAGTTCATTCGTCCATAAGCCGTCTAATTCGCTGCCATCCCAGGTTGCCGCGTGCGCAGCGGACACTGAAATCATAATGGCCAAATAGACCTTCCATCTTATTTTCATCCTAAAACTCCTGTAAAAATTGCTCTTCTATCTCATCCTAAACAAAATTGAATCCGCCCATTTCACGACGCTCATTAAGGTAACGGAAAATACGAGCGTGTGTATCCACAGTTCGGTAGAGGTCGTACAGATTTCTTATTTTGTGGATTTTCCGGATTCAGTCTTCAAATAACTCTCAATCGCTTTCAAACCCGGCAGGGAACGGTATTCGCCGTCGAGCATCCCGCTGAGCTCCTTGAACCGGGCTTCCTCCTGTCCCCCGGACTCAGGAACAAACTGAATCACGTTAAATGCAAATAAATCACGTATCTTCCTGTTTCGAGAACTCAACCCGCTTTTCTTCGGCAAATCGGTGCTGTTCACCTTGCGCAGGTTGACACAGGACTGGGCAATTTCTTTGGGTGTATACCAATAGAGTTCGGCTTGTGGAGGATGTTCCGTTCCCGGAAAATATGTATTGATAACCGATCCGCCAACCAGCACGCGCTCCGGCTGACCATTCGCTTTCCGTTCCTTGTTTTCTTCGGCCAGCTTTTCCATAGCCTTTTTCTCAATTTCTTTGTATTTGGCCATTTTTGATGCACTCCAGGCCTCGGCCGGGGCTTTTTCGGTGAAAATATGACCCCATCCGTTCGAAAGCAGGAATACGGTGTCCGCCCGGTGTTTCATGGCATACATCAATGGTTCGCTCCAATGATTCAGGTTCGCCAGCGGCTCGACCGCAAGGTTCTCTTCCAACCTATCGCTCCCCGCTCCCAGCGTGTGGGTGCCATAACCGCCGGCCGCCACGGCATTGAGCGGCTTCAGCCATTCATCAACCTTTGCGATATTTGCGGCATTTGCAGGAGCCAGCCCCGGAAAGAGAACGTGTGTGCCGGATCCCTGTCCATATACGGCGACATTAAACAGCACAGTCGGCTTTAATTCGCCCAGAATCCGCACCAGCTCCTCTTTAATGAGGGTGTAGGCCGGAATACCGCCCAGTTCGTCGTACATCATCCATGGCGTTGAATCCAGAATGATGAATACTTTCTCCCCCTTACCTTTAATGCCAAACAGTTCGACCTCGGGCATAGTGAACCCAAGACTTCCCGCCCCGCCCAGCCCACCGGCACCTGCGGAGCCCATTCCGCCTTTGACCCCGGTAATCTCCGGCATCTTGATGTCCGGCATCGAGGCTACTTTCGGCTGAACGACGATACGTTTCCGAAGCCTGGGCTTCTGCATCTTTTTCTTTTTAATATTCACCGGCACCTGCAGTTTTTTCAGCTGCATTTTGGGCCGCTTGACCGGTTTAGCTTCAAATTTATTATCGCTCTTGGTAATTACGGTAACCGCGACAAAGGAAAGTGCCACAATAACCAAGACGGCATGAATGCCCAGGCTGACGAGCGCCGCACTGGATTTGGCATGTTTTGTCAAAAAAGTCTTTCCCTTGCTCATCCATACATCCTTTTGAAGTTATCGGCACCCCGGAGAACGCACATTATACCTATTCCTGTTCCCCGAGGTACCTATACGCTACTTAAATACCCCCACATTCCCATCCACAGTTTGGTAGATGACATTTTACCGATTTTCATCCAATGTACTTGAAACCAAACGTGATCAAACGGCCACTGTAGGACAGATTCCCAAAAACTATGAGCAAATCAAAACCAGGATTAAAGAAGTACCTTACCCTGCTGGCAGCCGCCGTGTTCATCACGATGGCGTTCGCCAATACCCCTGGCCATATTTTCAAAGAATTATCGCTTACTCAACTTGAGGATAAACTCTACAAGATCGATACAGAGCTGCAACAGCTGGCACACTACAGTATGCGAACGGGAATCGGTTCTATCGGGTATCGTTCCTACAGCCATGATACAGCAGAAAATCCGGAATGGGTTCAGATTGATCTGGCGGGGGAAACTCCGATTGACCAGGTCATATTGGTGCCGGTCATTTGGAGGGATACCAAAAGGGGCTTCAAAGCCGATGGTTTTCCCGAAAAGTTTCGAATCCTCGCCGGAACCGACCAGACCACCAACGTGATTGCAGAATACAGTAGCGCCGATCAAATCCTTCCGCGGATTGCCCCGCTGCTGATTCCCTGCTCCGTAACCGCATCCTGGATACGCCTGGAAGCCACCCGTCTCTCGCCGCGCGCATTCGACGGGGCTTTTGATCTGGAACTGGCCGAAATCATGGTTTTTTCCGGAGAGGAAAATGTCGCGCTTCACCAAACCGTTCATACACCCCATCCGGATGCGGAAGAAGGCAGTGCACGGCACAAAAACTATCTTGTAGACGGCTTCGTCCCCTACCTCATGGATGCGGCATCGGGTGAGCAGAGTATCGCGATGGTAAGTCGTACCGGCATAGGCGACCATCCTTCCTTGACCTTTGATCTCGGCGACACCTATCCCGTCAACCGTATCCATCTTCATGCAGTCGATTTGAGCGACACGGTTCCCCAGTCCACCCCATCCAACTTCGGTATTCCTACCCGGCTCATCTTGGAGGGCTCTACTCGGGAAGATTTTTCAGATCCCCGAATCCTGTTAGAATTTCATACGCGTTCCATTTTTGACATCGGCCCCATCATCACACGCCGGTTCCCGGCGTCCAGCTGCAGGTATATTCGGCTCAGTGCCGTTGAACCCTATATCTACACGAGCCTTACCGAATCAGGCTCCCGCATCGGCTTTGCGGAAGTCGAACTGTTCTCCGAAGGCCGTAACGTTGCGCTCGGCCAACCGGTGGGCGCCAGCTTCCAGCTGGGTAATGCCACGCGTTCTTTCAGAACACTGACCGATGGCCGGAACCTTTACGGAGACATCCTGCCGACCCGCCAGTGGATGAACGAACTCGCCCGCCGTCATAAACTGGAAAACGAACGTCCATTAATCATTCAGGAACTGAACAGGCGGTATGCGCGTCAAAAAACTCATCTTCGTATCATGAGCTGGCTGGCAGTATTGTTGGTGGCCGGGATCATTATTGCCGTCCTCGTTGAACGGATGATCCACATGCACCAGTTGACAAGACTGAAAGAGCGGTTTGCCGCCGATCTCCACGACGAACTCGGCGCCAACCTCCACACCATCGGCCTGCTGAGTGATATGGCCGATGAAGCCCGCGAGGAACCGGAAGATCTGACACTTTTTCTTCAACGCATCCGTAGTGTCACGGAGCGCACCGGTTCAGCTGTGCGGCATATCATCAACATGCAGGAAGCCAAGGGGCTGTTCACGGGCCTCGAGAACGATATGCAGCGTGCCGCCACCCGTATTCTGGCTAACCTGGATCACGAAATATCCATCGAGGGACAGGAATACCTGGCCCATATTCCGCCCCGTAAACAGAATGACCTGTTTCTCTTTTACAAAGAATGCCTGGTGAATGCACACAAGCATGCAAATGCCACCCACGTATACACCCGTCTGATCGCCAAACCGCCACACGTAATATTGTCGGTTGAAGACAACGGTCGAGGAATAACGAAGCCCGATGGCGCTAATATACCTTCTTCACTAAAACGCCGGGCCAAACTGCTCGGAGCGCAAATTTCTGTCGAACATCCCGCAGCAGGGGGATCTTGCATCACCCTGAACCTGCACATTCGACGTTTTCAACTTAAGAAGTTCAGAGGTTAGTATGAAAAGAGCAATGCGTATCATGCTGGTGGAAGACAACCCCGACTACCGGGAAGTCATTGAAATGGCCATTAACAAAACCGCCGGCATGGAACTCACCGGAAAATACGGAGCCGCCGAGGTGGCCCTGAACAGCCTGCAGGATCGGGATTTGCGGATTGAACCGGACATCGTCCTCCTTGACCTGAACCTGCCGGCCATGTCGGGCCTGGAGGCACTCCCCTTTTTCAGAAGATCCATTCCCGATGCAAAAGTCATCATCCTGACCCAGTCCGATAAAGAAGCTGATGTCGTTACCGCCATCAGGCAGGGTGCTTCAGGGTATATCCTCAAGTCATCCACCATTAAGCAGATCAAACAAGGGATTCGCGATGTAATGGACGGGGACGCCCCGCTGGATGCCGGCGTTGCCACCCACATCATGAAAGCGCTGAAGGCCAAACCCATCAAGGAGCGGCCGGAACGGGAACTTTCTCCGAGGGAACTCGAAATCCTGACCCTGCTGGGTGAAGGGTTTGTTAAAAAAGAAATCGGCGACAAACTCGACATCACCTACGGCACCGTGGCCACCCATGTCCGAAACATTTATGAAAAACTGAACGTCATCAATGCCCCCGCCGCCATCTCCAAAGCGTACCAATCCGGCATCCTGCCAATGGACCCTGAAGAATAGTTATCAGGAAAATCACGCCCCCCTATCCATCGAATCGAAAACAAAAGAACCCCCCTGTGACGATTCGAATTACTAAACAGAATGCGATGCAGACGACGATGGATCTTTAGGCTGCAACCAGTGTCGGTTCGTGTAGATCTACCCCAAGTTCTCCAGTCATCATGAATAAAAGGGGCGGGGCCGTGTTTAATCCCTCAGCGTTCATTCATCAGGTAAGCCAAACCACCAAAGCGTGGAGATTCACTCACCTGATTTCTTGTTGCTGGCTAATGGATCGACAAGCGATCCATGCTGCTTGCGCGGAGCGCGACCCTCAACGGGCATCAGAGCAAGCTCCAACCCGGGTTCCAATTGCAACTTAACCACGCTGTGCAGGCTCCGTTTTTTTCCGTCTTTGATGCGAAGAGAGAGGGAATCATCGGACTGCAGAAAAGTAATGGTCTCGCCACCCAGTTCTTCACATGTCAGAACGGTGCGCGGCAGAGCGGGAAGCTCCAGAGTGCCATTCTCCCATCGGAAAATATGTAGGTAAAGCGTATCGTCTTTCATGCAGGAACCGCCCCACTGACCACTGATAAAGGGCCCACCTTCAGTTCCATAGATGCTTTCACCATACGTTTCGATCCAGGGCTTGAATTCTTTGAGGTTCTCGAATTCAGACGTACGAAGTGAGCCGTCAGCCATCGGCCCGATGTTCAGCAGCATGTTGCCACAGCCGGTCACACAGGCCGCCAGCATCTCGGCACATTTGTCAAAACTCGCCGTAATTGCTTCCGGTCGGTAGGACCAGCCACCATGCCCATCCGGCCCCTTGGACATCGGCATACAGGTTTCCCAGGGGAAATCTTTATGAAAAACACCGACCTTACCTTCCGGCGTATGAAAATCACCTTTAGTCAACTCAACGAGTTCCGGGTCCGGTGTTCCGGCCAGATGCCCGTGCACAAACTTGGCTGCGCGATCATTGACAATAATTCCGGGCTGAAGCTCATAAATCATGTCGAACAGCTCCTTGAAGCGGTAATCATTCCAGGCACCGGCCACATGATCAAACCAAAGCACAGAAACCTCGCCGTAGTTCGTCAGCAGTTCACGGATTTGCCCATGGTAAAAATCGTTATACTTGCTGTTGTCATCGACCAGGTAATCCGGATGGTACCAGTCCCGAGTGGAATAATACCAACCTAGCTTCAAGCCATATTTACGACAGGCCGCTGCAAATTCCCTGCAAATATCGCGCTTATAAGGCGTGTTCATAATGTTGTAACCAGACAATTCTGTCGGCCACATGGAAAAGCCGTCATGATGCTTGGCGGTAAAAACCAGGTATTTCATCCCCGCTTCTTTAGCCGTACGCACAATTTCGTCAGCATCAAATTCAACAGGGTTAAATTCTTTATGAAGTGCATCGTAGACCTCATCCGGCACATTATTCAATTCGCCCAGATGATCAAAGGGGTGGCTTTCACGCGCCCAGCTGATCTCCACCCCAGCTACACTGGAGGGTCCCCAGTGAATAAACATCCCGAATTTATCCTGCTGCCACCAGTCCATCTTACTGCTCTCAGCACAAGCCGAACCCAACAGTACTCCGACAGTCGCTAATAATCCCATCACGCGCTTACACATCTTCTGATACCCTCTCCAAATACAAATATACTGCTAAAATTATGGTGAAATACTACCGCACCGCTCTAAGCTGCACATCCACAGTTTGAGGTAGGCGGCGCAGTAGGGCCGAAATCGGCACATTGGTGGTCCGCATCTACCCTGCGCTACTCGTTAATCTTTCAACTGCGGGGGGCTCCGGCCATAAGCCGGATCATACACCGGGATTCCCATGCCCTGCGGGGTCTTCCAGCCGGAAACAGGGTTGTGCGTCACATACACATAATACGGAGCGACCTGCTCGCCTCCGCCGGAAAACAGCGGCGCCAGTTTCGCAACACCCTTCTTAAGCGGCACCCGAAAGGTGATCTCTTTCGCCCCTTCCGGAATCGATTTCGACTCGTTGAAAGCACCTATGGACAAACGGGCCGTATCAAAAGAAAACCCTTTTCCGCCGTTGGGATCATTAATGGCCTTATCAGCTTCAACCGGCCAACGCCGCAGCGAAAATTCATAGATACCGTCATGGTCGATCTCTATGGCCCAATACGCCGGCTTGGCACAGCGACCCTGCAGTACATGCGGTTGATTCCAGGCGACATCTTCAACCAGCCAGTCATGCGATGACAACGTAACAACCGGAGACTCATCGGAGCCGATCAGCATGTAACTGGTCAGATCGTGGTCCTTCGAAACATCGGTCCAGAATTGTTCATATTCTCCGCGCAGACGTTGAACAACTTCAGGATGATCCCCGCTGACATCAGTTTGCTGGCCGGGATCGGTTCTCATGTCATAGAGTTCTTTGCCGTCAATCAGCCGCCAGTCCTCGGTCATGACGCTGCAACTGCGCCACTTGACGGGATCCACTACCCGTTGTGTTTCCACCACAATGGAACGCTCCTGCCTGTTGTTTCCATCGTTATAAAGAAGGTCGTGAAGACTGAATCCATCAAACTGAATTTCCGGAGCGGTCAATCCGCACAGATCGATCAGCGTCGGCAGGATGTCTAGATGGGCAGTAAGATCTGAAATGCGTTGTTCCGTGCTGAGGCCGCCGTCGGGCCAGCGCAGGAAAAAGGGAACACGGTGTCCACCGTCATACTGCGAGCCTTTGGTTCCGCGCATGCCGGCATTGAATCCTCCATCATTCCATGTTCCGGCGGCCGTGCCGTTATCCGTCGTAAAAATGAGGATGGTATTATCGGCAACACCGCAGGTTTCCAATGTCTGGAAAAGCCGCGCCATGTTGTCATCGATGTGTGTAATCATACCGTAGAACTCAGCCTGCGGCACACCGGGTTTTCCAGTATACCGGTCGGCATATTCCTTCGGGCAGTAAAACGGGCCATGCGGTGCGTTGGGTGCAATATAGGCCAGAAACGGTGTATCGGCTTTGGCGTTGGCCTCGATAAATTCAATGCCTTCTTCAAACCAGACATCGGTGCAGAACCCTTCGAACCGCGTAAACGTTCCGTTTTTGATGTAGGTATCGTCGAAGTAATCGTTACCCCAGTAGTCCGGCGCCTGCCCGACCCCACCGGCCGGATGGTAGACGCAGTGCTGAAAACCGTTGTCTTCCGGGCGATAGGGATAAACATCCCCAAGGTGCCACTTTCCAAACAGGCCGGTCGCATAGCCATTGTCCGCAAAAATATCCGCCATGGTGATTTCACGACGGCGAATCATATTGCGGCCCTGAATGGTATGCCAAACCCCGACGCGATTGGAGTGCCGACCGGTCAGCAGAGCCGCCCGGGTCGGTGCACACGTGGTGTCGACATGGTAATTATCCAGCCGGACACTTTGTCCGGCCAGCCGGTCAAGATGGGGAGTACTGATGTACGGATTTCCATGACACGCCAGGTCGCCATAGCCCTGGTCATCGGTAATCACGATAACCACATTGGGCGACCTCACATTCGTCGCCTGTGGTTTGCCCTCCGAATAAGCCACTGCGGTAATTAAACCTGCCACAACGACCATCCTCATCAAACAGGTTCCCGCCATAGTGGTCCCTTTCCCGAATGTTGATGTATCAATCCGTTCAAAACTATTTTTTTGGAACCCGGATGAGGCTGCCTTCGGTCGTGCACTGAATCTCCATCCATGGGCGCGCGGCATTGTCGGCGGAAACCGAAACCGTTACGGGACCGTTCCCGCAGGAATAGTTTTGTTTTTGTACGTTCAGCTCTTCCACTTTATTCCAGTTCCGGTCGTAGACCGTGGCGGTATCGCCGCCCTTGTAGTCGAGATACTGACCGGTTGCAATCGTACCCATGATTCTGATCCGGCCTTTTCCACAGGTAATAACCGGGTTAACGAGTTCAGCATCCTTTTCGCGCAGGGCTTTGATTCCCTCAACAGAAATATCTGCATGCGTTGATGCCGGAACCTTGCCGAAGCCGATGTTCAGTTTATGAATATTATTGTAATCCGCATGCTTCCAGGTGGCCATACGCCACCCCCACAATCCTTCCGCCCAGGCGGCCTGCCCATGGGGAATCTCGATGTAGCGCCGTCCTTTGAAATCAACGGGAATCACATAATCGCGTTTAGGAAGCTGAACCAGCAGCAACGCGCCGGAACCATCCCCCTCAACCCACAGGCCCATGGCGCGGTTGGCGCTGAGATCGACCGTCTGCTCCCACTCCGGAAGTTTATCTCCGTTCCAGACCGCTTCCGCCCGGTCATTCCGGTATTTCAGGCGCAATGCGTTACCCTCATCCGACGCCTGAGTATCATTCAGATCCTGCAGGTTCGTTGCGGCCGGCGCCAAAGCCACATTGGCTTCATCCTCATAATCCGTTTCCCAAAGCACGCGCAGGACAAACTTCATCTCCTGTTCGTCATTGGGGTTATGCAGTTTCAGTTCATCGCCCGGCCTGATAAACTGCTTGGGAGCGATGCTGCCGTGCTCCTGGCCGACACACCATTTGACATCGCGTTCATTGTTCCGCGTCAGCACCTTAACCGGAACAATGAGGAAAGCATGGTCCTCTTCTTTCAGAACCTGCACCAGGTCATCTTCGGTATGCCGGTCTCCCAGCCAGATATTGTCGTTCCAGCGAACGCCTTTCCTGAGGATGGCCTGACGCTGTTCATCCGTCATAAGGTCACTGGCCTTTTTCCACTGCGCAACCAGCTTGCAGATATCGGCAGCGAGGCCGTGCGCCTTGAGATCTGAAATTCTTACGCCACGATCCTGTGTCTTAATCCCGAAGCAGGCGCTGCGGGTGGCCGCAACCTGACTAAGCTGGAAGTTCGCGTCCAGCATGGTCGTGGCCGGTCGCGACGGATGCTCCGGCATCAACGCCACATAGTATTGATGGCCTTTAATCGGCCCCACCAGCTTTTTCACGGCATTGAACTTATACTCAAAATTACATTCCGGCGGGCGTTCCGCGCTGCTGTCTGCCATGACCGGATGATCCAGTTGGGTATATACCTTGCATGCAAATTTGTTATAGCCCCAGCCGATCGATTTCGACGGCCCTTCATAACAATGGATCTCACCGCCGTCATACTCGGTGTTCATCACACCGCATTCATTCAGCAGACCGGCAAAATTACCGGCAATTTCATCGAGCAGCGTCGAATTATTGTCCGGCAGGAAATTCTGGTCATAGGTATCGATCAGCCCGGAAGCATCAGTCCCTTCAACATGAGCAGCAGCCTGGGTCGTGAATTTCCCGCGCTCGCAGTTCTTCAGCGTCCAGACTTCCTGATCCGTATTCTCGAAGGAGCCGACTTTAATGATCTCGTCCCCGATACGCATCATCTGGAAGTTGTGGAAAAAATGCATCGCCGGGGGCAGCCCATTAAAATTGTGCACATTGGCGCGGGGAATCCGGTACGGCAGCTCCACTCCGTTATCCGGCCGAAACTGGATAGTGGTCTGGGCAGCATCAATCTGCCCCACAAGTTTCCCGCCGCCCCAGCTCGCCAAGCGGCGGTCCGGTTTGGTGCCGATATAGACGGGGTCATTATAGCCGATTCCGCCGCTGACATAATGAAAGAGCAGCCGCATGCCCCTTTCCTTCAGGTAGGCAGAAAATTCCGCCACATCCTTCCGGCCGTCAGGGAATACATCCAGATTAATCCCGTCATTCGTCATATCGGTCGGCCAATAGGATCCGCGCCATACCCACGGCATCAGGTAGATCCCCTTCAGCCCGGCGGCCTCGGCGTATTTGGAGCCCTCATACAGGTCCTCCAGCGACTCGGCTTCGAACATCATGCGGCTTTGATCCGAAAACTCCGCCAGCCATTGTTTCATCCACTTTTTGGCGGCCGCGTAATCCCACTCGCCATTCACCGCCGGATGCGGAAGGTCCAATTCACCCCACATATGCAGCAAGGTATCGTCTTCATCCGTTTTATCCGTTGGACAGTAGAGCGCAAACCCGCCGAGCGGATCGTCCTTATAGCGGTGATAGAGGAAGGGCCAATCCACCTGAATCCGACCCTTCAGATGATCTAGGTGCGGGGTCATGAAGTCGAGCGCGAGTGCTTTCACATTCCCGCCTGCATTCATCTCAAAGTGCAGCGTCAGCGCGCTGGACTTCGGAATCCCTTTCAGTTGCCTGATCTGCAACCCCACATACTGATCGCCTTCCGTCAGATCGAAGATGATCTGCTGGGTGCGGTTCTCGGATTCAACGATCAGTTGATTCGAATCCCGAACCCAGACCACCGGCAGATCGATGACTGCTTTACTGGCATTCTTTAGATAAAAACCCCGCCCGGGATCGCCTACATTCAGCAGTTCCGTTCCATCCGGCAACGCAAACGATGCCGGCTTCCCGTCTGCGGCGAAGCGCAGCTTAAACCGTCCCGCCTCCAGCACCGCAGGAGCGGCAAAAAGGTTCTGGGCAACAAGAAGCAGCACAAACCATTTAATCACTTTTCTCATATTCTTCACCTTTTTGCCGCTCTCAACCCTTACAGGGAGTCGTTGTATTTCTTCCAGACGTCGCCCAGCAGTTTCCACTGCTCATCCGTGATCTTTTCCTTGGTCGTTTCCATACCAGTAACATAGTAGAGGCACGGATTCCCGATTCCCGGTTGGTACTGAGCATATTCTTCCCACGCTTCTAAACTCGGCATCGGATGCTGATCGGTATGAATCTCACACGCAGGCGCAACCTTCTGAGCAATCTTTGCACGATGATCCATCTGCGGAACAATGCTTTTCATATCCGTGTAGATATCCTGCAGGCGCAGCATGTCGATCACATCGTTGAAATATGGATTAAAGGTATGCGAGATAACCAATGCATCTTCCTTCGCTTCCTTCGCACCATAATAATAAAGCTCGATCATGTTATGAAGCGCCTCGTTGCCCCACTTGACCTCATGCTCACACCCAACCGGCTTCGTTGCCCGGAAACGCGGAATGAAATGGGTGTAGTCAAACTCAAACCCGTCCGCATTCAGCCCGTCCTCAGACAGCAGATACTTGATGCGGTCTTTAATGCGTTTAATGTATGCCGGGTTTTGCGGGTCAGCAACATACTTCCAGTTGGGATCGGTAAGGGTCGGTTCCGGCAGCGGATGATAGCGAGTCACCTTTTTGACATCACGCTTGCATGCTTTGTAGAAGACATCTGTATCCAACTCGAGCGAATAAAGTTCATCTTCATGAACCATCATGCTTTCCTCGACCGGAAGCGCTGAGCCTTTTGCCGACTTGCAGTAGCTCCATGGAGATACCCACAGGATGACCTTGCGGTCCTTCGCATGCTGATCGGCAATAAAGCCCTTGAGGTCCGGCCACAGTTCCGTATCGACTTCGAGATGTGACTCGTTCAGGAACCAACGGTTATCAATGATGAGGATGGTCGGATCAATGCCTTTCGACTCCAAGGTCGTGAGCATTTCTTCGTAGGCCGCCTGCGTGCAGAACCTATCACAGTTGTCTTTTGCCCAGTCATCATGATCACCACTCAAATAGTTATCCCAGCGGTTTGAGTGATAGACCTGCTCGCCCCACCCGCCGAAGATCGGCTTTTTCCACCAGGTCGGAGTTTCGCTGCGATCTTTCTTCGCCATGCATCCGTTTTCAGCCAAAAATGCCGTGTGGTCATCAAGGGCATCATAAACGTTCTTACCGGCTTCCATCATCAGGATTTTGGGACTTTCCCACTCCCCGTTCACTTCGGTGTAGCCATAATAATCGAGCTCAAGACCAAACCCTTCGCCACCACGATAGTGATAGCCCATGAAGCCGGCTTCGCCGGTTTTCACAGCAAGGCCGAGTGTGACCCAGTTCTTCTGTTCCTTATTTCCCATCATGAAGAGGAATGGAGCCGGGGTTGCGAGCCAGTCTCCGCCGAAGTAATGGCGATCCCCATCTACACGAATGCTTGCATCTTCGTAGAAGCCGAACACGCGCTTGTCAGCGGAGGTCACACAAAACGTATAAAGCACATCGAAGTTGGGGGTTGATGATGTCATGAAATCCTTGACCGGGCGATGGTAGGCCAGATGACGGCCCGGGCCGCAGAAGTAAGGATAAAAATATTTTTCGCGCGCGGGATCGTCTTTGAGGAAGCCTTCAAAGTAGCGAACGTTTTCGAGTTTGCCCTGCCCGTAGACTTTGTAGCCGTAAACAATCTGTTCTGTACCCAGCTCAAAGCTGTATTCCACTTTATCCCACAGGGTGGTTTTCCCGACAAACTGCAACACCGCAGTTTCGCCGGACTCATCGATCGTCGGCGCGCTCAATTCGATCAGCTCATCGATTCCGTCATCGCGGTCACAACCGGACGCCACGAAGAATTCAGCACCGATGCCGTTAGAGTACATAATGTTTACATGCAGCGGACGCTCCGCATCATACGTCAAGGTGTAGCAGTCGCCATTGACCTCCAGTTTACCGTCTGTTTTTTTTATATTCATATCTATCTCTCGATTTTTGGTTAACTATATTTTCCATTCGTCCGACCCGCGCCGGACTCCTAAATTATGATCTCAGCTTACGTCGTAGTCCTGCTGATCAAGGTCATCGTAGTGCGTTAAGGTGCTGTACAGCTTGAAGTAGGCTATAAACCCGGCTGCGGACACAGCCAGCAGCACCCCGCTCATCACCCATTGGCATGCGACCAGGTATCCGATTGCAAACAACAGGACAAAGAGACCGACAACCCCCGACAGCCAGGCCAGCAGGATTTTACTCAACGGCGAAGGCTGCGGTGTTTCCTCTCCACAGAGCTTCCGGATGCGCTTCCAGCCCGGCCCCGGCGGGACAGTGTGTTTATAAAATTTCTTCAGCGTCTCATCATCCACCGGCTTGGTCAGCAAGGTGGTAATGACCCAGATGACGGTCGTGGCCACCAGAACCAGCACCATTTTATGGCCGAAGTAAACAAACCAGTTATGGTCGGGAATCGCCTCGTTCGGCTCCCAGATGTGCAGTTTCGGCACCAGAATAAAATCAATAAAGAGCGCGACAACAATGGAACCGACCATGGCGGCAATCTCGGACCATATGTTGGTACGGGACCAGAGCCAGCGGAAAACAAAGACCAACACACCGCCGATCAGGTACAGCGGCATGCGCAGAAGAATCTGCGTGATGCTGTCGAACTGGAAGGCAAACCAGACCCCGAATACGGCGAGTCCCAATGAGAAAGCCCGCGATGCCCAGACATAATGATGCTTGCTCTTGCCTTTCACGACAAATCGGCGATAGAAATCGTTCACCATCAGCGATGAACCCCAGTTCAAAATCGTGGAAATAGTGGACATGAAGGCGGCAATCATTGCCGCGCCCATAATGCCCAGCATACCGACCGGCATCAGTTTAACAATCATCGCCGGATAGGTGCCATCATAGTTTTCTAGTCCGGCGGCTTCGTTGGTGGCACCGAGAATAATGATGGAAGCCAGCCCCGTCACGATCCACGGCCAACCGTTCAGTACGTAGTAGCAGAAGCCGAACCACAGGAGCGAATGCGATGCATTCTTCTCATCCTTCGATGCATAGATGCGCTGCCCCATAAAGCCGCCGGAGGTGGACAGCTCAATACTGTAGATCAACAGCCAGCCAATAATCAGCATCCAGCTGAAATTCGGATTCCAGGCAGAGGGATCGGGAATGACGCGCATGGCACTTCCACTCCAATCAGGAACAGCCATCAGCTGTTCCCGCATGGCGACCAGGCCTCCGCACTCCTTGACCGCGGCAAAAGCAAGATAGATGGTGCCGAATGTAGCAACGATGTACTGAATGAAGTCCGTGGCAACCACCCCCCAAAGACCGGAGCTGATGGAATAAACCAAAACAATGCCCATGAAGATCATGGTGCCGATATATCGATCTATACCGAACAGTGATTCGAGAATAACGCCCATGGCAAGCGTAACCCAGCCCAGCGTTACGGCCGCCTTGAAGACCCCGCCGTATACCGCGTTAAATCCCCGGAAAACCGTGGCGGCCTTGCCTGAATACCGCATCTCTAAGAGTTCAACTTCGGTCACTACCCTCGCCCGGCGCCACAACCGCGCAAACAGCACCGCAGCCATCACCACACCAAATCCGGGTATAAAGAACAGCCAGCCTGCATCCAGACCGAATTGTCTCACGTTTCCAGTATGAAAAAGCGGAGTATCCGCGGCAAACATGGTGGCGACAATAGATGTCCCGGCTATCCACCAAGGAAGCTTCCGGCCGGCAAGAAAGTAGTCATCGGTACTGCCGCTGGCTTTTTTGACAAACAACAGGCCAACAATAATACAGACCACAAAATAGATGATTACCACGATCCAATCGATCAGGTGGAGGTTACCAAACGACATTTCAGATGTCCCCTTGTTCTTTTAATTCCCACAGTTCGTACCAGGTTGCGTCAGACGGGGGTACAGAGACCGGAAGACAGTCCCCCTCCACAGTCCCGGTCGCGCCGGATTCCGCCTTATAGCCCCAGGTCTTTTCGCGCCCCTCAAATCCGGGGACCGAAAGATTGATCCCGCCGGACAACTCCAGCTCTGCCGGGTTATACACTACGACTAGGGCCTTTTCTTCCCGCCCGGTATCGAGCAGATGCATGACCGCATCAAGATGCTCCCCGTCAGGTTTCTTGAGATGGAGCAGATACCCTTGTTTAAAATACTCGGAATGATCTTTCCAGAAGGTCAGCCAGCGCTGCACGACCGCCTTGCTCTTCGGCCCTTCAAAGGGCACTTTGCAAAAAGGTTTTCCCTCAAATCCGTAGCCATATACATTGGCTAGGTAGGCGTTGTATTCATCTGCATGTTCTTCCATCGGTACCAGCAGATCCGGCGCATCCTCATCCGGACTCCAGGCAACGATCGGAAGGACTGTTGTGGCCTGCTCAGGCCGGTATAGCTTCGTAAAATCATAAGCGGCTTTGCGGTTCGCCAGAATCTGCTGCTGGATCGGTTTATCACCGAAATCGCCCTCTTCATAACCGGTCGTCGTAATTCGGCTCATGCCATGGGCAAATGCCTGGAATCCCTGGGCCGCCTCGCCATGAATACCCGACGCTTTCATCCTTTCGTAGAAAGTCTTCTGATATTCCCACGCCAGCATCTGATTCGGTCCGCCGGGTTTCACGGAACGGTTTTCAGCCACAGAAATATCGCCATAGTAAGGGCCATCCAGATGGTAGGCATCAAAACCGCCCTTATCAATCGCCTCCGACAGCTTCCGGTTCACCACCTCGCCCCAGCCCGCTGCGGGATCCAACGTAGTACCCCAACGACTGCTGTCGTCGTCATCCGCCCAGATCAGTTCCCAGTCATGGTCCGTATAGGCTTTAGGGGTATTCGCCCCCTCTTCCATCCAGGTGTTGACATAGATAGAATAAAATGAAATCTGCAATCCTTTCGCGTGCGCGTAGTCCGACAGCTTGCGGATATCATCCCACCCATTTTGAAACAGCTCCGGGCGCAGCGCATAATCGCTGTAATTGGTAAACAGGGGCGACGTCATCACGCCCTTGATCCAGCCGTGATTCAGATGGACATATTCAAAGCCGGCTTCAGCAACCCGGTCAATGCCCACATAATATTCCTCAACCTTCGACGCCGGCGCCAGGCTGCAGCCCAGCGCACGGTCACAAGTCCACGGGAAAAGCGCGCGGGTCGCCTTGCGGACCGCCAGGCCCGCCTCTTCCGTATTCGGCACAACAAACTCATACACCTTAAATGACTCAAAACGTTCGCCGGCCCTCAGCTCCCAATCCATATCCACCGGATAGGCAAAGCAGTATGCCTCTTCACCGGGATTCAGAAAGGCATCGATATACCGGCGATGTTTTTCGATCCAGGGGCTGTAAACTCGTTTTCCATCCACCGTAAGCGCGTCACGGACATAATCGTCCTCCAGCAACAGTTTATGACTTTTTCCGATCAACGGTTTGATGCGTTCGACTTGTATGCCGTTGATGCATATCTCCCGCGGACCTTCGTTTTCCACATTGATATGCTTAGTCAGCGCCGGAACATCGTCAAAGGCCTCGTACACCAGTTTCACGACCACACCGGAAAGTTCAGGTTGTTCACCGCAGGTAATGATCAGTTGCTGACCCCTCGGAGTCTTTACGGTTTCTGCAGAACAGCCCGTGCTGCCCAGCACATATTCGATCCCGTCAATCGTGACCGTCGCTTCATCCGCAACCGAGATATCCGCGAGCGGTTCATTGCCCGTTCCGGCATAAAATGCCATTGAGCGCATCGACCCGGCATCGAACACCAGTTCCCGCTTCAAATATCTGCTTTCTATTACCGCTCTATTCATCTACAGCTACTTTAACCCTAAGTCTTTTATGTATAATGATATACCGACATAGCCCAACACCTACGCCGTGTATAAGGATTAAAATATAGCCTTTCCTTTCAATGCCGCTATCTACCGTATTGGGGATAAGCCCGACTTGAGAGGGTTAATACCCGGTCATCGCGATAGGTATCATTTGGAAAATTAATCGCCATCAGAGCGCAGTCCCGATCCTGGAATGAAGCCGAAGGCACATATAATCCTCAGCCCGATCCTCAATAGAAATTTACATCCCTACCTTTTGACGACCTGACCACACTTCCTGTTCCATTTAATGATAGCCCGAAGCAACCGCCCCCAAATGGAGATTCCGGATTTACGATAGCGACCGCCTTCTTCTACATGAGGGGCTAGCCGTGATGCATACTTCAGCTGCTGGCTGACATCCTCCAGTTCGACCCTAGCGCCGTGGAGGTCGCTTTCTTGTCAGGGATCAGTGGGATAAGGGAGTTAGTGGCTCTGGACTGTGATCGTGCGTGAGGGAGTCCCCTAGAGAAACGATCCTTATCCAGTACACCCTAAATATGAAACCCATTCCGGGCATGGGGGCCCGTATTCATAATGTTATTAGGCTCGGCTCTTCATCAAATACGGGGGCGATGGCGATCCCTGACTGCCAAAATAGCAGTTGAATTAAATAAGCAGATCGAAATGCAAACTTTTCATTTGCAAAGGAGTTAAGTGGTCGGCCTGAGTGGATTAAACTTGCACCGTCAACACTCCCAGTAACGATCCATGAAGCAAAAAAGAAGAGAGCGGATAATGGCACCGCTCTCTCTCAGGCGGCCTAGGCCGCCTTGCGCTTGACCAGCGCTGTCCACCAAGGGGCGGACTCTTTCTTGGATTGTTGTTTTACTACTTTCATTTTCCGCAAATGGCGCAGACGGCCAAGCTGCATACTTTGCAGTTGCTCACTGATTTTTCCGTCCAGCTTCATTGGCATAACCACAACCAGCGAAAGATCATTCCGAAATGTCAGAGGCATAATATACCCATCCTTTTTCTGAACGAATACCTCTCCGAATTCATCGGCATCAAGCGGCATGAGCTTTGGATCCACATAGCACCCCAAAGCCGCCCCGATCCACATGGCGAACCGAGGGCTTTTGCCTACGACACTGTATGTGGATTCAGGCTCCAGGTTGGGGATGACCTTGCGGTAGTCGGGATAGCGGACTTTTATCGGACTAAACACGAGCCGGATCTCCCGGGCGTTGTTTACCTCGATCTCATACAGACCTGGCTCCGCCTTGATCCTGAACAGATCACGGCGCAGTCGCAGGCCATCACATCCAACGGCATAAACACCGCCCTTCGTCTTTTCAACGAGGATATAATGGAGTTCTGGACGCATTTTGTCTTTTCCGACACACGCAAGCAAAGAGCGCATGCGGTGGAAATCGGGATCACCCCGATCTCCATTTTTCAGTTCTATTGCTTTCACTTTATTACCTCTCGCTTTTGTCTTCAGTTTCGATCCGGCTGAGAACATCGCGCTGAACACCGTCGATAACAGGCACGATACCTGTTTGCGAGTCATACAGAGTTAACTGGACCAACTCATCGAGATATTCGTTCAGGCTGCGCTCAAGCACCGGGCGGTTAACGCTGACGGTGTGCCTGTGGTCAATGAGATCAGCCGCAGTCAGGCCGATGGCCAGCCACCAACCAGCACCTTTTACAAACTTACCGCCAACACGTGCGCCTCCGGTCAACAGCCTATCACCACCGGCCTTAACCACCAGACTCCGGAGTTGCCCGCTTCCGACCTTTACAGCCTTGGCCACGGCAATACCGCTGCCGGCCATCACCGCCTTTGTCACGACAGGCACCTGTCTTCCATTTTCAATGGACAGTGTTAATCTCGACAGCCCTTCGAGGTACTGCGGCCAATCGGCCTGCGCAATCTCGAATTCCGCTTCCAGCCCTGATAACTGCTGACTCAGGGACTGGAGGTAAACCTCCACGCTCACGCGGCAAATGCTCTCAACTTTAAGCTGTGCACTTGAAGGATGAAGAACCCGTGCGGCATACGCCTCACTCACCACATCCTCCAGACGCTCAGCCGCTGTCGGTTGTTGTCCGGCAATGGCTTCAACAAGTACCGTATCTGCCAGGTGGTATCCCAGCGCACGTAACTCAAGCGAGTTGGCTGTAAGGTAACTGAAATACCAGTCACAGAATTCGACATTGCGACGACGCAGGCCGTCAACCCAATGCCGGACCGATTCTTCTGCATGACGAGCAGCTTTATCCCTTGCGGAAACTGCGGCGGCCCTGACACGAAGATCGATCTCACTCATGGATACCACACGAACCGTTTGCTTGCGCGGAAGCTCCGTATTTGGCTCCTGACGACCTCCACTGCAAAAACGCAGTGAGAGCAGCACCAACACCAACAAAGCCAACATGGGCCATTTCCATTGGAGGGAAAAGCGTCGTCGCATGGTGCCTCGGCGTTGAGACGGATAATCTTCTTCGTACTCATCATATTCATCGTACATTTTCGATCTCCTTTAATACTCAGCTGGAAGCAATATCGTCGTTACCGACCGATCCGCTTCAGTTATGGCCCACAGCCGTTCACCGTCCGGCAGCCGATAGGCTGAGAGAATTCTCAACCCGGCCGCTACTGCTTCATCATTTGCCAGCTTGTCTTCATCGCAGAGGTCACCCCATTCACCGCGAACATGTCGCTCAAGGTATTCGGTGCAGCCTTTGCCATTTTCTTCCAACGCCGCCAACGCGCCCGGTGTCGCCACCAACCGCCCCAACGCAAAAAGCCGAACCTTTTTCAAGGCTCGGCCGTCTAACACATTACTTTCACTCATTGTTATTCTCCTGGTATTGATTCCTTACGTATGGCCTCAACGGAGCCAACGAATAACTCGTACTCGTTGGCTTCGCTTTCACCACTTTCAATTTCTGAAACCGCCAAAGTGAATAGATCAACAATCTCACTCTTACGGCTGGGGAACTCAGCAATGGCCGCATGGGCATCTGCTAATAACTGCTCTCGGTAACTCACTACGCGGCCTCCTTCATCTCGGTTGACTGTTCTGCAGCCTTGGCATCCATAATGAAATCGAACGCCTTCTGTGCATCACTACCCGCCCTGATGAGCATGGCCGGATCACTCTTCAGCTTTTCCAACCACCCACGCAAATAACTAGCCTGATTGGCTTCGGTAGACATCAGGGTCCCTGCATACCCGCATAGGAAGGCAGCGGTCATCTCCGCGGCTAATTCTTCGCGGGAATACGCATGACTTCCAAACGTCGTCGGCGTCATAATCTCTTTACGCCCAACCCGGGATTCATGACCGGTAGAATGCGCCTTATGCCGATATCGGCATAAGGCGCATTATGCCGACACTGGGATTATGCCGTACCGAATGATTTCACCCTTGCAGTCAAAGGGTGTTCGGTACGGCCATTAGGCATAATTATAGGCCTTCGAGGAAGGCGAGTAGCTTGTCAGCGGGGAGATACCGCCCTGGTTTCGAGGCCGTTGCCATCACTTTTTCCAACGCCTTTTCCTTAAGGTGCAGATCGGCGTGCAGGTAGATTCTCGTTGTTTCAACGGATTCATGGCCAAGCCATAGCGAGATAACGGTTTGATCCACCCCGTGGTGCAGCAACTCCATGGCGGTGCTGTGCCGAAGCACATGCGGACTCACCCGCTTGGTCGCCAGCGAGGGGCAGGTTTTCGAAGCCGTGAGCGTATGCTTTCGCACAAGATGTTCCAGGGCGTCTCGACTGAGTTTCCCTCCCCTGATGGTTGGAAAGAGCGGCCCGTCTTCAGTTCCGCCATACCGCCGAAGCCAGTTCTTCATGACCAAAAGGGTTTCTTTCCTGAGAGGCGTGAGGCGCTGTTTTCGACCTTTACCCATACACTGGACATGCGCACCAGTTCCGGCAATGAGATCGCATTGGCATAGGTTGATTAGCTCCGATGCTCGAAGTCCGGTTTGCAGTGCCAGTGTCAGGATGGCATGATCGCGTTGCCCGATCCATGTGGACCGGTCCGGCGCAGACAGCAGCGCATCCATTTCCCGGCGGTCCAAAAACTCCACTGTACGTTGCTCATGGCGCTTGCTGGGCATGGACAGTATTCGCTGGCATTGGAGCAGGTATGCCGGTTCGGTCATGGCCACGAATTTGAAGAAGGACCGGATGGCGGCCAACCGGGCATTGCGGCTGCGGGCGCAGTTGCGGCGCTTGTTCTCAACATAGGCGAGGAAGTCGCCCACCAGTTCGGTATCCAGATCTTCGACCCGGAGTTTCGTCGGCACCTTGCCGTGTTGTTCCCCGGCAAAGCGCAACAGCAGGCGGAAGGTATCCCGGTAGCTGGCGATCGTATTGGGACTTGCGTTTATCTGGATGGTGAGCCGGTCGGTGAAGAACAGTTGAACCAGAGCGGGTAGTGTCAGCGCGTTCATGATTCCACCTCCCTTGCTGCGGATTCTTCCGCACGGCGGGACGCCAGTTCTAGCAGTTCAGGAGCCGCCTCGATGTACCAGTAGGTGTGTGCGGGCTTTTCATGCCCGAGGTAGGTGACGAGCTTGATCATTTCCTGGGCCGGATCCTTTCCATCCCGGTACCAGTTGAGCATCGTGCGGACGGCGAAAGTATGCCGCAGGTCATGGATGCGCGGCCCGCGCCCGTGCCGGAAAAACTTCTGAACCGGTCGCAGCCCGACACGCTGACATACGATGGCGAAGTTGTAGCGGGCGGCGCAGGCGTCCAGCCGTTCCCCATGATCCGAGATAAAGAATGCCGAGGGTGTCGATTCGTTTAGCCGATCCCTTTCGACGGCATAGGCAACCAGCCGTTCCGCTGTATCCGTAGAGACCGGCAGCAAGCGTTCCTTGCCCAGCTTTCCTTTTCGTACGGCAACGACTCCATTCTCGAGATCGACATCGGCAACATTGAGCGAAACGGCTTCGCTGATTCTCATGCCGGTAACGGCGATGAGTCCGAAGAACGTCGAGTAGGTCAGCGGACGGATGCCGTTGCGGGAAGGAAGCTCCGCTGCGGCTTCAACGATCATCTTGATTTCCTCTTCGCTGTAGATGTAAGGCCGGGAGCGGCGGACATGGCCGGGTATCAGTGATTGCGGCGGCACTTCGTGGCGGGGGTCGATGCCGTGCATCCACTGGGCGAAGATTCTGACCACTGTCAGTCGTCTCGACCAGGTTTGCGTGTTTGCATGCCCGAATGCCTCCTTCCAGCGAAGGAAACAGCCGGTGCTGATGTGCGCCGCTTCTTCCTGCTCCATGAACTCGATGAACCTGCGAAGGATTCGTTCATCCGTATTCAGTTTATACCCAAGGCCTCGCCGGATGGACAGGTAGCGCTCAAGCTCTCTATTCAAGGTTTTCATTGGGCACCTCCTTCTCCGGGCCAAGGCAAGGCGATTGATCGCAGGCCGTCCACATCCATCCGCGCATAGAGCATGGTTGTTGTCTGGCTCCGGTGGCGAAGCAGGTTGCTGACCTCGTCGAGTGATGCGCCCTGCCGCACGAGGTTGGTCGCCAGGCTATGCCGCAGTATGTGCGTACAGGTATACGGTATTGGCGGCGTCAGTCCGCTTTTCGCGAACGCTTTCACAAGAACCGTATTCAGTACCTCGGCGTTTTTGAATGGCTTGTGCGGCGCGTGGTTCGACACGAAGAGCGTTCTCGACTCCGTGACCCGGTCGTTCCGGATGTACTCCACAATGGCTTCGCCCACGTCGGTCGGAAGGGGAAGCCGGTCATGCCGACCGCCCTTGCCCCTGATGACGATCTCACCGGCCCTCCAGTCGATATCATCGACTTGAATACGGATCACCTCCTGTGGACGCAACCCGAGCCGGGCGAGCAGCAGCACCATCGCATGGTTCCGTCGACTCGTAGGTTTATTGCCACGAACCGCATCGACCAGGACTTCGGTTTGTTCGGAAGTCAGATGCACGGGCAACCGTTTCCCGTAGCACTGGGCCACGCTTGGAATGCCCTTGGCGAGGTTGGCCCCGTTTCGCTTGGTCTGGAACAGGAAGCGAAAGAAGCTCCTCAGGTGAGTGGAAACCGTCTTATTCCGTACCGGCGGTTTTCTGCCGGTTACATGCTGGAGGAAGTCAATGATGTCGGTCGCCGTGATTTTTGAAAGGTCTCCAGCCTCTTCACCGAAGCGGTATTCAAGAAAACGGTTTGCCTGGTGCCAGCAACCAAAGATCGTACTTTCACTCAATCCGCGTTGTCGGCGCAGGTAGGATTCGTATTCCTTACGCAGTTCCTTTCTTGCGATTTCCTTCTCCGTCGGGGGAGGTGGAAGCTGTCCCACTCCCCGGTCATGCAGGAAGCGAACAAAGCGCTTTGCGATCGTGACGGCGTAGTAGTGACGTCCTTCGGGCCATCCCTGCCTGTCCACAAGATCCAGAACCAATGCCTCGTTCAACTCCCCGACGGCGATTCCGTCTGCTTTCATGGTCGCCGCAAGAGCCCCCACGCACCGCATGTATTGCTGGACAGTATTGGTCACATAGTTGTGGCCGACAAGATATTGCCGGAAGGAGGACACGTGCTCCCCGAACAGTTCGCGGGCGGTTACATGGGCTTCATTCGTTGTTTGTTGATGCGTATTCATTTGTTGCTCCTTATCGTTGTTAAGGAGCAAATCGGAAACAAAACACAACATCTTGCAAGATCGATTCTTGCAATGTTATGCCGAATCAGTTTCTCGAATTCACCCGGCAATCAATTCCATTGAAACTCAATTCGGCATAATCCCAGTGTCGGCATAATGCGCCAGCTCATGGAATAGCGCAGCATAGTACGACTCCCCCGAATGGAATACTTCCGGATCAGGCATAGCGACTCGGTCCAATGCCGGGGAATACGATGCCTGCCTGCAGCCGTGTTTGATTACCGGACAGTCGGGCATCGAAGCCACCAACTGCTCCGCGATCTCCAACGGCGTATGTTCCCGTTTTGGTATTTCAACCACGGGCACCTTACTCTCCGGTAGCCCATCACATTGCTCAACGTTGAACACGCGGTAGTACCTCAACATCGCATAGCCTTTCGCCTCGGAATCATCCTCCTTCGAATCCACAAAGCGCCAGAACACGACTGGGCAGGATTTTTCACCCTTGCGGACAGCTCCCCCCAATGCCGTAACCTGCTTAAAACTCAGGAAGTACGGGCTGGCGTACCCCAACATGTGCAACAAAAACACATTTACACCGCGATACGGCTTCTTTGAGATGAGGTTCCGGGGCATCAACGAGAATGATGTCCACGGTTTCTTCCACGGTAACTCACCGCTGCTTGCTTCCACCCGCTCTATGAGTCGGGCGGTGATCATTTCATTAATCTTTTGATATGCACTCATGGCATGTCTCCTTTCTGGGTTTAGTTAAAATGAAGGAGGCCGCCCCTCCAACGGGGACGGCCTCCGGCGTCTTCGTGTCACCCGGTGGTGACGCTTGGCGGTGCAATTGTGAAAAGGGCAACGCACCGGAGCCGCACCCGGTGAAGGATGCGGCTCCGATGCCTTTATTGTTTGGCACAGTGTTCCAAAACCGGCTCAGAACTTGACCAAGCCTGCTTCCTTGAGGCTCAGGTGGTCAGACCCCAGGATGACGTGATCCAAAACTCGGATCCCGAGAACCTCACCTGCTGACACCAGTTGCCGGGTTATCTTGATATCCTCCGCCGATGGTGTTGGATCTCCAGACGGATGGTTATGTGCCAATATCACGGATGACGCACAGTCCAGCAGCACGGGCTTGAAGCACTCGCGAGGATGAACCAAGGTCGAGCTGACCGTACCGATGCTGACCAGGTGCTTATTGATAACGCAGTTCTTGGCATTCAATCCGATAACAACGAAAGCCTCCTGCGTCATGAGTTTCATGTCCCGGAGGTATTCGGCGACGTCGTCAGGCTTTATTAACTTCGGTCCGTACTCGGTTGTTTCCCGAACGGCTAATTCTGTTTGTAATGTAAGTACCATCGTTCATTCCTTTCTCTGTGTTTATTGAAAGCGGTTGGTAAAGAAATGAAGGCGGTATAGAAGTAAGTCAGACGGCTCGCAGATCGCATTGCTGTCGAAAACGGGCCGCGCGCTGGAAATTATGAAGTGCGGTGAATACACTTCCAATCGGAGGGCTGGAATTGTGATTTATGCGTTTTTACTAAGGTTTACGCACAAGAACCGGGTTGCAAATGCAATCTGCAACCCGGTTCACGGTATTTCTGAACATGAAATCTCCCCCATATACCGGTACCTACGACCATAGTTCAGCACCACTTGAACGGTAACTGCTTATAATCTTATTTTTAAAAAATAAGTTTTTAAGCAGTTAGACCATTCGAAAGTGGCCTCTCACAGCTCCACTCTCTACAGGCCGCTTTACCCCGAAATCGGCGCAGGCGAAGGACTGATGATTGGGGTAAACATTTCATTCCTTTCTCTGTATTTATTGAAAGCAGTAGAGAGGAATGAAAAGGGCTGCTGAGCACTTGCAGATCGACTTGCGGGCAGAAGTCGGCGGCTAACGGCAAATTCGGAAATTGCGGTTAAAGGACACTGAAAAGGGACGTCAAAAACGTAGTTTTCGCGCTTTTACAGGGGTTTTTGCAAATTTAACCGGGGTGTAGCCGCCGCCTACACCCCGGTTCGCGGTATTTCTGAACACGAAATCTCCCCCATATACCGGTACCTACACACCGACTTCAGCGAAAGAAGCCACTAAAAACTTATTGCGAATGCATAAGTTATTAAGCAGCTAGATCGTCCGAAAGTGGCCTCTCACAGCTCCACTCTCTGCAAGCCGTTTTGAATCCACAGTCAGCGCATGCGAAGGAATCATGATTCGGGTAGAAGATTTCATTTTTCACGATGTCTTCCGCCACAGCCACCAACTTGCACAGCCGCCGCCAGTCATCCGGAGTGCGAGCCGTTTCATGGGACTCGAATACCGGGGTTTTGTTCTTAACCGCGATATCGAACCTCAGACCAGGGTTTATGCCGTGAGTCAAGTTGTACGACATTGAATACGCTATGCCCTGCATCGATGCATGGGCCTTCGCTGGATTCCAACGGGTGGCCGATGTTTTCTGGTCCACCACGGTTATGTCCCCGTCCTTTTCAACGACCAGGTCCCACGCCCCAATGAACGGCTTGGACATGAACTTTCCCTCATGCTCAATGGGCACGATGAACGGCGACTCAACGGCTACAATACGCTCTGAATTGTCGATATTATCCCAGGCGACTTTAACCAGACCACGGCCCTGTTCTTCGACGCCTGCGGCATCCAGCTTCTTATATTTAATGAGTTCTTCCTTCGATGATCGACGCCAGTCCTCCGTATACAACTCCAGCACCTCATCTATCGTGAGGGGCAGTCCGTTCTTACGTGCGAGATAAACCTGCTCAAGGGTGCGGTGATAAACACTGCCGGCCACCAGGTTCACTGATGTATGTGATGGTTTCAGTTTATCGACCTTCTGGAACTTCCAGGCCAGTGAACAGATGTTGATCAACTGGTTCAGCGAGCTGTAGCTCCAGTGCGGCCGCTTACGTAATTCCGATAATTTCATTGCATTATTCCTTTCATAAAGAAACCCCGCCGCATCACAGTGATACGACGGGGTTGGTTTAGGTTTTGGGGTGGACAACTACGCCGCGGCCTTCTGACGTTGCACATGGTCGATCATGAAGCTGCAATCAGCCCGGCTAAGATCGTACACCGTCTCGGCATACGCATAGCGTTGACGGATATCAGCGTCGAGATCCCGGGGCATGACGCCCCTGGACTTGGCGAGGTCCAACAGATAGGAAATCTGTTTGTTAGAAGCCTTTCCGTCCGGCTGATGTTGACGTGGACGCTGCTGGCGGCCCTGAGGCCGCTCTTCACGCCCAGATGACCGCTGGCCCGTCTGCCCACTGATTTCAGACTCAACGGACTGCTTCACCAATTCAAACGTGTCATGAATTTTATCCTGCAGTTCACGGGCCGAAGCTCCGGTTGGCAGCTCTACTTCCACACAGGCCATGAACGATTTCGAACTGTACTCCTGCTCGGCAGGCACCTTCTTTGAGTAGCTAGCATTCAACTTAATCACACTTACCTCCATAGGTTAATTTCACATTAAAAAGCCCCCTGGCATCAACCAGAGGGCCTGTCGGGGCAGTTGTATAACCAACCGCCTCCCATCTATTATTTATTCCCACTTTTCGAGCTGTTTTAACCTTTGGCATGGCCAACTCATACCCTTTTAGGCTTATGTGGCAATGGATATGGCGGGGATGGAGGGAAACGGCGGGATTGTGAGGGGAAACGCCAGTAACAGAGGGGAATTACGGAGGGGGAGCATGGGCACCTGACTCGTGAGGTCTGAGTGGCGGCCCCAAAACGAGTAATCAGCCTCTTGTACGTGAGTATTGCTATAACTTTTAAACCTTTATTATCTCCCGCTATACCCCCGCCATTATCCCTCCAAAAAATAGAAGGTTCCCCCCATCTCCCTCCAATCCCTCCATCAAAAGTTTGGTTAGAATCCACTTACCCAAGAGACTGAGATGCTATACACGACGGGGTTGTGGGGGTTAACCAAAACAATATTTATGAGGTTAAGTCATGGAGGGCATGGAGGGAGATGGCGGGGATAAGGCTCCAGATTCCGGGGGGCACGAGGGGGATGATGGCGGTGCCAACACCATCACCCCTCTGTTTAGCTTCCAGCGATGGGCATTTACAGCTGCATTATATCCAGCTCCTGAATCATCTTATTTAGCAACTCAAATACCGTGACGGGGTACGGGCGCTGCCTGAAGCCTTGTCCGAAGTAATCTCCGACTACGAGGTCGTACAAGTCATCCCCTTCACCGGGATCTAAGAGGCACTGCAAGGATTCGATAACCGACTGGTGGTAAAAGTCACGCTCCTCCTTACTCTTGGAAGATTTGGAAAGACAGATGAGATCACGCATCATGCTCTTCCATTTATCCAAAATGGCCTGATAAATTTCTTTCTCGGCCGTAAGCTCTTCAAACACCTCTGTAATCATCGTGTTGTTATCCGACATGACATACCTCCTGCACATCCAACATCGCGGACACAGGGGCTACCTCTGCGTCAGTGGCACCCTGAAGCCTTTGTGGTTCAGGCATCGGCAGCAGCGGAGCGAGCCTACCGGCATTCGCATTATATGCCTTCATACGCGATAGAACCTCGGCATAGTCCCAGATGGGGAAGCGAACGCTCATTGACAGGTGAATGTCCGGCGGTCCATTGAAATCGACGACATCCTCCTTCTCGTCGTAGAACTCACTTAGGTCATCGGCCAGCACACTGAACCTCCATTGATCACCGAATTCCGGATAGCCCATTACACGAAAATAGAACTCGTCCCTTTCCCGACCTGCCAACAGACAATTCAGAAAATCAGACACCTCATACTGCGGCATCATAATCCACACGACATCGCCGTTGTCCTTACCGTTATTGTTGTTCTCACACGACAACAGGGTGTAGATGTCGGCCTTCCACATTTCGAGGATGAGTTCGGCAATATGTTCATCGATATTTGCACTCCATTCTCCGTGTTCAATTACAACTTGCTTGTGTTCATACATGTTAAATCTCCTTCAATATTAATAAGTGGATGGCGGGTGCACACCACCGCGGTGTGCACCCGCCGGTTGATTTAGCTCAGCTTGGTTAGCTGGAACGCCTTTTGCGCGCGGTTACCCTTTCCGTCTCGCCTTGGCACCAAAACCTCGCTCTGAACGAATCTCAGGCCGTCTACGCGAACCTCAAGCTCTTTGTCCATGGCCTTCTTCAGTCTGCGTCCCATGGCTCGATTGAGCTTTTCCCGGGTATCCCGGCACACCTCAGGATCACAGTCGCCGCTGTACCCCGGGATCAGCTCCGGCTCGACCTCCAGCAGTTCATCGATCAGCTGACTGGTCGTATACTTTGTCTGTGGATCCAGAACAGGAACGAGCTTCCCCAGCACATTGCGCAGCCAAGTCAACTCCTTGGAGTCCATGCGGCGCTCTACCTTATCGTAGTCGGCCAGCATGTCGGCATAACCGAGGATGTCCTTTACACAGTAGCCTAGAACACCGGCCCAACGCCTAAATGAATGCCGGGTGTCCTTGGGACAGGGACGCCCCCGACGATCCCACTCCTTAATGACGTAGTACACCGCACCAAGGTAGTATTGGTAGTTGGCCCGCACATGCTGAACCAGGTCGCCTTCAGGGAATTCCCGGAAGACATAGTCATCACGCTTCAGGATCTTCACGATGGACGAACGACGCAGGAGGTCGGGTGTGAGCTCCGCTCGGTTGGACGTCATCATTATGAGGGCTCTACTCGGATCTACCTGTGTAGTCCTGCTGTACGCTGGCCGCGCGGCATACCGGTCACTTGTCAACAGCGACTCCAGGCGCTGGCTATCGATTTTACCGCGGGTATTATCCAAGCTTATCATCCGCGAGCCGTCAACAAGCGCCGTGTCCAGCGCCTCTTCAGCACCACCAATACCCGATCCCTTCTGAGCGATAACAGCGAGGTCCTCATTGTAGACGGCCGCAGTGATATCGTTGCGGTAAGATTTTCCGGCACCAGGAAGATCTGCCTCTGTAATTGCCATGACAGTCCGGCCACCAAGCAGTCCACCGAACACAAACCCACCTTCCAGGATCGAGGCAACTGCGCGTGCTTTGTCGCCCTTGGTCTCGAATTTGTAATCCGCCAGCAGAAAATCGATCCGCTCCCGCGCCTCCGTCAATGACGACGGCATGTCAACGGGCAGGCCGCCTGCCAGGATGCCTCCTGTATACTGCCCGCTATGAACTTCGATGAGTTTACCGTTTACATCAGTTGCAAGCACCGAACAGTTGAGCACAACCTTCAGCTCTTCCAGCTGATTGAACATGGCCGGACACGACAGGAGACTGGATGCCAGTGACGTAGAGACCTTGCATGGAACCAATACGGCTTCACCATCCTTTCCGGCTTTCTCGGTATGAGGAGCACAGAGCTCTTCAAACAGGGACACCGAACGTGTCTGCGTGACCGGATACAGCTCATACCGACTGCCGGTGAAGCACACTTCATCCACAACACGGCCTCGGCGGTAGATTTTTCCGGATGCGGCACACTGCGCACCGACAATCTCAGCAGCATCCTGAACCTGCCGGGAAGAGACTTGGGAACTGACAATGAGCATAGGACGGTCATCGACCAGTTGCGCTACCCAGCCATGATCCCGGGCAATACCCATCAGTCCTTCCAGCGGATCGAATTCGAACTCGCCTTCAGCCAGAGCCTCTTCCTCAAAACGGCCCCATTTCTCAAGGTTCTTGTCGACATCGTAGTTGCTCATGTCTGACTTCGACCATTCATCCCACAGTTCAGAGAAGGCGTAGGGGTCATCGAACAGCTTAATACCCAGATAAACCAGATACTTGGTTACCCTCCACCAGGGATCTTCGTCTGTGGCGGGGATAGCCTGAAGCATATCCACAATCACCGGGACGTCTTCATGATCGAGAGCGGGAACAGTCAGACTCTGGTTCGCCGCAGGGGGCAGTACAGGATCCGGCAGCTCAACAGAAGGTGCCTTTTGGCGAGATGGTTTAACCTCTGAAGATTCAAGCCACATGAGAGGTGCATCACACCCAATAAGTGTATTAGTCATTTGAGGCCTCCTTTACTTTAGAGGAGTCAATGCCAATACCTGTCATGCAGATGAAGCGGTCTTTTGAATAGACCTCGATGTCCAGCCGTTCACCTTCGATCTCCACAGTGACGTTGCCGTTGAGCTCGGGCTTTCCATACCCGAAGATATGGGCTCCGTCCCCCGATTTGGACTGTTCGCAGTACGTACCCTTGAATTTATCAAGAAGCACCGCAGCGATTGGATCACACTGCCCGTAGGCATCATAAATGTGATCGAGGTCGATGCAGAAGATCCCGTCGTCTTCAGACAGAGCGTAAGCAGGAGCAAAAGATTTCTTTACGCCATCCACCATCTGCTCATCATATTCGGGATTCCACTTCTCGGTCTTCACACTGCACATGTACAAAATGTCATCCCAAGTCCTCCAGGTTGAAGGATCACCGCATTTAGCACGCCCTTTCCATTTGGCAGGCACTTTATCGTACTTGCCCTTCTGCGCATTCCACGTCAGCTCAAACACCGTCCAGTTCGGTTTATCGCGAAGAACCTGCGGGATAAGTGACTGACTCCACCGGAGTGCCATACCTTTTAACTGGCGTGAAGCGCTGCCATAAACAGGATCTGTAATGCCATCATAAGCATTGGGGGCTACGCCCCCGTGCAATGTGGTCTTTCCGGCATCGGTACCATTCGTATTATCCATCACGATCAGCCCTCCTGTAGCTCTAGTGCTTTGAACTCTTCAGGAGCACCGATAGAATTCGCCAGCTGGAATCGAAACTCTGACACGGCTTCATCAAACCGGGTCAATATAGAATCACGATCCCCGACCATAGGCAGATATAGCGATTTTTCAGTTCCTCGATAGTTTTTGACCTTGGCATCAAGCTGAACCAAACCAGAACGAAATGTGGAAGCACTCAAAGTAAACAGCTCTTTGGGCTTGTGCTTCCCCCCTAGGAGAGGAGTTCTTATGGCATCACGGTACAAGCTTTCAGAGATCTTGATGATTTGGTCAAAAACCCCGTGGTAATTAGCCGCATCTTCCTCCGGCTCCTTTGGCAGCTTTTCTTTGTCGCAGTACAGCAGTGCGAAATACGTTATAGCCAACCTTAGCTTCTCATCCCGCTCCTTCAGAATGGAACAAATAGTCCTCTTATCCGAAACTGTTCTTAGCTCCCTAATGACATCAATGTAATCATCTCCGCTCTCCTTTTCAAAAAAAACGGTTGCGAGCTCAATGACCTCCTGGAGATTACCCTGGCTCATCTGAACAATGTTCATGCCGTCGGCAAGGGTTGACCAGAACAGCTTTTGAACCCATAATAGGTACCCTTGATGGGAGGCCCAAAATGGAGCTGCTAATTTGGCGGTGAATTCTATTGCGGATTCCTGATCCAGCACTTTATTTACAATTTTTTTCATTATCTTCCTTATTATATTATTTTTCCCTTACGGGTTTGAAATTTTACACATATGATTGTTAAATACTTGCAACGACATGCCTTTCAAAGAAGTCGTCCAGGTCGTCTTTGCTGAATAGCAATGTCCGACGGCCAACACGCGAATGGCGAATACGACCCTGCGAGACTAGCTCGCATAAATACCGACGGGAAATTCCCATATAATCGGCAGCAGCACTCGTCTTGAAGTAGCACGGATCTGGAGCACTAACCTTACTCATAAAAATCACCTCCAATCTGTTTTCCCGAACCCGCGTCATGCGGAATCGGTGGCGATGGAGGTGATTAGGGCGTTAGGAATGATAGGCGTCGTGTGATACCACAAAATTTATCAACCACACATTGCTCAACCAGCTTATATATCGATGGATACAAAAAAACCTGCCACAGTGTGGCAGGTATGATAATTCAGGGTATGTCACAAAATTAACGCTATCGTTCCTTTAAATACCTATTATACGTTTCATAGACGTATTTGGCTTCATTCTGCTTCATTATTACTTCCTCGATGATCCTGCGATCTGACCACCCCTCATAATTCGGATCAACTGTGATCGCGTCGAAAGCTTCGTAAAACCATTCTTGATGGGTCTTTTTAATTTCTGCTTTCTTTTGGGATGAACCAGTCATATATCGACCATATTGCAGATGTTCTAAGACAAGCGGTAGATCATCTGGATCAGGTAAAGGCGCTAGTATGCATTCTCCTCCAGAGCGAGTTGAAAGATGGATGACCCTTGGGTGGTTTAAGACAGAGGTAGCCACAACCCGCAAGTCGATCTCAATATTTAGAGATGACTCTATCGCGCCCCACCAATTACCAATTTCTGGTCGCCCATCCTTTTCGCCTGGAGTCAATAATACATCACGAATGGAGTGTATAGGTATATCAGGTATTTGGAACGACAGCTTGCTGTCTTTGCACCATTCGCTCCATGGATATTTCATTAGACACATACCAGAGTCTGGATCAATGCTTTGGCGTTGATTGGTGGGAAAATCGGCTTTGGCAACATCAAGTGCCAGCCAAGACATGGCTTTATGAAGTGGTGCATTGGGGAAAAAGAATACCAGTTTGATGCCAGTTGACATTTCTGCGATCAACTGTTGAAGCTCGTGCAGAGCCCAATACTCGACATCACCAGGTAGAGTCGATTCAACACTATCCCTGCTTTCTTTCTCGGCCAGAAGTTCTTTAACGACGGTATCAGGTCCTCTTTTGTTCAGATATTCAATTGCCGCTCCATGATCATCAACATGATCAATGTAATGAGCCCAATAATCATCAGCGCCGTATTCTTTAGCTAATGACTCCAGATCATAATATGTACAGAACTTCTCGCCCAAAGCACATACTACCAGATCGTATCCATGAATGGTCCTCTCATTCAGCAATGAGTTTAAATCCTCGTTTATTTGATGGGCACTTGTTTGGATACCCTGGAATACAGACCCAATCAGTAATGTATTTTCAAATTCTTTACTCATCTAACAACCTCACCTACTAAATTGATCAAAAAGAATCGTATACTATAGAAGATTGCTTTAACTGCGAAAAGCGCATCATGAGAGCCGTCTGAGGTTTTTTATACTTCTTCATGAGGAAATGCCCAATGCAACCTGAGATGCAACGCACTACCGACTTTTGGTTGCATTTAATGCCGCTACTGCACTAACTGGCCCCTCATTCAGACAAAAAGAAAGGCCTCGTAACTTATTAATTACGAGGCCTTTAGAGTGGAGCCGGCGGTCAGAGTCGAACTGACGACCAACGGATTACAAATCCGTTGCTCTGCCACTGAGCTACGCCGGCGGAGTTCCCTGCCAACAGAATACCTCTTGCTGGAAAAAGGAAGGGCGAATTATGCGAATATTGCGGCGGGAGTCAATCCCCGTGAGCGAGTATTTATTTCGGCCATGCGAAGTGAATTGGTGAATGTTTTTGCTTTCCGTTCCCGACCGAAATGGTACTGCTTCGATTGCTTTCACCCACAAGGAAATGGCATGCAAAAGAATACGGAAAAAACATGGCGCTGCTCGATCTGCGGCTACATCCACTATGGCGAAGAGGCCCCGGGTGCTTGCCCGATCTGCGATGCGAAGGCGGAGGATTTCAAGCAGATCGAGGTTGCGGTTCGGCCGGAGCGGCGTGATGCGGGGCGGGATCGGTTTGTGATTCTAGGCGGAGGCATTGCGGGGGTATCGGCGGCGGAGGCGATCCGCGAGCATGCCCCGCAGGCTGAGATTGCCTTGATTTCGAAGGAGCGGGAGCTCCCGTATCTTCGCCTGAACCTGACGCGTCTGCTGGCGGGGGAGTTTATGGAGAAAAACCTGCCGCTGCATTCGGAGGAGTGGTATTCGAAAAACAGGATTGATTGGCATAGGGGAATTTCAGCGGAGCGGCTGATCCTTGCTGAAAAGTCGGTCCAGCTTGACGATGGGCGGATGATGCAGTTCGACAAGCTGATCGTCGCGACCGGTTCCCAGCCTTTTGTCCCGCCGGTGCCGGGCATTGATCTTTCGAATGTTTTCACGGTCCGGACGGTGGAGGATGTCCGCCGGATTCTTGCGGCGGTGAAACCGGGCACCAACGTGGTGTGCATCGGCGGCGGCATCCTCGGGCTGGAAACGGCGGGTGCGCTGGCGAAGCAGGAGGCCAAGGTGACGGTGCTGGAGGCCTTCGACTACCTGATGCCGATGCAGCTGAATCCGGAGGGCAGCGATGTTTTGGGTGAACACCTGAAGACATTGAACATCGAGGTGGTGACGAATGCGATTGCGGACTGCATCATTGGCGATGGCCACGTTACGGGTGTGCACCTGAAGCGCGGCCAGCTCGTTCCCGCCGAGGTGGTGGTGGTGACCGCCGGCGACCGTGCCAACTCGACGCTGCTGGAGGAGGCGGGACTCACGGTTAAGAAGGGCGTATTGGTAGACAATTTCCTAAGCACAACGAATCCGGATATCTTTGCCGCCGGCGATGTGGCCGAACACGATGGCGTCCGCTACGGTTCCTGGGCGCCGGCGATGTATATGGGAAAGATTGCGGGCATGAATGCCGCCGGGGTTCCGACCGAGTTCGGAGGGATCCCGCGCTCGCACATGCTCAAGGTGCTGGGCAAACCGATGCTGAGCATTGGTGTTGTGAAGGCCACCGACGGAAGCTACCGCATGATCGAGGACCATGCCGACGGCGGTTACCGGATGTTCATGTTCCGCGATGGTCGTTTCGTGGGTTGCCTGCTGATCGGCAAGCTGAACTTGATGAAGCCGGTGCGCAAGGCCGTGCAGGCTCGTTTGGATATGAAAGAGATGCTGACCCCGGACACCACGGCCGAAGAGGTTGCGCAGCACCTAGCAACTCGCTAGCAGGCCGGCCAGCTTCTGCTTGGCTTCATCGAGGCGCTGGAGGAGCATTTCGTGCACGGCGGTGCTGACTTCCTCGAACTCTTCGCGGCTGTCGATGAGACGGTCGAGTTCGCTTTGCATATGGTCGAAATTGCATTCGTCGACGCTGCCGGCGGAGGTGTGGCCGAATGGCATGAGGAAATTATCCACCTTGCTTCCGCGGCTGATGCCAATGATCGGAACATGGAGCACCGAGGCGAGGATGAGCAGGTGCAGGCGGCTGCTGATGACGAGATCGAGCTTGCCGGCGATGGCCAGGATTTCGCGGGGGGTGCGCCGCCCGCCGACCACTGCGGAGTGGCGATGGTTCCTCATCCGTTCGCGCAGGTTTTCCATGAGCGGAGCGTCGGTGGAGTGGTTCATGGGCAGGAAGATGATGCGGTAGTCGCGGTCGGCCAGGCGATCGAGAAAGTCGATGAGTTCCTTTTCGTGCACGAGCTGGCGCTGGGCGGAGATGCACAGGCCGATTTTTCGGGCATTGGATTCAAGCACCTGCCGCGCTTCGCGCGTGAGAGTGATGCCGTTCCAGTCGGCGGGCGTGAGCAGTTCGGCGGAGTCGGCCCCGACGATGGCCCGGGGGACATCGCCGCAGGCGTGGACGGCGGCGAGGGTTTCGGGATCGCGCAAGACCACAAGGTCGCACCGGTTGAGCTCCGCGGCGATTTTTGCCCGGGCCCGGTCTTCGGCCTCCTTCTCGCGCCGCGCGACAAAGTCGATGCGTTTAAGGGTTAGCCAGGAGAGCATCGAGAGCAGGGCCCGGCGCTTTCCGGGCAGAATGCTGTAGATGTAGGGGTTGAGTTTGTCGTTCATGCCGACGCCCCAAACCACGGTCTTGGTTCCAACGCGATGGGCAATCTCCAGCATGCCGAGCGGGATTTCGGGATAGTCGGAAAGGCCGGTGGCGCCCGCCCAGACAAACACATCGGCCTTGGTGATGCAGTCCTCCATCTGTTGCTGGCTGAAGGGGGGCTTGAAACCGAACAGCGGAACGGTTTGCACGCCGAGGCGGGCCTCGGTTTCTGCAGGGTTGTCGGTGCTGACGGTGATGCGGCCCTGCGGGCATATCTCGCGGAAAATGCCCACGACGCACTCGAGGATGGCCTCGTCGCCAACATTGTTACGGCCGAACGGCACACCGCCCAACAGAATATCCACCACGTTCATGGTGGGAGTTATGCCATGCAGATCGGACTTTTAATAGTCCGCTTTCCAACATATTGTTTCCGGATGCAGAATTATCCAAACCTAGAAACCCTGGTGCTGGCCAGCGCGTCGCCGCGCCGCCGCGAACTTCTGTCCTCCCTGGGGGTCGAATTTTCCGTCGAGGTTCCACGGATCGATGAAACCGCCAGGGCCGGGGAGCCTCCGCGCGCGTTCGCGGAACGGTTGGCTGCCGAGAAGGCCGGCGCCATCGCCGCGCCCGCCGGCACGGTACTCGTTGCCGCCGACACGATCGTGGTTCACGAAGGAAGGATTCTGGGAAAACCGGAGGACGATGCCCATGCGTTCGAAATGCTTTCCGGCCTTTCGGGAAAAGCGCACGAAGTGGTTACAGGCGTCTGCGTGAAACGGGATGAACGCACGGAGCTCTTTTCCGTTGCGACCGAGGTTTTTTTCCGGGAACTGGAACCTTGCGAGATCAAGGCCTACATTGCCACGGGCTGCCCAATGGACAAGGCGGGGGCCTATGCGATCCAGGGCGGGGCGGCGCATATGGTGCGCGCAATCAACGGATCGTACACCAATGTGGTCGGGCTTCCCCTGTGCGAACTCCACGAGACACTCATTTCCTTTTGATTTAGGCATCGGATTAGCTTATTTTCGCTTTGTTTTGTAACTTGGAACTTTTGATGCCCAGACAACGAACCACCATCCTAAAAGCCGCGCGTTCCATGGCCCTTGCCGCAGGCATGGTTGCGACTGCCCGGGCGGGAACGCTTTCGGACTACCTCGGGGACTTGAGCTATCTGAAATCCGACACGGTGATTATTGCCCTGCTCGCCTCCACCGTCTTGTTGCTCATGGGGGTGTTGATTCGGTTGCGGCAGATGCGCGTTTCATTGGAACGAAAGTCGCTGGCGCTGGAAAAAAGCGAACGCCACATCCGCCTGATGGGCGACAACCTGCCCAATGTTACCATCTTCCAACTGGTGCAAACGCCGGAAGGGACGTTCAGGTTCACCTACCTCAGCAAGGGCTACGAACGGGCGCTGGGGTTCGACCGCGACCACGTGCTGCAGGATGCCCGGATTGCCTACGACCATGTCTACGAGGAAGATGTCTCCCTGCTGAAGCGCGCCTTCCTCCTGGGCAAGGAAAACATGGAGCCTGTGGATTTCGAGCTCCGCGTGCTGGACATCACGGGCAAATTGAAATGGCTCTATGTCAGCGCAGTCCCGCACATGGACCAAGGCATGCTCGTTTGGGATGGCTTCATGCAGGACGTCTCCACCAACAAGAACACCGAAGACGCCTTGGTGGAGGAAAACCGCAACTTCCAGAACCTGTTCGAAACGATCGACGATTTCCTGGTGGTGTGCGACATGAACGGCACGCTCATCCACACCAACCCCTCCGTCGTGAAGCGCCTGGGTTATTCCAGCAGGGAGCTCGGCGACATGAGCATCTTCGAACTCTACCCCGAAGAATCCCGGGTCGAGATCTACCAGGTGATTGCCCGCATGCAGACCGAACAGGCCACCACCTGCGGCCTGCCGTTGAAAATGAAAAGCAACGGCACCATCCCGGTTGAAATGAATATTTTCCAAGGCTCCTGGAAAAACAAGAAAGCCATCTTCGGGGTCGCGCGCGACATCGCCAACCGCCAGCGTACGGAAAGCGCCTTGCGCGAATCGCAGCAAATGCTCCAATTGATCATGGACACCATTCCCATGTCGGTCTTCTGGAAAGACAAGGATTCGGTCTACCTGGGCTGCAACAAGACCTTCACCCGGGAATGCGGCCTTGAATCCCTCGAAGACGTGGTGGGCAAAACCCCGTACGACCTGTTCGACCCCGCACTCGCCCCGCAGATCGTCAGCCGCGACCAAGACGTGATTGTCAACAACCAGCCGCTGTTCAACTATACCCAATCGCACACGCGCGCCGATGGAAGCATCGGATGGCGCGAAATCAGCAAGATTCCGTTGCGCAATGAAAACGGACGCGCCGTCGGCATCCTGGGCGTCTGGCGCGATGTCACCGAACAAAACCGGGCCGAGGAACGCCTGAAACGGACCCTGGAGGACATGGAACGATTCAACCAACTGATGCGGGGACGCGAACGCCGCACGCTTGAGCTGAAGGCCGAGATCAACAAACTGCTCAAGGAGCTGGGCGAACCCCAGAAATACAGGACAACCACGGATGACCTTTCATGAATGAAAAGCCGGTCAAGCGCCGCCTGAAGCGGTTTGCGTTTTCCGCCACGGCCTATGTGGCCGGAGTGGTTGCATTCTCCACATGGTCGTATGTCGAAAACCGGGAAACGCTGCTCCGGGACATCGATGAAAACCTGGCCAACGGGGCCTTTGCCATTCGGGAAATCCTCGGCAACGATTATACGCAGAGCCTGGAACTGGTCGGAAGCCCTGACTCCGCCGCCTACCGGGCCCTCCAGAAACAACTGGGCCGTTTCGCAAACAACGGCGGCTTCAACGTGGTCGGCGCGGTGGTCCGGAAAAGCCCGGGCTCCTATTCGTTGATTGCCGGCACTGCGGATAAGGAACCGGGACTCGACGCCACCAAGGCCGTCGATGCCGTGCCTCACAACATCCGCGAGCTGGTGCTCGACCTCGCAACCGCCTCGGACGAACACGGGCTCACCTTGCTGACGACCGACCACTCCCGCTACGGCCGGCTGCGGATCGCGGCGTTCTACAAGGGAACCACCAACGGAACCGGAATTGCCTACATGGTTGCACGCAAGGTGGACCATGCGAACAGCATGTTGCGCGAGCAAGCCATTCGGAAGGCGGCCTCCGGCCTGTTCCTGCTGCTCATGGCCGTCCCCCTGGTGCTGTTGTATAACCAGGCCCAGCTGCGGGCATCCAAGGAACTCGCAGTCCTGAACTCCCAGCTCAAACAGGATGTCGAGGGGCGCAAGGAACGCGAAAGCGAACTCCAGGATGCCATCCACGACCTCGAACGATTCAACGCCGTGACCGCCGGCAGGGAAAACCGCATCATCGAACTCAAGGCGGAAGTCAACGAGTTGCTCCAGCAGGTGAACCGGCCTCAGCGCTACAACATCGACAAGGCCGACTGACCCCATGATCCAGCCCCAACAGCGCATTGAAAAAGACCCCCGGATCCGCAACCGTCTCGGACGCGGATTTGCCCTGGCTTGCGCAGCGGCCGGCCTGCTGCTCGCCGGCGCAACCTACGTATCCTCCAAATCCAATCCCGCAAACCTCCCCGTCTTCGTCGGCGTGGCCGTGGCCGTAACGATTCTGCTCGGCTACATGGTCGGGCGCCTGCTCGGCAGCCGGATCGAGCGCGAGGAATACGAGCGCAACAGCGAGATCCACGAAAACCTCGAAGTGGTGCAGGAGCTCATGAAAGCCAACGAGTTCCTCGAAACCGAAACCCTCGACCTCAGGAAGCACCGCAAGGCCCTGCTGAGCATCATGGAGGATGCCGAACGCTACAACGAGGAACTCAAGCGCGAGGTCATCGAACGCAAACGGGCCGAAAGCGACGCCGCGCGCGCACGCGACAATATGGAACTGATCCTCCATGGCGGCGACCTCGGCTACTGGGACTGGGATATCCCCGGCAACGCCTATTCCTACAACCACCGCTTTGCCAGCATCCTAGGCTGCCGCATCGACGACCTCGCCCCCGACTTCGACTGGCACAAGCAACACATCCATCCCGACGACCACGCGCTCGTCGACCGCACCCTCGCCGCCCACCTGGATGGGAAGACCGACACCTACACCTGCGAATACCGCCTGCAAAAGGGATCGAAGGAGTGGATCTGGGTGCTCGACCGCGGCCGCGTGATCGAGCGCGGCGAAGAGGGCTCGCCGCAGCGGATGGCCGGCACCCTGCTGGAGATCACCGACCGCAAGGAATACGAACTGGAAATGAAGGAAGCCAACCGCCTGCTCGATAAACGCAGCCGGGAGCTTGAGGAAAACCAGCACATCATCATGGGCATGATGGAAGATGCGAACGACGCCCGGGAAAGCCTCGAAGGCGCCAACCGGCAATTGCTCGTGGCCCGCGAGAAGGCCGAACAGGCCACCCGCGCGAAATCCGACTTCCTCGCCAGCATGAGCCACGAAATCCGCACGCCGATGAACGGCATCATCGGCACCGCCAGCCTGTTGAGCGACACCCAGCTCTCCAAGGAGCAGCGCGAATACCTGCGCATCGTGCAAACCTCGGGCGATGCCCTGCTCACCCTGCTCAACGACATTCTCGACTTTTCCAAGATCGAGGCCGGCAAGCTCAATCTCGAACCGCAACCCTTCGACCTGCGCGAAACCTGCGAACACATTACCGAGCTGCTCACACCCACCGCACTGGAAAAAGGCGTCGACCTCATCCTGCGCTTCTCGCCCAACACGCCGCCTTTTGTGACCGGCGATTCGGGGCGCATCCGGCAGGTACTCATGAACCTGGCCAGCAATGCGCTCAAGTTCACCCGCGAAGGCTATGTCTACATCGATATCGAGGCCGTCGCCGGAACGGAAGCGGAAACCACCATCAGCTTTACCGTCCGGGACACGGGCATCGGGGTTTCGCGCGATGAATTGCCGCAACTGTTCCAGAAGTTTTCGCAGGGCGATTCCTCCACCACGCGCGAGTTCGGCGGCACCGGCCTGGGCCTGGCCATCTGCAAGCAACTCGTCAACCTGATGGGCGGAAAGATCGGAATGGAAAGCGAACTGGGCAAGGGTTCCACCTTCTGGTTCCGGCTCAACCTACCCATTGCAAGCCGCACGCAAGTCTCGGCGATCGACCAGGCCCTGTTCAAGGGTGAACAGGTGTTGGTCATCGACGAAAAGAAAATCATGGGGCAGGCCATGGTGGAATGGCTCAACCGCTGGGGGCTCTCGGCCGAGATCATCAACTCCATGGAAAGCGCCGCGGAGCGCATCCGGAGCAATGGTTTCAAGATTGTCCTGGTCGAGGAATACCTCGCCTACGACGCCGACAACCCGTTCTTCAACAATCCGGAATTCGAACACATCACCTTCTTCATCATCTGCTCGATCACCAATCGCGACTTCCGATCGCTCGACCACGCCGGGCTCGCCACCAACCTCGTGAAACCGATCCGCCTGAACAACCTGCTCGCCAAGACGGCGCATGCCCTTGGCTATCCGATCGACATCGCGACCATGCACCCTCCCCGCACGGCCGATGCCAAACCGCAGGTCGAAACCTCAACCATCACCAGCGCAGGGTCGCGGCGCATCCTCATCACCGAAGACAACCTCGTCAACCAAACCGTGGCCAAGCGCATGCTCGTCAAGGGGGGCTTCGAGGTCGAGGTGGCCGAGAACGGCGAACAGGCGCTGCGCAAGGTGACCGGCGGCACCGAGTTCGACCTCATCTTCATGGACTGCCAGATGCCGCGCATGGATGGTTATGAAGCCTCCCGCCAAATCCGCACCTACGAAAAGGAGTCCGGCTCCGGCACCCGCGTGCCGATCATTGCCCTCACCGCCAACGCCATGCAGGGCGACCGCGAAAAATGCCTGGATGCCGGCATGGACGACTACATCGCCAAGCCCGTCAAGAAGGAAGCGCTCTTCGAGATGCTGCGCCGGCATTTGGGCTGACAGCACCGCTCAAAAAACGACCATCCTTCACCAACCCCTAGGCGAGCTTTTGCAGCCCGCCCATGTAGGGCCAGAGCACTTCGGGAAGGTCGATGCTGCCATCTTCGTTCTGGTAGTTTTCCATGATGGCAATCACCAAACGCGGCAGGGCAACACCGGAACCGTTGATGGTGTGGACGAAGGCCGGCTTGCCGTCTTCGTTGCGGTAGCGGATGTTGGCGCGGCGCGCCTGGTAGTCGTGGAAATTGGAGCAGGAGGAAACCTCCAGCCACTTGTCCTGCGCAGGCGCCCACAGCTCGATGTCGTAGCACTTGGCGGCGCTGAAGCCGAGGTCGCCGGTGCAGAGTTCAATGACGCGGTAGTGCAGTCCGAGCAACTGAAGCACCTTCTCGGCGTCGAGCGTCAGCTTTTCGTGTTCTTCTTCCGAGGTTTCGGGGGTGGTGAACTTGACCATCTCCACCTTGTCGAACTGGTGCACGCGCAGCAGGCCGCGGGTATCCTTGCCGGCGGAACCGGCCTCGCGGCGGAAGCAGGGGGTGTAGGCCGTGTGGCAGATCGGCAGTTCCTTGTCCACGATCTCGTTGGCATACATATTGGTCACGGGAACCTCGGCGGTCGGGATCGGGTAGAGGCCGTCGAGCGGAATGGCATACATGTCTTCGGCAAACTTGGGCAGCTGGCCGGTGCCGGTCATGGTCTGCGCATTGCACATGAACGGCGGCGCCACTTCAATGTAGCCATGCTCCTCGGTGTGCAGGTCGAGCATGAACTGGATGAGGGCACGTTCCAGCTTGGCCCCCTTGCCGGTGAACAGCGGAAAGCCGGAACCGGAGAGCTTGGCCCCGCGTTCGAGATCGAACAAACCGAGTTCGGCACCGAGATCCCAGTGCGCCTTGGGTTCGAAACCGAGTTCCACCTTTTCGCCCCAGGAGCGGATGACGGGGTTGTCGTTCTCGGTCAGTCCGACGGGCGTGGTGGCCGAAGGCAGGTTGGGAATATAGAGCAGACCTTCGCGGAGCTTGGATTCGACTTCGCGCTGTTCTTCGTCCAAGGCGGAAATCCGGTCGCCCATTGCGCGAACCTCCGCCTTGATTTCCTCGGGGTCCTTGCCTTCCTTGATCATCAGGCCAATGCTTTTGGAGATGCGGTTGCGCTCGGCCTTGAGCTCATCGACCTCGGCCACAATGGCGCGGCGGCGGTCGTCGAGCGCAATGACGGCATCGATGTCCACATCCGCGTTGCGGTTTTTCATGGCGGTCTTCACCGCATCGGCATTTTCACGTACAAATCGAATATCCAGCATGTTACACCCCTATGGATTGGAAAAGTCGGTATTATTCGCCTAATCGTCCAAGGTTTGGAAATGAAAAAGGCGGGGAATTTCCCCGTCGTGCACCACACGCCCCCCGATCGATCTCGAAAACCTAATACTTAAAACTTAACACCCCTGGCCCGATCACGTATGCTCTAGCGCAAATACGAGGTAAAGAGTCATGAATGTCCCGGCTGCCATCCAGAATCGTCGTTCCGTACGGCACTTCGATCCCGACCACAAAATGACGAAGAAGGAGACCGACAAACTCCTTTCGCTAACCTTGCACTCGCCGACCGCCTTCAACTTGCAGAACTGGCGCTTTGTGCTCGTGCAGGACATGGAACTGCGTGAACAGATCAAGAATGCCGCGTGGGATCAGAGCCAGGTCACCGAAGCGGCGGTGCTGATTATTCTCTGCGCCGACCTGAAAGCCTGGGAAAAGGAACCGATCCGTTATTGGCGATCCGCCCCGGAACCGGTGCAGGAATTCATCGTCCCCGCCATCGAGCAATACTACAGCGGCCTCGACCAGGTTCAACGCGACGAAGCCATGCGCTCCTGCGGCATCGCCGCACAAACGCTCATGCTTGCCGCAAAGTCCATGGGCTACGATTCCTGCCCCATGGACGGATTCGACTACGATTTAGTCGGAGACCTGATCAACCTACCCAGCGACCATGCCATCTGCATGGCCGTTGCCATCGGCAAGGCCATCGGCGAGCCCGACCCTCCCAAGGACAGGCTTCCGTTGGATGAGGTTGTCATCACCGACTGCTTTGAATAAGCGAGGACTCCGCCGGTTGCCCTAGCGGTGCGAATGTCGGTGATGGTGGTGGTGTTTCTTGTGCTGGCTCTTGTATTTGTCCGAATGGGCGGCTTCGCCCCTCTTCCATAGGTGGGTGAACCGGTAGCGCGCAAAGGCGATAATCAGGAAAGTCCCCGTCAGCACCAGCGTTATGCAGGCGAGGAATCCCACCGGCGTTGGACTGGCAATCCCTGCGCCATCCCGCGCCTGCAGCATACAGATCGTAAGAATGCCGCCAACCAAGCTGACCAACGCCGCCACCAAGGCCACCAAATTTGGTTTTTGCCTATACATATATGAACCCATTGCGCCATCTCCGAACCGATTAAACCATATCTTTCCAGATAGCTACTGAAGCAACAATGAACGATATGTAAACGCCGGTTGAAAAGTGCACCGGGCGGCGGGGCGGTCTAAAAGTGTAACACTCCAACTAAAACTTCCGGATTTCCGGACGGATCGGGCAACGTGGTTGCCTAACCGTTTCGGAACCGGGAGGTAAAGGAGTGTACATAGACATGCAATGGTGGATCGACATCAGACGAAAGGTGCTTGTTGAAGGCGTCAGCAAACGACAGGTTAAGGCCGAGTACAGGATTCATACCAGGACGCTGGAGAAGATTCTGGCGCATCCTAAGCCTCCTGGATACCGGATGACCCAGCCGAGGTCGAAGCCCATGATCGGGCCGTTTCTCGGCCGGATCGAAGAGATTCTCCGGCAGGACCGGGAGTTACCGAAGAAGCAACGGCATACAGCCAAGCGGATTTTTGATCGCTTGAAAGAGGAAGGATACACCGGCGGGTATACGCAGGTAAAAGATGCCGTGCGCAACGCCCGGGTGCGGTTGAAGGATGTCTACATTCCGCTGGCTCATCGGCCCGGCGAGGCGCAGATGGATTTCGGCTATGCCCTCGCTAAAATAAACGGCCAGCTTCGGAAGGTCGCATTTTTTGTGATGAGCCTGCCGTATTCGGATGCGGTTTATGTGCAGGCCTACGAAAAGATCTGCACGGAGGTTTTCTGGGATGGGCATGTGAGGGCCTTCACCTTTTTCGATGGCGTACCCTGCCGTATCAGCTACGACAACGAGCGGGTGATGGTGGCCAAGGTGATGAAGCGCCACCAACGCAAGCTCACCGACGGGTTCCTCCAGCTCCAGAGCCACTATCTGTTCAAGGAACACTTCTGCAACGTGGCCCGAGGTAACGAAAAGGGCGTGGTCGAATCGATGGTGCGCTATACTCGTTCCAACTTCATGGTTCCGGTGCCGGAGGTTCGTAGCTTTGATGAGCTCAACCGCATGCTTGAAGAGCGTTGCCGGGAGGAGCTTGGGCGTAAACTGCGGGGCAAGGACGGAACGAAGGGGCAGTTGCTGGCCGATGAGCGTGGCCGTTTTATTGATCTGCCGGTCGTGCCGTTCGAGTCCTGCCGGGTGCGAACCTGCACCGCCAGCTCCTTGTCGCTCGTGCGTTTCGACGGCAACGATTATTCGGTGCCCGTGCGCTACGCCCACTACGAAACGGTGGTCAAGGGCTATATCGACCGGATTGTGGTCTGCCGGGGCGATGAATGCATCGCCGAACATCCCCGGTTGTGGGGCAAGGCCGGCGTCCATTTCAACCCCGTGCACTATCTCGCACTGCTCGAACGCAAGCCCGGCGGGCTCGACCACGCCCGGCCATTGGAAGACTGGAAACTGCCATCCTGCTTTCGGGATCTGCGCAGCAGGCTGGAGGCCGATCTCGATGGCGAAGGAACCCGGGAGTACATCAAGGTGCTGCGTCTGCTCGAAAAGCATTCACCCAAGGAACTGGCCCGGGCCGTTGAGCAGGGGCTGCGTTGCGGGGCCTCCTCCCGAGACGCCATTGCCCAGTTCCTCATTCCCCGGCCGGAATGGCGATGCACCCGGTTCAACCTGGATGGACACGAGCATCTACGCCACGTGCAGGTCGCCAGCGCAGATGTGGCCGATTACAATCGCCTGCTCGGACAGGAGGTGGGCGCATGAGTGCACAGACCTCGTCACACGTACTGCTGGAGCACTACCTCAAAACGCTCAAGCTGCCGAGTATCCTGCGGGAGCACCGCAAGATGGCCTCGGTCTGCCAGGCCGAAGGGGCCGACTACTCGACCTACCTGCTGCGGCTCATCGAACAGGAGATTCATGACCGGGAACAACGGGCCGCCGAACGCCGGCTCAAGTCCGCCCGTTTCCCCGTCGTGAAAACCCTCGATAGCTTCCGGTTCGAGGAGCAGCCATCGATCAACCAGCCGCTAGTGCGGGAGCTTGCCCACGGCGAGTTTATCAAGGAGCGGGAGAACGTATTGCTGATCGGCAACAGCGGAACCGGAAAAACCCACCTCGCCACCGCCTTGGCGTTCGCCGCCTGCCAGATGGGCTTCAAGGTGCGGTTCTTCGGCGTCACCGCCCTGGTCACGCAGTTGCTCGAACGCCGGGAGGAAAGGCAGCTTGACCGGTTCTTCAAGCAACTCGAGCGCTCCGACCTGCTCGTTCTCGATGAACTCGGCTACGTTCCGTTCTCCAAGCTGGGGGCTGAACTGCTTTTCGAAGTCGTCAGCCGGGCCTACGAACGCACCAGCCTCGTGGTGACCACGAACCTGCCCTTCGAATCATGGACGGAGGTGCTGGGCTCCCAGCGGCTTACCGGAGCCTTGCTCGACCGCCTGACCCACCGGGTCCATATCCTCGAGGCCAATGGTGAAAGCTTCAGGTTGCAGGACTCATTGCGCCGCCGGGGACAGCGGCAGAAAACAAAGAAACCGTAGGAGCAATTGACACCCGCAAGGAAGCGGGGTAATTAACGAAAAAGTGTTACACTTTTGGGCCGCCGCCCGGTGCACTTTTCAACCGGCGTTTACATCAGGAGATCTCCCGTCTCCTGCCGAACCAGTTCATATTTCCAGGCTGCCTGCCCATTATGCAGCAGCAGCAAATCGCGCTCATCATCGATTCCGCTGATCATCACATTGCGTTTCAGCATCGTTTCCTCTCCTAGTGCCTGGAGGCGCAAGCGCACGGTATAGCCATCGATATTGACCTCGCACACGCTGTATTCGTTGGTCGAAGCTTGGCTCCAAACCCCCTGAAGCTTCTGTAAATCCAGCGGCAGGGAGTCGGCCGCGCTTTCATTTTTAACGGCATCAATCGCCCCTTCGCCACAACCGGCCAACAACAAGGCAGCCATGCCAAGCAATCCTATTAGGTATCTAAGACCGCACCGCATCTTGTTTATTCCATCCCTTCCTTTGTTAACTAATGTACGTTGCCTAATCGTTTTTCTTACATTTTTTTTCGAAAAAACGGCCTCGGCCCCGAATCCCGGCTTCGAAGACCGCCGCTAGCGGCGCGGTTTCCGCCCCTTGTTGCCCCGTTTCTTGTGCTGGTTCTTGTATTTATCCGAATGCGCCGCACCGGTGCTTTTCCATAGATGGGTGAACCGATAGCGCGCAAAGGCAACGATCAATAAGAGCCCACTGGCAAAGCAGGTGATGCTGGCAACCAGGATCATCGAGGAAACCGCGAGCTCCCCGGCCGCCAGCCTTGGCCGCATGGAAAGGAGCAGAGCGATCCAACTAGAATTATGCAAAGCGCCAAAACCAGAGCCGTCGGCGATGGCCGGTGCCGGTACATCATCGCGGCCATGAAATTGTCCTTATCTGTTGAGATTTCATTTTCTACCTGTATATCTTCGGTTTATGGATCAACTGGATTTATATCCTCCCGAAACCGGCTTATAAATATTAATCTTCGCCGTTTTTTAGTATTTTTTACTACTTATTGGCATAACGCAAGTTGCTGTCATTTAGACGTTCGACAACCCCTTGAAAAAAGCTTTTCAATCTTCCCGGCCAACCATTCGCCATACTTAATCCCTACATTGGCCGATTAGAATGGATGGCCGGAAGAGCGTAAATACGGCACATGCCGTAGCGGCGACCGCCCATCCCCCTGTCAGCCAAAAACCGGGTTGCGGAACTTTCATTGGCGGGAGGCGTTTTGCTATGTTCCCCCGATGCGCGAAAAACCCGTTATCCAGATGCTGCCCGACCAGGTGATCAACAAGATTGCCGCTGGCGAGGTGGTCGAACGCCCGGCCTCCGTGATGAAGGAGCTGTTCGAGAATTCGCTGGACGCGGGCGCCACCCAGGTGGATGTGGAAGTCATCCGCGGCGGGCGGCAACTAATCTCCATCACCGACAACGGCTGCGGAATGAACCGCGACCAGGCGCTGCTGAGCATCGAGCGCCACGCCACTAGCAAGATCCGGTCGGAGGCCGATATCGAGAACATCCACACGCTCGGGTTCCGCGGCGAGGCCTTGGCGGCCATTTCGTCGGTATCGCGCTTCACCTTAATCACGCGTCCGGAAGAGGATCTGGCCGGAACCGAGATCCAGATTGCGGGCGGGAAATTCCTGGGCTGCGAGGATATTGGCTCCCCGGTCGGCACGCGCATCGAGATCCGCAACCTCTTTTTCAACGTGCCCGCCCGACGAAAATTCCTGCGCGCGGAACAGACCGAGCTAGCGCACATCCGCCAGCTCTTCCTGGTGCACGCCCTCGCCCACCCCGACATCGGCATGAGCCTGAAGGTGGACGAACGCATGGTGCACAACCTGCCGATGGCCGGCAAAATGGAAGACCGCATCAGCGAACTCTACAACCACGGCTTTTTCGAACAGCTGCTGCCGATCGATCATGCGGACGAAGAATACACGATTACCGGCTATGCCGGCCTGCCGCAAACCGGTCGGAAGGATCGGCAGGATCAATATATCTTCGTGAACGGCCGCCCCGCCGCCGCGCCGGTCGTCTACCACGCGCTCAACGAGGCCTACCATTCGCTCATTACCAAAGGCCGCTATCCCGCCGTCTTCCTCTTCATCGAAATGGAACCTTCGCTCGTGGACGTCAATGTCCACCCGACCAAGAAGGAAGTCCGCTTCCGCAAACCAAACCAGTTGCGCGACGCCATCGTGGCCGCCCTCAACAAGGCGCTGACATTCCAGGGAGAGGAACTGCGGCCGTTGAACGCCGAACCTCCAACCACCCCGTCGGACGAGGAGCGCATCACGCTACCCCCGCCCAAGCCGGTGCGGCCCCGGTTCGAGACCCAGAAGCAGATGGACGACATCCTCGTTCGTCCCGAACTGGCAGAATCTAGAATATCGAACATGGAACAAGGAACACCGAAGGAAGAAACGCGTCCTCCCTCGGTCGCGTCCTCTTCCGGGAGTGAAACAACGGTGCCCGCAAAGGAAGATCACGGATCACGGATCACGGATCACGCCACGGCCTCGCCTTCGGCGAGCCCGTGGGGCTGGTGCCGGATCGTGGGGCAGCTGGGCGGGAACTATGTGGTGCTCGAAACCGAGGATGGCTATGTGCTGATGGAGCCGCGCGCTGCGCACGAACGGGTGCTCTTCGAAAAATTCATGCGGGCCGCGCACCGCCACGAGGTGCCGAAACAGGGGCTGCTTGCCCCGGAAACCATGGACTTGCTACCGTCCGATGCGCTGGTGGTGCGCAAGCATATCGATGTGCTTCAGGAACTCGGGTTCGGGGTTTCGGAATTCGGCGGCGACACCTTCATTGTGGATGCCCTGCCGGTCTATGTGCAGAACGAGCCGGCGGAGACCCTGCTGGTGGAAATCGTCCGCGAAATCGAAAAAGCCGGAAAGAAGCGCGGAGCGCACGAACTGGTGCGGGAACAGATTGCCCAGGCCGCCTGCCAGACCGCGGTGCGCACGAAAGACCAGCTTTCCGACCGGGAGATCGAAAAGCTCGTGGCCGACCTGGCCAAAACGGAAATGCCCTACACCTCGCCGCGCGGCCGCCCCACCCTCATCTACACCAGCTTCGCCGAACTCAACCGAAAGTTTAGCCGCGATTAGTTTTTGGAGCGCCGCACTCCACTTTTTTAAAAGTGCGCAATCTTGCGGGAACTGGGGGCAATCTTGTAGCGGTGCTTCCCTTCCTTGACTTGCTCGTGGAAGTGCTTGTGCGCCTTTTCATAGCGCAGCAGCTCTTCCTCCGATGAAGCGGCGGCATTGTCCACCTTCAACTGCTCGTAGGGGCCTTCGGCCAGCTTGAGGGTGTTGTGGATCGAACGGACAATGTCGTTGGCGCGGCGCTGGTATTCCTCGGCCTGCAATGCAACGGATGCCTGGTTGGCCCCGAGGAACGTAAAAAACGAGGTATCGCTCTCCACCGTGTGCTTCAGGTTCATCATGGAAAGCACGGCTTTCACATTGCCCGCGAGCAGGTTGATGAAGCGCCCAAACTGTTCGTCGGTTTCGTTGGAACCGGTGTCGCGGATGGAAAACCGGGCATGCTGGCGGGCCACCCGCAACAGGAATAGGATCTCCTCGTAGTCACCGATCTTGGTTTCCGGGGGAAACGCGTTGTGCTGGGCCGAGATCAACTCGGCCGCGCGTTCGAAAAACACATCCCGCCGGGCCAGATGCACGGGTCGGTTCTGCTTGAAATGATCAATCGCCTTCACCGTCGAAACGTTAACAACATGGCCACGGATTCCGAGCTTATATTACGTTTCTTTACGCGATGGTGCTATCCGCGTTGAAGGAGCGGCCGGACTGGGAGAGCTGGTCGGCCAGGGCGCGCACCTTGGAGCTCAATCCCGACAGGACGAGCGAAACAGGTAGCTCGTCGCCACCGGCGCTTTCCATCAGCTCGCCCATGGACATTCGGTAGACGACGGTGGGTTCGAGCGCGCGCAAGGTGGCATATTGCGGCTTGTGCTCCACCACCCCAAGGATGCCGAGCACCTCGCCGGCCCCCAGGGTGGCAATCTCGGTGTCGCGCCCGTTGATGTTGCGCAGGGCGCGCACGCGGCCTTGCTTGATGATGAACATATCCTCGATGGGATCGCCTTCCCGGATGAGGGTGTCGCCTTTCGCGAAATTATGGAGGCGCTGGTGCGCCTTGCGGGCGGCGACTTCCCTGCTGATGAAGGCATAGATGCCGCGCGCCACCAGGCCGGCCGTGCTCCCGCAGGCAATGCCGACGGTGTTGGCGATCATGTCGCGCGGGTCGAACGAGCGCCCGGTGAGGCGCTGGAGAAACTCAATCACAACCCCCAGGCCAATCACGGCCAGCAGGCCGGGGATGAAATAGCGCGGCCTCAACGCCAGCACGAAGGTGGCCGAAAGAATGAAGTAGCCGGAAAAATGGATGATTTTATCGAGCGGAACATCCCGATGGCTCACCAGACTCCGGATCAGCGCAAGCGTCACCCCCAAAATGCCGAACATCAGCATAATCGTCCGTGTCCGCGGCCCGATATCGAAAACCGATTTTGAGATCAGCGCCAGTTGATAGTCATCCATTTCGCCCTTTTTCATTTTACCCATCGACTGCCTCCGGTTGTTGGACTCAAACAAGTGGCAAAGATCGAGCCTATTGTCTAGTATTGTCATTGCTGAACGTCTAATGGGAAATCTGAATTTAACCAAGGAGTGGGAAAAATGAAGGAAGTTTGCACACGTAGGAATTCGCTGAAGACCACCGCAATTGCGGGAACCGTGGCCGGGCTGGCCGGCATGGCCAACGCCGCACCGGGCAAAAAGGTGAAAGTGGCGCTCGTCGGTTGCGGCGGCCGCGGCAAGGGCGACCTCGGGAATTTCCTGAAAGCCTGCAAAACCCTCGGCCTGGAAAGCGAAGTGGTTGCCTTGGCCGATGCGTTCGAAGAAGCCGTGCTGGGGCATGGAAAACACTTCAAGGTGCCGGCCGACCGCTGCTTCGCGGGCTACGACGCCTACCACCAGGTTGCCGCATCGGATGCGGAATTCGTTTTGCTCGTCACCCCCCCGCTGTTCCGCCCGCTGCATCTGGAAGCGATGCTCAAGGCCGGCAAGCATGTTTTCATTGAAAAGCCGATCGCGGTCGACGCGCCGGGTTGCCGCAAGGTGCTGGAGCTGGGCGAATATGCCAAGGGCAAGGGCCTCGGGATCTCCGCCGGCATGCAGCGGCGCCATTCGGCGAAATACCTCAAGAACCAGGCGCTGGTCGAAGCGGGCGCCGTGGGCGAAATCCTCGGCGGCATCGTCAGCTGGAACGGCACGGTTCCGTGGATCAAGGAGCGCAGGCCCGGCGACTCGGACGCGGACTACCTGGCGCGCAACTGGCTCAACTGGATCGAGACGGGCGGCGACCATATCGTCGAACAGCACGTGCACAACCTCGATGTCGCCAACTGGTTCATCGGCCATACCCCGAAATCCGCCGTCGGATTCGGCGGCCGCGCGCGCCGCGAGTCCGGCAACTCGTTCGATTTCTTCAGCGTCGACCTCGACTATGGCAACAACGTGCATATCCACAGCCAATGCCGCCAGGTTTCGGGTTGCTTCAACCGCGTCGGCGAGGAGCTGCGCGGCTCCAAGGGCTATGTGCTGGGCGGCGGCAAGCTGAGTGGCGACGACTCGATCAGCGTTCCGGAACCCCAGGTTGATTCCGACAACGATGGCGAACAGGAAATGATCGATATGATCCGCGGCGTCCGCTCGGGCAAGCCGCTCAACGAGGCGCAGATCGTGGCCGAGGCCACCGGAACCGCCATCATGGGCCGCATCGCCTGCTACACCGGCCAGAAGATCCTGTGGAGCGATCTGTTCCTGAATCCGAAGTCGGAGTGGTACGCCTTCACCCACGGCATCGCCGCCGAGGACTTCGAGAAGGGAGCGGTCAAGCTTCCGCCGGAAAACGTCGTACCGGTTCCGGGCGATGGAAAACCGATCCGCAGACGCTAAACTGGAGATGACCATGAAAAAGCTATTGACTGTTTTACTGCTAGGTGTTGCGACCGCGGCCTTCGCCGAGGAGGGGTGGACGCCCCTCTTCAATGGCAAGGATTTCACCGGATGGACGTTCGACACCCTCGACAAAGCCGCACCGGAAACCATCTGGTCGGTGAAGGACGACACGGTGGTCGTGATGGGCAAGGGCAAGCCCAACGGCGTGATGCGCACCGAAAAAAGCTATTCGAACTATGAACTGGAATTCCAATGGCGCTGGCCGGACACCGGGGGCAACAGCGGTTGCCTGATCCACTGCACCGATCCCCGCCTCATGAGCGTCTGGCCGAAATCGATGGAGGTGCAGCTGATGAAGGACAACGCCGGCGATTTCTGGGTGATTGGCGAGACGATCGAGGTGCAACCGGAACAGATTGCCAAGGGCAAGAACAACCAGCCCAGCCGCCGCAGGCTCAACCTGGTTGACGGCGCCGAAAAGCCTTCGGGCGAATGGAACCAGATGCGCATTGTTGCCAAAGACAACACCGTCGAGGTATTCGTTAACGGAACCTTGGTCAACAAGGGTTGGAACATGTCGGTTTCGGAAGGCGCCATCTGCCTCCAGGCCGAACGGGCGAACATCGAGTTCCGCAACATCCGGATCAAGGCCATGCCGGCGGGATAATAATCAAGACCCGAAAGACCCAAACACCCAATGCCGATTCAATTCGGGATTGGGTGTTTTGCTGTTCGTCATTCCGCTGAGCCACAAGCTCAACGATAGCGGTCGTGCCACAGGTGCTTGAACCACATGCGCCCGGTGGAGACGATGAACAGCAGGCCGGAGACGACAACGGAAATGGCCAGCAAGAGGTTGGCCCGCTCATGGGCCGGGATGTCGCCGGGATCGCGGTGGCCCTCGAAGAAAAAGAGCACCCCGAGCAACAGAACCACGATGGCAATCGCGAGGGTGCCTTTGTTCGGCTTCATTCTAAACATGGGAACTTTTCCGTGTCCGTGCATTGATTATCCTTTTCGTCCCGGGCTCATACTTGATGCAACAGTTTGCAGAACCAAGACCGACAGGCGCCACAAGAAAAGGTTCAAATTTTTAGTAGAATTTACTAGCAGCGGACGGGTCAGGCATATTGCTTAAGCAGTCCGCGGATATCCTCGCGCCGGACGGGCTTGGAGAGATAGCCATCCATGCCCTGCTCGAGGAATTTCTCGCGGTCGCCCTTCATGGCATGGGCCGTGATGGCAATGATCGGCGTGCGCCGCTCGTCGCCTTCCTGTGCGCGGATCATGGCGGTGGCCTTGAGCCCGTCGAGCACGGGCATCTGGATATCCATCAGGATAAGGTCGTAGCGGGGGCGCTGTTCGAGCGGTTGCGTGAGCTTGAGCCGCACGAGCGCATCCCGGCCGTTTTCGGCAATATCGACCCGGCATCCCATTTTTTCGAGGAACTTGGCGATGACGCGCTGGTTGAGCTTGTTGTCTTCGACCACCAGCACATCGAGTCCGAGCTGATCTTCCTGCGGTTGCTCCTCCACCGCGTTTTCGTCCCCCGGCGGATTGTCCATGTTCAAGGTAATGTTGAAACTGAACACCGCTCCTTTCCCCGGTTCGCTGCTGACGCAAAGCTTTCCACCCAGCTGTTCCACCATCTTCTTGGAGATGGCCAATCCCAGCCCGGTGCCACCAAACTCGCGCGTGTGCGAACCGTCGGCCTGGGTGAATTCGTGGAAGATGAACTGCTGGGCCTCTTCGGATATGCCGATTCCCGTATCCGCAACCCAGAACCGCAGCGTGCATTCGTTTCCCGTCCGCTCCAGGCACTCGACACCGGCTACAACATGGCCTTTCTGGGTGAACTTGATCGCGTTGGCCATCAGGTTGATCAAGATCTGGCGCAGGCTGCCTTCGTCGGTGCGGACATGCGGAAGATTGGAGGGGCAGTTGACCTTCAGCTCCAGCCCCTTCTCCTTGACGGAGGGCGTGAAAAAGGTCTGCAGCTCGTTCATGACCTTGCCCACGTCCACCGTATCGATGTTGAGGTCGAACTTGCCCATTTCGATGCGCGAGAGATCGAGGATGTTGTTGATGATCTTCAGCAGGTTGTCGGCCGAGGCGGAGATGGTTTCGACATACTCGTGCTGCTCGGGCGAAAGCTCCGTATCCCGAATCAACTGCGCCATGCCGAGCACCCCGTTCATCGGGGTGCGGATTTCGTGGCTCATGTTGGCCAGGAATTCGCTCTTGGTGCGGCTGGCCTTTTCGGCCTCCTCCTTCGAGGTCTCCAGCTCGGCCTTCAGGCGCTCCTGCTCGGTGCGCTGGTTTTCGAGCTGGTCCACCATATGGTTCACGCCGCGGCCGAGCTCGCCGAGTTCATCGAGGGAGACCGTGCGTTTCACCCTGGGGGAAAGGTCGCCTTCCTGGACCGACTGGATGCAGGCGAGGATGTTGTTGAGCCGGGGCACGGTCATCTGGCGCACCAGCAGGGCGCTGAATAGGGTGATCAGGACAATGCTCGCAAGGAAGCCGCCGAGGAAGCCGAGGGCATTGCGTTGCTTGCGCTGGGCGGCGTTGCCGGTTTCGAGCTTCAGGCACAGGTTCCCGAGCCACTGGCCATCCGAAACGAGCGAGAGGGTGGCCAGCAGGTAGGTTTTGGAGTTTTCCCGGATCCGCATCGTGGCGGCGGCCGCGAGCTCTTGGGTGCAGTTGGGGAACCCCCTGAACTCGGCCACATCCGTTATCGGGGTTCCCTCCAGCTCGGGATCCGTGCTGTAGTAGATGGTGCCGTCCGGCTGCCCCACCAGGGCCAGCACGACCGTTTCGCCAACGAGCCGCGAGAGCGCATCGGCATCGCGCGCGGTAGAATAGGAAATGGCGCTCTGGCTCATCAGCCGCCCGGGAATCTGCGCCACATAGTCGAGGCGTTCGTCGATCTCCTGGTTGAAACGGCTGGCATAGAACAGCTCCAGCCCGGAAAGCAGGACGGAAGCGATCATGAAAATCGCCAGACCGAGCTTGAAGGCCAGCGAGAGAAAAATCTTTTTCATTCGCCCCCCTCGTCGCCGCGCAACTTAAGGACGGCGACTGCGGCGCGCTCGGGGTCGATCGAGGGATATTGCTCGACAAACCTGCTGGAAAAGACCGGAGGGTCCGCCATGAGGTTGTTGCATTTCAGGCGGAGCCTCCGCTGGAATTCGGCGTGGATGTCCTGCCCAAAGGTTGGGTCGTACAAATCGCCCTTCAGCCCGGTTGGGCACTTGGTGTAGCGCACCCATTTCTGGGCGATCGGCGGGCGGCTCCAATGGCGCATCAGCTCGATGCCCGCATCGCGCCCCGGCGCATTCTTCAGGACCGCCCAGGTGGTCAGGTATCCGCCGACCGCGTGGCTGTTGCCACCGAATCCAGGCATTTGGGCCAAACGCAGCTGCCCGATCCTTTCGGGACATGCGGTCTTGAATGCATTGTAGCGCCAGGTGGCATCAAAGAAAAACAGGGCGCGGTTTTCGACCAGCATGAAGCGAGCGGCATCCGGCCAGGTCACCGAAGCGGCATTGCCCTCGGTGGGCTGGTAGCGCCCCAGCTCGCCGAAAAACGCATCCGTACGGGCATAGGCCTCTGCGATGGTTGGTCCATCCGCTTCGCCCTCGGAATCGCACTCGGGGAGGCAGGAATAGAGAAGCCCATAGTAGAGGCGGCGGAACGAACCGGAACGCGCCACGTCGAGAAACGCCGCAATGGGTTCGGCCGCGGTTTGGTTGTAGGCGTGCACCTTTTCGACGTAGCCCAGCAGATCCTTTTCCGTCATGCCCTCTTCGCGGATGTCGAGGCCCAGCCGGTCGGCCACGGATTGGTTATACCAGGCCGTGTAGAGAAACCCTTCGATGTAGGGCCCCGGGAACACCCCGGCCGTGTACCGGTGGGCATCCTTGCCCTCCACCAGGAAATTTTTCTGGGTCTTACCGAAACCGGGCACCGCGCAAAAATCGACCAGATGCTTGCGCCCCCAGTCCCAATCGTCCAGCTGGTCGGCCACCATGCTGTAGATCAGCGGGTCCAGCCACACCACGTCCCAGTCGAACGTTCCCGAACGGATCATTTCCACAATGCAGTTCGCGGCGGAAAGCTGCGACTTTTCCGGAAGAACATCACTTGCGAACTGGAACTCGACATCCAGTTTAGGATGGAGGAAGCGGAATTCATCGAGCACTTCGCGAACCATTTGCTCCCGGCCGCCCTCCCCCTTCCAATGCCCCATCCAGCGCAACTTGCCCGTGTCGGCCGAAATATCCTCCGCAAGGCTAGAGCAGACTCCATAGCAAAGGAAGGCCATTGCGCATGACCACGCAAGCCATCTCCCTGCCCGTTCCCTGTTAAAGCCCTTGCTCACATTCCTCCTTAATATACAGACTTCACACAAAATCAGACAATCGAAGCACTTGCAACCCATTTTGGGAGTCGATTCCTCTCTCGACAATCCCCCGGGCCACCATTAGTTTACGAGCGAAGGGAGGTGGATTCGATGATCACCGCAAGGCAATGCAAAGAAGTCTCCGTCCGCGTGCTGAACGATATCGGCATTCTCGCCCAGCTCACGAAAATCGTGGCCGACAAGGGCGTCAATATCCGCGCCGCCGCCGCCTGGGTCGAAGACGAGAACAAAGGCGTCGTCCGCCTTGTGACCGACGACAACCTCAGGGCCATCGATGCCCTGCGCGCCCACAGCTATGCCCCCGAAGAAATCGACTCGATCGAAGTGCCGATGCAGCACTCCCCCGGAATGCTGGCCAGCATTTGCACCAAGATCGGCAACGGAGGAATCAACATTAAATACCTATACGCCAGCGCACCGGTATCGGATGAAATCTGCCTGGCCGTACTCTCCACCAGCAACAACGAGCGCGCGCTGGTGCTGCTGAACGAATAGGCGTCAAACCTCGCTCCAGCCTTTGTACTCGCTGCAAAAGGAAGCCAGTTGCCCAGGGGTTAATTGCTCCGGGTGCCAAGGCTCCGGGGCGGCAATGTGCCTACAATCGTCGGAAAGCACATAGGCAAAGGCTTTGGCGTCTCCAAGGCAGACCCCGATCCGGTCATATTCCTCCCCCTCGAACGCGTCCAGGCGCCCGAACTCGTCCGCCGTCAAACCTTGGTAGAGAATCCCCGCAACCGAATCATCCAACGAAACGACAATCACTGGATAGTGCTGGCCAATCACGCGCAACCGCGTGTAGCCCTCGAGCGTCGCCGGCTCCCCTTCGAGCCGTCGCCCCATCACCGCCTGCAGCACCTCCGGCCACATCAAAGTTCCATAAGCGAATAGATTCATCTTCGTTTCCCCGCCTTTCGTGGTTAACAATATTCCCCATGAGAGGAAAAGAAATACAGCCCGATTTCTGGAAATACGAACTGCCCGGCGGTTTCGAGGCGCTCGCCGGAAAAACCGACGCCGACAACGACCTGCTCAGCCTCAGGGTCGCCAGCGCCAACGACCTCTGGTTCCACGTCCACGGCATGCCCGGCAGCCACGTCATCCTGCGCCATCCCGACGGCGAAAAACCCGACAACGCCACCATCAAACAAGCCGCCGCCATTGCCGCCTGGCACTCCAAGGCCCGCACCGCCGGCAACGTCCCCGTCAAATACACCGAAGCCAAGCACGTTGGAAAACCACGCGGCGCCAAGCCCGGAACCGTCACCATCAAACGCGAAAAAACCACCAAGGTCCGCCCCGCCATCCCGGGAAAAGCGTCTAATTAGAATTCACGGCCGTCAATTCTAATTCGACGCTTTGGGAGCGGGGCTTAGTCGAATTCGGTCGGGAGCTCCGGGTTTTTGTGGTGTTTGGCCATCAGCTCGACTTGTTCCGGCAGGGTGCGGGCGCGGGACAGCGGCGGCAGGTCGCCAACCGGGAAGAAGCGCGCTTCGGCAATGTCGTGATCCAAGCCCCCTGCCTCTCCGATGATTTCGCAGAGGAACATCAGTTTGTAGGTGTGGATCGGGCGCTTGTCTTCGTTGTAGTGCAGGTCGCGGTCGAGCACGGCGGCGAGCTTGGTGCAGCGGACTTCGTAGCCGGTTTCCTCGCGCAGCTCGCGCTCGACGGCGGCCGAGGGCGGGTCGTTGACGTCGGCCCATCCGCCCGGGAGGCTCCATAATCCATCATCGAGTTCCCGGCAGAGCAGTACCTGCCCATCCCGGAAAACCGCGCCGCGAACATCGACGCGGGGGGTGGCATAGCCGGTTTCGCCCTCGAATAAATCCAGCCATTGGTTGAAAGGGACATCCGAGGCTTCGGCCATCATTTCGGCGACCAAAGCACGGAGTTCGGTGTAGCGTTCGCGATCGTAGGGATCGGCGGCATACTCGAGGCCGATCTGCGCGATGGCCTTGACCTTGCGCGCCCATTCGACGTGTTTTGCTTCCGAATCCATTGCGTGTTCCTTCTTGGTTTGCCCCGTCCGCTTATTCCATGAACCAGGCTATCACAAGGGAAAAAGCAGAAGGATTCATTTTTCGCTTGCCTTTGTAGACGACCGGTCTAATATGTGCAGCGAAATGAAGGAACAAACGACCAAAGAACGCATTCTTGATGCCGCCGAAGAGATCATGCTGGAAAAGAGCTTCCACTCGGTCGGCCTGAAACAGATCCTGGATGCCGTCAACGTGCCGAAGGGATCGTTCTACCACTATTTCGAATCCAAGGAGCAGTTTGGCGTCGAGATGCTGAAACATTACATGGCGGAAGCCTGCGCGCTGAAACGGTCGTTGCTGATTGCGAGCGAGATGGAGGCGGATCCGCTGGTGCGGTTGTTTAACTATCTGGACGGCAGCGTCGATTTCATTGCCAACAACCCCGGCAAATACCCCTGTCTGGCGCTTAAGCTGGCTTCGGAGGTTTCCGACCTCAGCGAAGGGATGCGCACGGAGATTGTTCGGGGAATCCTGCAATGGATCGATATCTACCAGGAGGTTCTCGATGAGGCGGTTACCGAAAAGAAACTTCCCGGCGCCATCGATACCGCAGCCGAAGCCCAGCTGATTCAGGATCATTGGTCCGGGGCCGCCCAGCGATCCGTCATCAGCCGGAATGCCACCCCAATTCGCCAGACGGTCGAGCACATCAAAACAAGGATCGGCAACATGGCCAACTAGCCATCTATTTTTTTACCGCACACTAGACGACCGGTCTATTTCGACCGGGCGAGAGACAATTAAAACCAAATGGAGAACATGAAATGAAAGCATACCTGTTGAAGGAAGCCGGGGGTGTTGAAAACCTCGTTCTGAGCGAAATCGAAAAACCGGCCATCAAAGCCGATGAAGTTCTGGTTGAAACCAAAGCCATCAGCATCAATCCGGTCGACGTGAAAGTCCGCCCGCACGAAGCCGTGCTCAACATGATCCTCGGCACCGAAGAGCGCCCGGTTATCCTCGGCTGGGATATTTCCGGAACCGTGGCGGAAGTCGGCGCGGATGTCACCGACTTTGCGGTCGGCGACCAGGTGTTCGGGATGGTGAATTTTCCAGGGCATGGAAAAGCCTATGCGGAATATGTCGCCTCCCCCGCCAGCCAGCTCGCCCAGATTCCGGAAGGCACAACGTTTGAAGAAGCCGCGGCAACCACGCTGGCCGCCTTGACCGCCCTGCAGGTATTAACCGGTCGGGTGAAAGCGGGCGACCGGGTGCTGATCCATGCCGGTTCCGGCGGTGTCGGCCATTTCGCGATCCAGATGGCCAAGAATATCGGCGCACACGTGATCACTACCTCGTCCGCGAAGAACCGCGAGTTCTGCATGGCACTCGGTGCCGATGAGCACATCGACTACCGCGAACAAAAGTTTGAAGAGGTCTTGGCCGACATCGACTTCGTGCTCGACGGCATGGGCGGACAGGTACTGGAAGATTCCCTGAAGGTCGTTAAGTCCGGCGGCAAGATTGTTTCCCTGCCAACGCATACCTTCCCGGAAGAGCTGCAGGCCGAAGCCGATAAACTCAACGTTGCCCTCGAGTTTGTCATGGTTACTTCGAATGGCGACGACATGAATACGCTGAAAGGGATGCTCGAAGCAGGCATCCTCAAGCCGCATGTTTCCGTTACCTTCCCGTTTGAACAGCTGGCAGACGCCCACCTGCAAATCGAATCCGGCCGCACCGTCGGCAAGGCCATCGTCACCCTATAACCAAACAGAGGAATACTCAAAATGGATGCCATTGAAATGATCAAGGAACGCCGCAGCGTTCGTAAATTCAAAGCAGGCGCGGTCGATCGAAACACCATGAAGGAGATCATCGATCTTGCCCGCTGGGCGCCGTCGTGGGCGAACACCCAGATTGCGCGCTACACGCTGGTCGATAGCCCCGACGTCATCAGTAAAATTGCCCACGAAGGGGTAAAGGGATTTTCCTACAACATGAAGACGCTGGAAAACGCCAAGGGCGTCTGTGTGCTCAGCCATGTGACCGGCAAAAGCGGACGGCTGGATCCAGAAAAGTTTGATATGGAGTTTGCCAACCCGGAAGCGTGGGAATCCTTCGATGCCGGCATCGCTTGCCAGACCTTCTGCCTGGCCGCACATGCCAGAGGCGTGGGTACCACCATCTTTGGCGTCATCGACAAGGACACTATTCCGAAACTCCTGAACCTGCCCGAAGACGAAACGGTTTCGGCCCTGATCGTCTATGGCTGGCCTGACGAAAGCCCGAAACCCACCCCGCGCATGGAAGCCGACGAAATCCTGCGCTTTGTTTAGAACCAATTATTCTAAGGAGAAAATGAAATGGCACTGACCATCGTTGCAACAATCAAAGCGAATGCCGACAGCGTGGATCTCATGAAAAGCGAACTGCTGAAGCTGGCTCAAATAACCAACGCCGTAGACGAGGGCTGCATCAACTATCATCTGCACCAGGACAATGAAGCGCCGATGCTTTTTGTGGTTTACGAAAACTGGGAATCCCCGGAGCTGCTGCAGAAACATGTTGATTCGGCACACTTCCAGGCCTTCATGGCCGCAACGGAAGACGCAACCGAAGAGTTTACTGTGAACACACTGACCCAAATCGGATAGTTAAATTCTGGAGTGCGGTGGCAACCAACGGGCGACACCGCTTTCGGAAAGCGCCGTGGCATTTCATTTCCCGGCGCACTCCAAAAATATTTAAACAGCCACAGGAGAAAAAAAATGAATCCCAAGAATACGATATCAATAGTACTGCTTCTCGCGGCCAGCTCCCTGGTGGCGGGTTGCACAACCATATCGTCGGATATGGCCGGGAACGGGAATATAAACGTGATCCAGGCGGACGATGTTGAATATACCCATCTCAACCCCAAGCGCGGTGATCTCGCGCCAAAGGCGGGAACGCTGTGGGGTGATCGCAACGGCACCGAGCCGACCGGTTTTCTGCTGAAGCCGCCGAGCAATTTTGAGTCGCCCCCGCATATCCACAACGTTTCCTACCGCGGCGTCGTGATTCAGGGCGTGATTCACAATGATGATCCCGATGCGGCCGAAATGTGGATGCCGCCTGGCTCGTTCTGGACGCAGCCTAAGGGTGAAGTCCACATTACTGCAGCCGAAGGTCAAACCTCGCTGGCCTACATTGAAATTGAGAAAGGGCCTTACCTCGTGCTGCCGGAAGAGCAACATTTCGACAGCGGCGAACGTCCGGTCAACGTGGATGAACAGAACATTGTATGGCTGAGCGCATCCGACATTAACTGGGTGGATGAAGACGGCGCACAGATGGCCTTTCTCTGGGGAGACACACAGGAAGGGGAACTGAATGGAACCTTCATCAAGCTGTCCGCCGGATTTGAAGGTGCAATAACCAGCCGCGGTTCAACCTTCCGGGCCGTGCTCGTTAAAGGAGCGCTTGACTATAAAGGTAAGGATCTGCTTCCGGGCAGCGGGATCGAAGCCTCCGGGCCGGCCGTGCTGGAAATTGAAGCCGATGCCGAAAGCCTTATCTATGTGCGCACGGATGCCAAATACAAGATCATTCCGGCTAAGTAACGGTTCACTCATTCGCGAAAGGAAATCATGAAGAAGATACTGATCACAGGATCAACGGACGGCATCGGGTTGGAAACGGCCCGTATGCTCGCAGACATGGGGCATCAGGTTTTAATTCACGGACGCAATCCCGCCAAAGTGGAAAAGTTGGCAGCAGAACTCGGCGCCGAAAGCTACGTGGCCGACTTGTCAGATCTGACTGAAGTTGAAGCACTGGCAACGGCCGTGGCGGAGAAACACGAGACCCTCGATGTGCTGATTAACAATGCCGGGGTCTTCAAGGTTGCCGAGCCCGTCTTGGGGAATGGCCTGGACGTGCGGTTTGTGGTCAATACGGTGGCGCCGTATCTGCTGACCCGCAAGCTTCTCCCCATGCTTGGAACGTCCGGGCGGGTGGTGAATCTTTCATCGGCCGCCCAGGCCCCGGTCGACCTGAATGCATTGATGGGCAAAACACAGCTGGATGACATGGGTGCCTATGCCCAGAGCAAGCTGGCCATCACGATGTGGTCGATGGAAATGGCGAAGGAGTTAGGCACGAACGGCCCAGCGGTTATCGCCGTGAATCCCGGTTCGCTGCTGGCCAGCAAGATGGTCCGGGAAGGATTCGGTGTTACCGGTTCGGATCTGGGCATTGGTGTGGACATCCTCTGCCGAGCCGCGCTTTCGGACGAATTTGCCGATGCTTCGGGTAAATACTACGACAACGATTCCAAACGCTTCGCCAATCCGCAGGCGGATGCCCTCAACCCCGCCATGCGCAAGGAAGTCGTCCGCTCCATCGAATCGCTTATTCATTAGCCAAAGGCGCTATTTTTAAACCCCATTTATCTCCTGCCCAGTTACTGAATATAAAACCCGTTGACATTTGTTCGGCCACGAAATATTTATGTTTTCATGACAACAAGGAACCCAATTAACGGAATCATTGGCCAGGTCGCCCGGATTCGGGAACAGGCCAATCTGCTGATTGAGCAGGAGCTGCGCAACGTGAACATAGCGGGCATCCTGCCCGCGCATGGTTCGATCCTCTATTTCCTGTTCCAGCAGAACGAACCGGTCGCCATGAAGGAGATCGTCGAAAAGGTCGGGCGGGTGAAGTCCACCGTCACCGGAATGGTCAACACGCTCGAGCACTACGGCTACATCGAAAAATTTCCGAGCGCGGAAGACGGACGGGTTATTCTCGTGCAGCTCACCGAAAAGGGGCTGGCGATTCGTCCCGAAATCGAGGCCATTTCGGCGAAGCTGATCGATCAAACCTATGGCGATATGCCGCAAGCCGACCGCACCAAGCTGGCGGATCTGCTCGCGCGGATTCTGGATAACCTGACGGCGAAATAAAATTTTCATGTCACACGAGGAAAATTGGCACCAACTATCCATATAGTTCGGCCACGAACATTCAACCCTACCAGGAGGAATACCATGAATACGAAAAAGATGACCCGCAAGACCTTCACCTGCGCCGCACTCTGCGGATGCGCCGCCGCAATCGCCGGATGTGCAACGAACGAAACCGCCCGGGCCAAGGAAGACCTCGGTGCCTACTGCGGCCTTCACTGCGGCTCGTGCCCGATGTACACCGGCGGCAAGTGCACCGGCTGCAAGGGGCCGACCGAAACCCTCTCCGACCATTGCAAGAAGTGCGAAATGCGCCCCTGCGCCCAAGCCAAGGGCGTGAAATCGTTCGCCGAATGCAAGGGCTTCCCCTGCGCCAAGACCGAAGCCTTCCACAACTCCGGCAAGCCCATGGGCAAAGCGGCCGCCGCCAACTGCAAGGTCATCCAGGAATCCGGCTACGAAAAGTGGCTCGCCGCACAAAGCGCCAAATAAGGGCACATTATGAACCACGAAATACACGAACCACACGAAACAAGAATCCTGCCTGGGCATTCCGTGTATTTAGTGTATTTCGTGGTTAGAATAATCCATTGGAGGAAAAAACCATGAAAAAGAATATCATTACACTCGCATGCTGCATTGCCGCTTCCGTTTCAGGGGCCGATACACCGGAAACGACTCTGCTTAAAAAACGATCCGCCGAGTTCCGCCAGGATGTCGTGCGGGTCGCCGAAAACGTCTACACCTTCACCGGCCACTCGGTGCAACCGGTCTCGATGATTATCGGGGAGGATGGACTCGTGATCGTCGATACGGGCATGGACGTTCAATCCGCCCAAGGTGTGTTGGCGGAAATGCGGAAGATCACCCCCCTACCGGTCAAGGCCATCATCCTGACGCATGGCCACGGCGACCATACCGGGGGTTTGCCCGTCTTTGCATCCGAAGGCTCGCCCGACATCTGGGCGCGCGGAAACTTTGGCGACGAAGGCCATGCCTTCGAATCCGCGGGCCTAACCATCACCCGCAAACGCGGTGCGCGGCAGGGGGGTTTCCTGCTTCCGCCGGAAAAGCGGATCAACAACGGCGTGGCGCAGGCCTACTATCCCAAGCGCGGCGGCGCGGTCTTCGGAGCGGACAAATCCGTACAACCGAACAAACGTCTGACGGAGGCGCGCAAATCCATCGAAGTTGCCGGAATCCAGCTCGATCTGGTTTCGCTCAACGGCGAAACGCAGGACGCGCTTTATGTTTGGTATGCCGGGCAGCGGGTGCTGTTTGCCGGCGACAACTTCTACAAATCCTGGCCGAACCTCTACCCGATCCGCGGCTCCGCCTATCGCGACGTGCAGGCCTGGGCCAACAGCGTGGACATGATGCTCCAGGAAAATCCCGACAAGCTCGTGCCCGGCCATACGCGGCCGATTACGGATAAAGCGCTCGTGATCGAAATGCTCACCAACTATCGCGATGCCATCCGCTTCGTGTTCGATAAAACCATCGAAGGCATGAACAAAGGGCTCACACCCGACGAGCTGGCGGAAACTGTGAAGCTTCCGCAAAAGTATGCAGAAAAGGATTATCTGAAGGAATACTACGGCAACGTCGAGTGGGCGGTGCGTTCCATCTTTGCGGGCACGCTTGGCTGGTTCGATGGTAACCCCACCTCCCTCTTTTCCTTGCCCGTCAAAGAAGAGGCCGAACGCATGGCCGCGCTCGCCGGAGGAAAGGACAAACTGGAACAGGCCGCCGCCCAGGCCTTGGAAAACAAAGATTACCAGTGGACGGCTCAGCTGTGTGATCACCTCATCGCGCTCGATCCCGCCGCCGCCCAACCCAAGCTGATGAAAGCCGCCGCGCTCGAGGGCCTCGCCCCCAACCTACTCACCGCCACCGGCCGCAACTATTACCTCACCTGCGCTCAGGAGCTGCGCAAGGCGGCGAACTGATTTTGAACAGGACGATTCATGACAGGACTATTTGGCGCGGGAAGGTTGCTAAAATAGTCCTGTCAAAAAATCGTCCTTTGAATCCGATGTGGATAGGGCTTTATACCAAATTAAACTGACTTGAATTTTTTACCACAGAGTTCACTGAGACGCAGAGGGTGGCAGATATATTGGTTGCTCTGTGCCTCCGTGCGCTCTGTGGTGAGACTCTTCAGGTTAATTGCCTATTACTCGGCAACGTCGCCTTCAACCACGGCACCACCTTCGACCACTTCCGGGCTGGCGGGAGCTTCCACACCCTGGGGCGCTTCGGCGGCATCTGCCGCGCCTTCATGCCGACGACCTCGCGGGCCACGCTCGCCGGCTTCACCACGCTGACGGCCACGGGCACTCCGTTCGGCCATTTCGCCAGGTTCTCCACTCCGCTGGCCATGGGCCGCCCGTGCTCCGAGCTGTTCTCCACGCCCGCCACGCTGCTGGGCCATCGGGCCGCGCGACTGCCCCTGCGAACCTCTGGCGGCCATTGCGCCGCGCATTCCATGCTGCGGGCCACGGGCATGCATGGCACCGCGCTGCGGGCCTCGCCCGGCCATCAGATCCTGCTGTTGGCCACGCGGGCTGCGCCCGGCCATCGGGCTGTTCTGCGGTCCGCGGAAACCACGCTCGGCCACCATGCCTCGCTGCTGGCCACGCGGGCCATTCCGCTGACCTCGGGAGTCCATGGCCCCGAGCTGCTGGCCACACTGTTCGCACCGGCCACGCCCTGCCGTCATTCCGCGCTGCGCGCCGCGTTGGGCCATCGCGCCGCGTTCAGCCATTTCGCCCTGCCGGCGGGCACGCGGGCCACGCTGGGGGGTGTCTTCGTGTGCTTGCACACCCAGGGTGGTTCCAGCAACGACCAGGGCGATGATGATGTTTGTTTTCGTTTTCATTTTGTACTCTCCTGTTGGTTTTGATTTGGAGGCGGCGGGCTCGTCCCGCCGCTTCATCTTGTTCATAAGTTAGAGGCGGCGGAAGTGGCGCTCGTCCACGAGCGTGGCGAGGCGATCAAGCCCCTTGTCGCGCCGACGGACCGGGTGCGTTGCAATGATCGCTTCGGCCTCGCGTTCGATGGTTCCATTGCTGGCCTTCATTTCAACCACCTCGCCGCGGGAATCCGTGACGACCAGCAGATAGCCCTTGTATTCCGCCCCGAAGCGCTCGCCGGAAATATTCTCGACGGTGATCGGTTTCGAGGAAACCACGTGCTCCTTGCCGCCCCCGGCGGTGAACGTGAATGCCGTTTCGGTTTTGTCGAGCACCACATAGCCATTTTCATGTTCGCCGATCACGTAGAGTTCCGCGGCCAGCTCGGCTTCATAGGCGGAGGAGGAGCTCTTGCGGATCCGGGCATCCACGCTCACGGTTTCTTCCTGAACCTGATAGCGGCTGGCAGGGCCCGCATCGCGCAGGCTGGAGTTCGAGCGCGACACCTTCGCCGCCACCTTCACCTCCAGCTTCGGGGGCTGGTTGAGCATCGCCAGCAGACGGTCTTCCGCGCTGAGGGTCTCGAGCGAGACGTTAATCTCGCGGCCGTTCTCGAGGCGCAGCAGAACCTTGTCGTTCAGCAGGCCCGTCTGTTCGGCGGTGATGGTTTTCCCGGTGGCGTCCGTCCAGACGCGGGATTCCGCGAGGACGGAGGAGCAAGCGAACGTGGCGGCCAGTGCCGCGATGGTGATGGTGGTCTTGGTTGTTTTCATTTTCATGTCCTCGGTTATGGCCGTTTCCGGCTCGGGTTTATCCTTTCGATGCCGCGATAGAACCAAACCGAACATGAGCGGAACATGAGCGCGGAAAATAATTCGGGGGTTCCGCAAAAACTGATTGGCGGCAAAATCATTGGAAGCAAAGTGGGGAACCGGCCGGGGACTTGGGGAGTCCATCATTTTGCACTAAATTATTTTGCTAAATATTCCAGCGATCCCGTCACTTCATGCTACGTTCATCTTCGATTTGCGATGTTCCGGGAAAAAGGAAAGAACCCATGCGAGTTTTATTGGTTGAAGATGCGGTTTCGTTGCGGAAGCCGGTGGTGAAGGCGCTCAAGGCCTCCGGCTTCGCCGTCGACGAGACCGGCGACGGCGAGGAGGGCTATTGGCTGGCGAGCGAGCACGAATACGATGTGATCCTGCTCGACATCATGCTGCCCGGCATGGACGGCCATGAAATCCTCAAGAAGCTCCGCGCCGACGGCAACGAAACGCCGGTGCTTTTCCTGACGGCGAAGGATACGATCGAAGACCGCGTGGCCGGTTTGCGGCTCGGCGCGGACGACTATCTGGTGAAATCGTTCGCGATCGAAGAGCTGATTGCACGGGTCGAGGCGCTTGGCCGGCGGCGCTACCAGCGCAGCAGCCCCGTCATGAAGGTGGCCGATCTCACGCTCGACTCCTCCGCAAAAACGGTCGTTCGTGGCGGAACCGAGCTGAAGCTGCCGGCGCAGCTCTTCTCGCTGCTGGAGTTCCTGATGGCGCGCGCGGGCGAAGTGGTTTCGCGGGCCGAAATCGAGGAACACATCTACGACGAGCAGGCCGATCCCATGAGCAACGTGATCGACACCGCGGTGTGCGCCCTGCGCCGCGCCCTTAAAACCCCGGAATCCGATGCCAAGCTCATCCACACGCGGCGCGGCATGGGCTACGTTATTTCGGAGCCGGAAGAATGATCAGTATCCGCGCCCATCTGCTTTGGACCCTGCTCCCCGCCTTCGTCGGCATCGGCCTTGCCGCGGGCTTCGGCGTCTACTATTCCACCAAGGCCGAGCTCGAGGCGCGGCTCGATGCCCGGCTCGCGGGCATCGCGGTTGACCTGCGTTTCGCGCCCGAACCGCCGAACCGCGAGGGCGGACGCGGCTGGAACGGCCCGGACGGCAACGAACCGCGCGGCAGGATGAACCTCCGGACGGGCGGCAACCGCGGAACCGGCCCGGTCCAGTTCACGGACGCGCTGTTCACCAACCTCCCGTCCAACGTCTATTGCGAGCTCTGGCTCGGCAACCGCGATGTCAAACTCAAGAGCGCGGAGCTGGACGGCGATATTGTCCAACCCGCAGCGGTTGGGGACGAGCCCGTTTTCTACGACGCCGTCCTGAACAACGGCGAACCGTTCCGCGTCTGGGCCTCGCGGCTTTCCGTGACGCACGACAAGCGGCGGCCGAGGGTTATCCTGGCGGTCAGCCGCGATGAAACCGATGAAACCTTGAAGCGGCTGGCGCGCAACCTCGCCGTCGGGGGCATTGAGTTCTGCCTGCTGCTCAGCGGCATGCTGATGCTCGCCTTGCGCACCGCGCTGCGCCCGTTGCACCGCCTGGGCGACCAGGTGGAGGGAATGGACGCCGAATCGCTGAACAAACGTTTCCCGGAAAAAGACATCCCCTCCGACATCCGCCCCATCGTCGGCCGGCTCAATAATCTGATGGCGAAGCTGGAGGAAAGCTTTGCCCGCGAGCGGCGCTTCAGCGGCGACCTTGCGCACGAGCTGCGCACGCCGCTCGCCGCCATCCGCACCACCAGCGAGGTGGCGATCAAGTGGCCCGACCAGGCCTCCGCCGAAGATTTCGAGGAGATCCACAACCTTTCGTGCAACCTCCAACAAATCCTCGAAAGCCTGCTGCTGCTCGCGCGCGTCGAATCCTCGGATGCGGAGGCCATCCGGGAATCGCTGCCCGTTTCCGGCTTGGCCCACGATTGCATTGCCCTTTGCGCGGAGAAGGCCCGGGAACGGGGATTGGTTTTGATTGAAAACCTGGACGGCGACCGCTCGATCGAATCCGACCCCCGGCTGTTGCGCATCATTGTTTCCAACCTCGTCAACAATGCGGTGGAATATGCGCCGGAGCATAGCGAGATCGAACTCACGATCCATCCGGACGGCGCACTGTTCCAATGCGCCAACGACGCGCCCGACCTTACGCCCGAAGACATCCCGCGCCTGTTCGACCGCATGTGGCGAAAAGACACCGTGCGCACCGAATCCAGCCACTCGGGCCTGGGCCTCTCCATTGCCAAGACCGCCGCGGCATCCCTCGGGCTCACGCTCGAGGCCACGCTGGACGCCAACCAACGGCTTTGCATCTCGCTGGGTTCTTAATCAACTTCCTCCATTGACCCCACGGCGGATAAGGAATTATCTTTGGCGGACTAACTTTTATCGGAGGATGAAGCATGATCACGTTCAAGCTGGTTCGTAAAATCGGAAAAATGCTACGCGGCGGCGCGGGCAAGAAGGAAATTTTTCTTGGGGCATTGCTGGGGGTATTGATCGGATTCAATCCGGTGGCCGGACTCACGTTGAGTTTTGCCATTCTGATTACGCTGCTGCTGAATGCGAACATTGGCTTCACGTTGCTGGGTGTTGCGCTCGGCAAGGTTTGCTCGCTGATCCTTTCGGTGGCCAGCTTCCACATGGGCTATTTCCTCATCCACAACCTTGGCCTGGAAGGCCTCTTTGCCAAGCTGGTCAATGCCCCGGTGACGGCGCTGATGGATCTGGATGTCTATGCCATGGTCGGCAGCCTGCCCTTCTCCATCGTTATCGGCATCGCGTTCGGCGCGTTCATGTCGGCCACCGTCACCAAGATCCGCGAACAGATGGTGAAGGCCGGCGGGCATGAGAAGGTCGGCAAGGCCGTCGGCAACAAGTTTTCCAAATTCCTCATGTGGCTCGCCTTCGGCAAGCAGAAGATTTCCACCGCCGACGTGCTCGCCAAGCAGTCGCCCCTGCTGCGCAAGTCCGGCCTGATCCTGGTGGGCAGCGTGGTGGTGATTGGCCTGGTTCTACAATTCTTCCTGCTCGACCTCGCGCTGAAAAAGGGCATCCAGGCCTCCATCGGCGCCAAGACCGGGGCCGAGGTGAATATCGATAAAGCCAACTTTTCGCTGGCGGGCGGAAAGCTCGAAATCGAGAACCTGCAGATCACCGACCCCGACAAGCCCACGCATAACATGATCCAGATCGGCACCCTCGCCGCCGACGTCAGCGTGGGCGACCTGCTCCGCCGCACCTACACCATCGACCTGCTCTCCGGCTCCATGCTGAAGCGCGATGTCCTGCGCGAATCGCCCGGCAAGCTGATCGTGAAGGAAGAGAAAAAGAAAAAAGAGGAGAAGCCCAAGGACGAGAAGGATCCTGGTAAATCGCTCGACGACTATTTCGCCAAGGCCAAGGAATGGAAAAAATATGGTGAGAAGGCCGAGGAATACCTGAAGAAGCGCAAGGAAAACGCCGAGCAGACCGCCAAAGGCGAAAAGCCCAAGCCCTCCAAGGAAAAGGCCGTCGCCGATGCCAGGAAGCTGGGCTACCTCAAGGCCGCCGCCGATCTCGTGGCCAACCGCCCGGCCTGGACGATCCGCCAGATCATGATCGATAACGTGGAACTCGGTTCCGACTTCCCCATTCAAAAACTGGAGGGGGCGGAGGTTTCCAGCCACCCCGAACTCAACGGCCAGGCGACCACCTTCGTCATGACCCCGCAAAACGGCACCGACCCGACCGCCAAGATCGTCCTTCGCTTCGACGATCCCGCCGCCATGCACGAGCTGGCCGCCAACATCAAGAACGTTGAGATCGGCGATTCCCTCGATGCCGGCGACGCGCTGGAAGTCAAGGGCGGCAAGGCCGACATCCAGGCCGACGGCAGCTTCTCGCTCGACGAGCTCGCCATTCCCTTCACCCTGAACGTCCGCGACCTGGAAACGGACAACGCCGCCCTCAACGCCATGGATAAGCTGGAGGTTACCGGTTCGCTCTACGGCTCCCTCTCCTCCCCGCGCGTCAAGGTGGAGCTCGGCGACCTGAAGGACGCCGCCATCGACGCCGCCAAGGCACGCGCCAACGAGGAAGTGGAAAAGGCCAAGCAGAAGGCCGCCGAAGAAGTCGAAAAAGCCAAGGCCGAAGCCAAGAAAAAGGCCGATGCGGAAATCAACAAGGCCCTCGAATCCGATGAAGCCAAGGACTTGAAGGACAAGTTCCGGAAGATGTTCTAACGAGGCTCCGCAGCAGGGAATAGGTGGCAACGAATGTATGAAAAGCAACGAATCCGAACATCCGAAGCATTCGTTGCTTTTCATGAATTCGTTGCTTGAAAATCTATGCTATTGACTGGAAGCAAACAGGTAAAGGGTCATTCATTATGTCACGCAAGATGGTAAGAAGTTTGGATGTAAGGAACTAAAAGGAGGGCGAGGTGCACCCCGCCCTCCCACACATTCTACAACGCGCACTCCTGCATGGTGTCGGGGTGGTGGGTTACGCGAACCACCTCGACCTGATCCGCATGCACCTTTGCCGAAGCCGAGAAGCCGGGCTTTAGCGTGGCGTTGCGCGAGAAGGTCGTGATGTGCGTCGCCGCCCTCATCAGGGCTAAAAAACAACAATCAAATCATCGCCGACACAGAAACCATCCCCATCAAAAGCCTTCTTTCGGCCCAGTAAGGGGACCCATCTCACCTTGCTTCTCTGCCATCGGCTCTTTCATCGAAAATTTTACAGAACCTTTGGCGGGACAGCGGCCTCGCTGTCCCCGGTCGCCGAGGCCGGCGACCTTCCAGTTCAATTTTCCAATTTTTTCTCAACCCATTCATAGATCGACGGCAACACGAACAGGGTGAGGAACGTCGAGGTCGTTAGGCCAAACACCACCACGGCCGCGAGCGGCCGTTGCACCTCCGCTCCGGCCCCGCGCGAGATCAGCAGCGGTGTCAAACCGAGCAGGGTCGTGAGCGTGGTCATGATGACGGGGCGGAAGCGAATGAGGCTTCCGTTCACGACGGCATCGCGAACGCCCTGCCCTTCCCGGCGCAAATCGTTGAAGTCGGTCAGCAGCACCATGGCGTCCTGCATGGCAATGCCGAACAGGGCAATGAAGCCGATCGATGCCGGCACGGAGAGGTATTGCCCGGTCACCCAAAGCCCGATCACCCCGCCGATCAAGGCCATCGGGACACATAGGATGATCATGGCCGCATGGCGAACGGAATGGAAGGTGACCCACAGCAGCACAAAGATCAGCCCCAAAACCACCGGCACAATGAAACCCAGCCGGGCCATGGCGCGGCGCTGTTGTTCGAACTGGCCGCCGTATTCGATGAACACCCCGGAGGGAACATCCACCTTTTGCGCAACGGTCGCTTGGATATCTTCAACAACGGCGCTCAATGCCCGGTCTCGAATGTTCCCCTGCACAACCCAGCGTCGCTGGTTCTGTTCGCGGTTGATCTGCAGCGGGCCATCTACGGCGCGGATATCCGCCAGTTGATCCAACCGGAGCAGCGCACCGTCGTCCGAGCGAATGAACAGCTCGGCGAGCTGCCCGGGGGTTGATCTGAATTCCGAAGCAAGGCGGACATGGATTCCGTAGCGCCGTGTGTTGCGGTACAAGGTGCCGACCACTTCACCGCCGACCGCGGCCTCCACCTGTTCGAGCACGGTTTCCCCGGGCACACCGTAGCGCGCGAGTTCGTCGTGATCCAGCACCACCTGGAACTGCGGCTGGCCAAAGCTTTGCTCGACCGACAGGTCGACCAACCCATCGATGCCTTCCAGCGCCATGCGCATCGACTCCGCCGTTTCGCGGATTTCATCCAGATCTTCGCCGTACACCTTGATGGCGAGCTGGGCGCGGGAACCGGAAAGCAGGGCATCGAACAAATGCTGGATCGGTTGCGAAAAGTTGACCTGCATGCCGGGATAGTCCTTCAGGCGCTCGCGCATCTCATCGACGATCCGCGTCTTCTCCCTCGGCTGGTCGAGTTCGACATGGATCATTGAAAAGTTGACGGGGTGCGGATGGCCCCCCGCTTCCGGACGGCCGATCATGGCGACCACCTCCCGAATCCCGTCAATCTGCATGATCTCGGCATTCACCCGCTGGACGGTTCGCTCGGCCTCCTCCAGCGAGATGGATGGCGCCATGCTGACGTCCACGCTGATGGAGCCTTCGTCGAGCACCGGGATAAATTCCGTACCTATCCGGTTCAGGAAAAAAGCGGAAACCACCACCAGCATGGCCAGCAGCACAAAGACGAGCCCCTTGGCTTTCAGCGCTCCATCCAACATCGTGCGGTATCCGCGTTTCAGCCCCTGGAAGAAGCGTGATTCCTTGTAGGGTTTCTCGTTCAGCAGCCAGCTCGCCAGCACCGGGGCAATCGCCAACGCAAACGCGATGGAACCCCCGAGCGCCAGCATGACCGTGTAGGCCAACGGCTTGAACATGGTGCCTTCCGTCGACTCCAGCGTGAGGATCGGCAGGAAGACCACGATCACGATCATGATGGCGAACGCAATTGGCCGGCCCACCTCCTTGGTGGCGTCATGGATCAACTGAAGGCGATTCCCACGCACACTTGCGCAAGTGTGCTTGAGCCCCAGGAAGCGGTGGATGTTTTCGGTCACGACGATGGAGCCATCGACCAGCATGCCGAGCGCAATGGCAATGCCGCCGAGCGACATCAAGTTAGCGGAGATCCCGAAATGGTTCATGCCAATGATGGCGACGAGCGCGCAAAACGGCATCGCCAGCGCCACGATCACGGCGGCGCGGAAACAGCCGAGGAAAGCGAAGAGCACCAGCAGCACCAGCACCATGCCCTGCAGCAGGGCCACGTTCACCGTCCGCGTGGAATTGGCCACCAGATCGGCCTGCTCATAGTACGGCACCAGCTTGACGCCTTCGGGCAATCCGGCCTGTACCTCATCGACCTTGGCATAGAGGTCGTTGATCACTTTGGAAGCGTTGGCGCCGTAGAGTTTCATCACGATGCCGCACACCACTTCTTCGCCGGTCCCCAACGTCACAATCCCGCGGCGCATTTCGTGCCCATAGTCCACTTCCGCCACATCGGCAATGGCTATCGGCGTTCCCTCGTAGGTCTTGAGCGTGATGCCGCGGATATCGTCGAGGTCGTCCAGCAACCCGACCCCACGAATCAGATGCTCTTCCGAATTCATCTGCAGATACTGGCCACCCACATTGCGGTTATTGGCCTGCACCGCCGTGGATACATCCTCGATCGCCAGACCGTACTGATGAAGCAGATAGGGATCCAACTGAATCTGATACTGCAGCACGTGGCCGCCCGCACTCAGGATGTCGGTCACGCCCGGTACCGTTTGCAACTGGCGTTTCACGACCCAGTCGTTGAGGTCCCGCAGGTAGGCCAGCTCGTCCAAACCGTCCGTGTCGGCCCCCTTCTCCAGCTCGAGGTAGTACAGGAAGATCTGCCCCAACCCGGTGGAGATCGGCCCCAACGCCGGCGGCTCCTCCATTTCCGGCAGGTCGGCCGAGGCCGCCGCGAGACGCTCCGCCACCAGCTGGCGCGCGAAATAGATGTCGGTGTCGTCGGTGAAATAGACATAGATCACCGCCATGCCGAAGGCCGAGGTCGATTTGATCTGCGTCACGTTCGGCAACCCGTTCATCGCCGTTTCGATGGGATAGGTGATCAGCTGTTCCACCTCCTCCGGCGCCATGCCGTCCGGCTCCGCAAAGATCGGCACCATGATCGGCGAGATGTCGGGAAAGGCTTCCACATCGAGTTGCCTGTATTCGTAGACCCCCAGCCCGACCACGCCCAGCAGGGCCAGCAGTACCAAACCGCGGTTTTTCAGCACGGCGTTAATGATTCGTTCAATCATGCCGCACCTCCTAATGCCCGTGGCCGGCGTGGGGGTCCATGCCGCTGGTAACCATCTGCGCCTTGAGCACAAAGGCGCCCACGGCCACGAAACGATCGCCCGGGTTCAATCCGGCCTTGATCTCGACGTTCATATCGTCGGCCAGGCCGGTTTTCACGGGAGCGGCAATGAAGCCCTGCGGACTGGGAACAAACACGACGTTTTCGCCTTCGATGGTCTGCACCGCCTCGCGGGGCACGGCCACTTGGGCGTCCACCGTTTCGAGGTCGATGCGGGCGCGGACGAAGGCACCGGGGCTGAAGTCGTCGCGCGCGCCTTCGAGCACGCAGCGGGCGGTGAAGGTGCGGGTTTGTTCGGAAACAATCGGGCTGATGTATTTGATGGTTCCCCTGGCGGTGTGGCCATCGTGGGCGATGAACCCGACCGGCATCCCCTTGCGGAGCTTGTGCTGGTATTGCGGGAAGATGCTGATGTCGGCCCAAACGGTGGAGAGGTCGGCCACTTCGTAGAGAACCTTTCCATCGGCGGCGATTTCGCCTACGGCAAGATCCTTCGAAATGATGACGCCATCCTGGGGCGCGGCAACGGTGTATACCGCCATCGTTTCACGGTTTTCGAGCGAGGCGAGCACATCGCCCTTGCGCACGGTGTCGCCGATCTCGGCAAAGACCTGGCGCACGATGCTGGCATAGCGCGGGGAGACGGCCGCCGTGCGGTCGCGGTTAAGCTTGATCTCGGCCGGGAACGAGGAGGTTTTCGCAATGGAACCGCCCTCGGCTTCGTGCACCCGTATGCCCGTCTTCTCGAACACTTCCTGGGTGAACGTGATGCCCTCGGCGGCATGGGCGCCGTGGTCGTGGCCATCGTGCGAGTCGTGGGCGTGGGCGTCATCGCCATGGTCCGGGACGCCATCGCCGTCGTGGTCGTGCGGCACCGCTTCTGGCTCATGGTCGGCATGGTCGTGACTGTGATCCTGATCCGGTTCGACTTGGGCAGGTTGCAAGACCTGTTCGTCGTTTGCGGCGTCCAATCCCTGCAATCCGGGCAGGGAGAATTCCTTGCCGGAAGCCGCTTTTTCCCGGCACGATGGACAGTCGCAATCCACTTCCATATCCTTCTCCGCCTGTTGCCCAAAAACGGCAACCGCCAGACCCAACAGCGTGATTATCCAATATTGTTTCATCTTTGTAATCCTTCCTTCATAAACCGATAGAGTTCCGCCCGAGCGAGATGGGCGTCTCTTAGCGCCTCGATCTCACGCACACGGATTTCGGCGAGGTGCTGCTGGGACGCAATCAGTTCAACCCACGAGTAGCGCCCGGCGGCATAGCCGGCCTTGCTGAGTTCGTAGGCCTCCTCGGCCTTGGGGAGCAACTTGCCGCGCGTCATTTCGGCTTCCATTTTGGCGCCTTTGTAGAGCGCGGCGACAACGGAGAGTTCCCGCTGCAGGCTGCGCGAGAGGTCGTTGCGCTCGGCATGCAGGGCATCGGCCCGCAGCAACGTCGCCGCCTCTTCGGCACGACCGGGGCGGACAAAGTTGAGCGGGATTTTTGCACCCAGCACAAAGGTGTTGATGTCCGCGGCCGCCTCATACTTATAGCCGGCGCCCAGCGTGATATCGGTTGCATCCTTGGCTTTCGCGAGGCGCGCCTGGGCCCGGGTGGCCGCGATGCGGGCATCCATCCGTTTTAGCGCCGGATGCGATTCGGCGATAGCCGCCGGCTCAAAGGTGTCGAGCGTGTAGTAGTCGCCGGTCAGCTCGCCCAGCTCCTTTTCGGGGATGCCGATGAGGGAGGCCAGCCGGATGCGGGCGGCTTCGAGGTCGCCGAAACAACAGGTTTGCGAGAGGATGATTTCCTCCAGCTGCAGTTCCGCCTGCACCAGTTCCATCTGCGAGGCGCCGCCGGCTTCGAGACGCGTCCTGGCCACCTTGACAAATGCGCGGCCGAGCTCTTCCTGCTCTTCGCGCACCTTGCCGGTTTCCTGTTGCGCCATGACTTCGATGAAAGCCCGCCGAACCTCCGCCAACAGCGCCAGCTCCTTTTCGGCCTCGGCCTGGAAGACGATGCCGATGGATTCCTGCGCCACGGCGCGGTCGTATTTGCGTTTGCCGCTGCGCTCGAAGGTCTGACTGACGCCGATGAGGTATTCGGCCTCGTTGAAGCCATCGAGGTCGCCACCGACGCCTTCGGCCTCGAATTTGAGTTCCGGGTTTTTCCAGCGTCCGGAAGCCGCCACCGCTTTTTCGGCGGCCTGGGTCTGCAGGCGCGCGGCGCGGAGCTCGGGCGAGTTTTGCAGGGCCAGCCCGAGCGCCTGTTCCAGCGTGAGTCGTTGGGTTGCCGGCGGGGATGAAGCATGGGTCTCTGCCCTGGCCATGTCGAGGGCCAGGACAATGCCGCAAAGCAGCACGATATGGTTTTTCATTGGTTACTCCTGATTGATGATTTTTCGTTTGTGGGGAAAACGAAAACGGATCAAATCAGGAGTCGGACGGTCTGGATCGTGGCAAGAACACCACGGACCGAGGGGGGAGCCTGCCGTACGACAGGTTTGATTTCGTAGAGGGTGAAAAGCGTAATGGTGGTGGAAGCCGGCGTCGCGGCCAGTGCGGTGGCAAGCGTGAGATCCTGCGGCATTTCGAGATCGTCGGTGCAGGGGGCTTCTTCGCAGGAGTGGCAGGAACAGGAGTGGTTTGCCGTAATGACGGATTCCGAACCGGCTGCCTCGGCCATCATTCCATGGCTATGCCCGTGGCAACACGGCATGGCCGCCATCAACAACGCAATCACCACCAAAATGTGCTTCAACCCATTCATTTCTTAATCTTCGAAATTTTCAGATCCCTGCATATTTTATTCGCCAAAATATCTTGGACTTCCCTTGTGTCGAGGAACTGCCGATCTCGTACTCAACTCGGCGTTGCCCCACAATCCAATGCTTCACGCAAGGTTTCCCTTAAACTGAGTAACAACTCAGGCCGGGTTGTTTCCTGGCAATTAACACCTGGAATTTCTTCGATCCAGCCAATCCACCACCCATCGGCTTGTTTCGTTATCGCTGTATATTGGTTATTCATGGCCTTGTTCACTACCTGATTAATCACACCATATCAAGACAAGCTTGTGGTAACGGCGTTCAAGAAAAAACCGCCCTGCGTTTCGGCAGGACGGTTTGTTCGGACAGCGGAAAGACTAGTCTTCGATCACGGAAAAGTCGTCTTTGCCAACGCCGCACTCGGGGCATTCCCAATCGTCGGGAATATCTTCAAAGGCGGTGCCGGGCGCAATGCCGCTATCGGGATCGCCGGTTTCCGGATCGTAGATCCAACCGCAAACGTCGCAGATGTATTTCTTCATGTATATTCTCCTTGGTTAAAAAAGTGGTTCGATAATTCCCGTCTTTCGCACGGGCGGCAAGGGGAATTTCGCTCAATTTTCGCTCACACGGCCTAAACGGTGGAGCTGGTGTATTTGCTTCCGGGCGCATGGCACAGCGGGCATGACTTGGGAGGCTCCTCCCCTTTGTGCACGTGGCCGCAGATGGAACAAACCCATTGTTTTTCAGTCATCGGTTCAACTCCTATTTATATTCCTCGGCGATTTTTCCCATGGCGCGTCCGGCCTCGCGGCACTCTTCGAGGGTTTCCGGCGACGGCGTATACTGGGCGCGCAACGGCTCCTGCATGATTTCGATCTTCATCTCCTCCATCACCTGGCCCACCTCGGTGGGGCCACCGCGCTTGCTCCAACCGTAGGAACCAAAGGCGAACCCCTTCTTGTGGGTCGGGCGCAGCCCTTTCATGTAGCACAGCACCGCGGCCATGCTGGGCATGATGCCGTTGTTGAGGGTCGGGGAGCCGATGGCCACCGTGGCGCAATCGAGCACCTCGGTCACGATGCGGGTCATGTGGGTGGAATCGACATTGTAGAGCTGGGCTTCGACATCGCACTCCTGGGCGCCTTCGAGAATGGCCTGCGCCATCTGCTCGGTGGCTTTCCACATGGTGGTGTAGAGCACAACCACCTTGGGGGTCGGCTTGCAGACCACCCATTTCTGGTAGGCCTCGAAGACCTCTTTGATGTGGCTGCGCCAGATGACGCCGTGGCTCGGGGCGATCATTTCGATTTCCAGATCGGCGGCACGCGCCATGGTCTGGGCGATCGGGCGGCCGTAGAGCATGACGATGTTGGCGTAGTAGGCCTTGGCTTCCTGCAGGATGACATCCAGCGGCTCCTCATCGTCGAAACGGAAGGCGGAGGCATAGTGCTGGCCGAAGGCGTCCATCGAGAAGAGCAGCTTTTCCTCGGGCAGGTAGGTGAACATCGATTCCGGCCAGTGCACCATCGGGGTATCAACAAAGGCCAGCGTGCGCTTGCCGAGGGAAATGGTGTCGCCATCGGCCACCACGTGCCACTTCCAACTGCTGGTGTCGAAGTGCATCTCCAGGGCGGCCTTGCATTTGGCGTTGCAGACGAGCTCCGCGTTGGGGCAAACCGCCATCAGCCCGGGCAGGCCGCCCGAATGGTCCGGCTCGGCGTGGTTGCAGACCACATAATTGATGCTTTCCAGCTCGGCCAGCGCCTTGATCCGCTCGATCAGCTTATCGACGAAGGGCCCCTTCACGGCATCGATCACGGCGTTCTTTTCGTCCTGCACCAGGTAGGCGTTGTAGGTCGATCCGCTTTCGGTCTTGTAGCCGTGGAAGTCGCGGACGGTCCAATCGATGTAGCCGACCCAGTTGATTCCTTCTTTCAATTCAGTATTCATTTAGCTTGTTTCCCCCAAGTTGATTCCTGCGCGAGCTTCGCCAGGGTGGTTTCTTCAAAATAATCGCGTACCTGCCGGGCCAGGCCCGGCAACAGGTTGCCCAACACGCAATCGGTACGAGGGCATGTATCATTACCAAACAGGCACGGATTGCAAAGCATGGAGCCTTCCATTACCTCATAAATTTCAAGCAGGGTGATTTCCGAGGGCTCCTTGGCAAGGGCAACCCCGCCCGCCGGCCCGCGGTTCGACTTGATCAGCCCGGCTTTCGTAAGCCGTTGGTGCACTTTGGCCAAGTGGTGGCGCGAAGCCTTGAACAGCTCCGCGATCTCGGCCGTGGTCGAATGCCCGTCCACCTCGATGGCCAAATGCACCATCGAATGCAAGGCCAGCGCCGTCGCATCCGAAATTTTTAAAATATCCGCCATAGTCTTCCTTCCGCAAATAGGTATAGGCGCACCTGTTTACGGAATTACCTCCGCCGGATCAATCCTAACCTGCATGAATATCAGGCGGACGGGTTCTGCGGCCTTGCCGGAAAACCAAAAAGCCCGACCGGGGTGGGTCGGGCTTTTCTTGTTTTGGAGAGGGTCGGGGACGAACGGCGCCCGACCCTCCGGCTACGCCTTCAGCGCTTCAGCGATGGCGTCGCAGACATAGCCGATGTTGGCGGTGGTGAGGCCGGCGACGTTGATGCGTCCTCCGCCCACAATGTAGATCGCCTTGTTTTCCTTAAGCCAGGCAACCACTTCGTTGGAAAGGCCGCTGAAGGAGAACATGCCACGCTGCTCCTTGATGAAGGAGAAATCCTGCCCAACCCCGCGGGCAACGAGGCCGTCGACCAACAGCGCCCGCATGTTCCTGATGCGGTCGCGCATTTCGGCCACCTCGCCAATCCACTGGTCGTAGAGCGCGGAATCGTCGAGCACCATGCTGGCGGCGAGGCCTCCGTGAGCCGGCGGGTTGGAATAGTTCACGCGGATCGTGGTCTTGATGTGGCTCATGGCCACGGCGGATTCCGCGGCGGTCGGACTGACGACGGTCAGGGCGCCGGTGCGCTCGTTGTAGAGGCCGAGGTTCTTGGAGAACGAGCTGGCGACGAAGAAGTCGATGCCGGCGGCGGCAAACTTTTCGACGGCGGCGCGGTCTTCCTCGACGCCGTCGCCGAAGCCTTGGTAGGCAAAGTCGAGGAACGGCATCCACCCTTTGGCCTTGGCCACTTCAACCACCTGGTCCCACTGGCCGCCGACGAGGTCGACGCCGGTCGGGTTGTGGCAGCAGACGTGCATCAGCACAATATCGCCGGCCGGCACGTTTTCGAGCGCGGCGAGCATGCCTTCGAAATCAACCCCCTTGGTTTGGGGATCGTAGTAGGGGTAGTCGCCGATCCCGAACCCGGCGGCGGTAAAGATGCCCTTGTGGTTGGCCCAGGTCGGGGTGCTGACCCACAGCGTGGCATCCGGCCTGAATTTCTTGAGCAGGTCGGCGCCGACGCGCAGGGCACCGGTGCCGCCCGGGGAATGGATGGTGGCCGCGCGACCGGAGGCGATCACCTCGCTATCCGCCCCAAAGAGCAGTTTCTGCACATTGGCGGCATAGGCCGGGCTTCCCGATATCGGCAGGTAGCCTTTGGTCGATTCGGTTTCGACGAGCTTTTTCTCGGCCGCCTTGATGCATTTCAGGATCGGGGTGGTCCCCTGGTCGTCCTTGAAGACGCCAACGCCCAGGTTTACTTTTTTGGGGTTGGAATCGCTCTTGAAGGCCTCGGTGAGTCCGAGGATTGCATCGGCCGGAGCCGCATCAATTTCTTTCCACATGGTTTATATCTCCGTCTTGTTGAGTGACAAGTGACGATTGAAACGTGAAGTCCATCTCGCTTCACGGCTCACGCATCACGAAAAATACAGGTCGTTCCACCGCTTGATGGTGTCGTTGGCCACTTTGACGATTCCGATTTCGCGCAGGGCGTTTTCGGGCGAGTCGGACGCGTGGGCGGCGTTGACCATGATGTCGGTGCCGAACTCCTTGCGCACCGAACCGGGTGCGGCCTTGCTCGGGTCGGTGGGGCCGAGAATGTTGCGAATCTTCTCGACGGCGTTTTCGCCGGCATAGACGAGGGTCATGCAGCGCACCTTGCCTTCGCAGAGGGTGGCGTCGCCATCGCAATCGGGCGCCCACTGGCCGGTCATGAAATTCATGATGCTGAAGAACTGGTGGTCGCCGAAGGCGGGGCCGAGCGTGTTGCCCAGCGCGTCTTTCACCTCGTCGGGCATTTCGAACCCGAACTCCTCATGGAGCACTTTGCAGGCGCGGTCGACGGCCATTCCACCGAGCTTGTCGCGCAGGACGGGCTGGACGGGGCCGTAGAACTCGAGGGCCTCGGCCAGGCTCATGCGCAACAGCTTGGCGCCGATCAGGCGGAGGCCGGAGCGCGAAAAGATATCCATGATGTTGCCCGGGCGCGAGCTCGGGAAGGTGAAGTTGTCGGGCTTGATGATCACCAGCGTTTTCTGGACATGCTCTTGGTCGGCCAGTCGGATGGCATTGTCGAGAATGCCGCCGTCGGCATCGGAATATTCCGCCCAAAGGCCGAGGACATCCTTGACGGCTTCGACGGTGGGGCCCACCAGCACGGCCGGCTCGAAATAGGTGACCGAACCATCGTTGGCCTTGATATAGTCGCCATAGGTTCCGCGGATCGTGTCGGCGCTTTCGATCGAGTCTTCGAATCCGCCAACCGAGTCGCGCAGCTTGCGCACGGCATTGTCGCCTTCGAAGAGCAGCATGAGTACGCGATGCACCTGGCCGTCCTCGTCGGGGGCGAATTCGCGTTCGATGTATTCGGATAGGATCTCCCGGATTTCCGGCCACACATCCTCGCTGTTTCGGATCAGCTCCGCGTGCTTTTTCACCAAGTCGTGGCTGGGGCCGAACATGCGCGCGGCGACCAAATCCAGCCCTGTTGTGCTGAGCAACCGCCCCAGTACACCTCCCGTGCGCGACTTGCGCAGGGTGTACGGCGTCACCAACACATATCCAAGTTCCTTTGACATTTGCATCCTCCTCCAGTATTGAAGCGTTCGACTTAAATACCTGCCTGGGATTAAGGGCACAATATCGAAATGCGACTTTATGGATAACAATACCCAACCAAAACCCCTTCCCGAGAAGGTTGTCCGGCGCCATGCGGAAATGATCGGCGAGATTCTCCCCGACTTTACGAAGCTCGTCGTTGAGGAAGGAAGGCCGGCCGATGCCGTGCTAAACGCCTACCTGCGAACGCACCGCGAGCTCGGCTCGAGGGATCGGCGCTTTCTCTCCCAGGCCATCTTTTCCTATTTCCGGTGGTATGGCTGGACGGTTTCCAAACTCCAGCTCGACGCCCCGGAGGCGGTTTTGGTGGGCGTTGCGCTCGACCTGGCCGAGCTACCGCAAAGCTTCGAATTCCTGGCCGGCCGCTGCCAACTCCCCTTCACCATTGAGGCCATGGGCGGCAAGGGTATCGAGGAAAACCGGTGCATCCTCAACGAGCGGTTCAAGGAAAGGCAAGGTTTTGAACCTCTTGAACTGACGGATCTGGTGCTCCCCGATTTCGCCAGCGTGGTCGACCCCGAAAAGGTCGTGCCATGCATCAACGAGTTCCAGGCGCGGCCGCCCACATGGATCCGTAGCCGAACGGAACCGGAAACACTGATCTCGGCACTGGCGGAGCAGCAGATCGAAGGCCGCATCCACGACCAGGTTCCAACCGCCATTTCGCTGGAAGGCGGCCAAAGCCTCGGCAATGCCCTTTCCGGAAAAACCAACCAATTCGTGGTTCAGGATATTGCCTCGCAATGCGTCGGCCTCGCCTGCGCCCCCCAAAAGGGAGGCGACTGGTGGGACTGCTGCGCCGGCGCCGGCGGCAAGGCCCTGCACCTGATGGATCTGATGGAGCAGGACGGCAAGGTGCTCGCCACCGATGTCCGCATCCCCCCCCTCAAGGAATTGAAGAAGCGCGCCCGCCGCTACGGGATCAAAAATATCCGCACCCAGACCTTCAATGCCGTGAACGACGAACCCTTCACCAAAACCTTCGATGGCGTGCTGGCCGACGCCCCCTGCTCCGGCTGGGGCACCTGGAGCCGCAATCCCGACGCCCGCTGGCGCGCCTCCAAACGCGATGTGATGCAGTGCGCCTCCCGCCAGCTCAAGATCCTCAACAACGTCAAGTGGTGCGTGAAACCCGGCGGTCTTCTGGTTTATGCGGTTTGCACCATCACGCGCCCCGAGACCGAAGAGGTCGTCATGAACTTCCTCGACCAGCACAGCAACTTCAAGCTCGCCCCCTTCACCAACCCGATCACCGGGAAGCAAACCAACGGCCAGATGCAGGTCTGGCCCTGGGAAGCCGGCGGCGACGGCATGTTCATCGCCCGCTTCGTGCGCGATGTGGAATAACTATAATGGGGCAGGAGGCTCCATCTGCATTTCAGCAGAAGGCGATCGGGGAAAAGGTCGGGAACTGCACTTCAATCCAGCGTGTGGAAATCGTCGATATCGGTGTTTTCGAAGGTGAGGCGGCCTAGGCGGAGCTGGACGGTTTCGGCGTGGGGCGGCGGCAAGAGCAGGGAATCGAGCACGAGCTTGCCCTCGAACTCCTCTTCACACCCCCGCAACCGCAGGCGTACGCGGCGGTTGAGCACGATGCCGAACTTATCCTCCACCCGCTGGACGGCGACCTTTTGCTCGGAATGGAACTGAAACCAGCCCTCCTCGCCCAAATCGCGCGGGAATTCGAGCAGGTCGTCCGACACAAAGTTAAAATCCAGCTGGTTCCTAGAATCTTCCATTGGGCCGAAAGATAGACGAATCAGACCCGTTTGAAAATTGGCTTTCCATTTTTTCCACAGTCTGGAAAATCAACGTCTTTAACAAGAGAGGTTTGCCATGAAAAAAAGATTTCCCCTTCTGGCCCTGTTTGGTTGCCTGGCCCTGACCGGCTGCGTGTCGCTGGACGAGGAAAAGAACAAGCCCGACACCCCCGTACAACTCTTCTCCCCCGCGCAGCAATTGAAAGGCGCCAAACCGCTCAACCTCTACGTCGACAGCCCACAGACCGTGGCGGACATCCCCCTGCGCTCGCGCACCATCCAGCACGTGGCCGCCGTGGCCGATCCCGCCGTGGTCAGCATCTATGTCCGCACCGCAACCCCGGTCAAGGTGCGGCTGATCCCGATCAAGTTTTCGTTCACCGGCATTCGGGCCTCGTTGCCGGGCATTGGCCTCGGTTCGGGATTCTTCATCCATCCCAGCGGCTACGTGCTTTCCAACGAACACGTCATCCGCAACGCCACCGATATCCGCATAATGACCTACAACGGCACCGACTATATCGCCCGGCTCGTGGCCTCCGACCCGGTCTACGACCTCGCCCTGCTCAAGATCGAATCGCCCAACCAGATTCCCTTCGCCTTTATTCCGATCGGCGACTCCAACGCCATCCGGGGCGGCGACCATGTGATTGCCGTGGGCAACCCCCTCGGCTTCGGCCATACGGTCACGGCGGGGATCATCAGCCATACCGGCCGCAGCCTGTTCGAGGAAAAGGATCCGGCCGGCCGCTATGTCCGCTATCTGCAGACCGACACCGCCATCAATCCCGGCTCATCGGGCGGCCCGCTCATCACGCTCACCGGGGCGTGCGTTGGCGTCAACACGGCCCAGATTGCCGACAGCCAGGGCATCGGGTTCACGGTTCCCAGCTCCCAGGTGAAGGAATTCCTCTCCAATGTGCTTGAGGGGAAAGGCAAAACCGTTGAATAATCCACCGTTCACATTAGGAGAACGTCCATGAAAGCATCCATCATTCTTTTCAGCCTTGCCGCCGCCACCGTCCTTTCCAGCGGTTGCGTCCAGCGCACCGTCATCAAACAAACGGAGCATCGTGGTGCGCAGCCCTCCAACAGATCGTTCGGCTCCGACCCCCACGACGAAATCAAGTCGAAGGAAACCATCTGGTTCTGGCAAAAAGGCTTCCGCAAACCCCAATAAACCATGGGTGGGCGCATCCATTCCGGCATGGCGGTTTGCGCACTCGCCATAGGCGATGGCCTGAGGTTGCTGGAGCAGGCGGAATAGGCGGATCGGCTACTTGTTCTTCTTTTTTCCGGCCTTGGGCGTGGTGGCGCCGGGCCCCTTCCAGGGATCGCCCGGCTTGTACGACGGATCGTTGTAGTCGGCGCCGGCATGGCTCTTGCGGAAGCTGGCCAGCATGCCGTCGAGCTCCTTCCGCATGCGCTCCATCCGCTCCGGGTGGGCGGCGGCCACATTGTTTTCCTCGGCCCAATCCTTGGAGAGGTCGTAGAGCTCGCTCCCGGGCATCTTCAGCTTAAAGCCATCCTTGACCAGCGAGGCTTCGTTGCCGCGCACAAAGGGAATACCGGTTTCACGTTCGGGGGTCTTGCCGGTGAGGATCCCCAAGATGTCCTGCCCGTCGATCGGGCGCGCATCGGGCATTTGGTAGCCGACGAGATTCTTGACCGTCGGGAAATAGTCCAGCGTGGAGAGCGGCGATCCCACCACGGACCCCGGCTGGATTTTTCCCGGCCAGGCGGCCAAGGCCGGCACACGCACCCCGCCGTCGTAGAGCGCCCGCTTGCGGCCGCGCAGTCCGTTGGTCACGCCTTGGCGCCGGCCCTTGGGGGCGGCGCCTTCGGGCCCGTTGTCGGAGCAGAAAAAGAGCAGGGTGTTTTCGGCCACGCCGAGTTTTTCGAGCGTCTGGCGAATGCGGCCGACCTGCTCGTCGAGTTCGGTGATGCAGCCGTAGTAGTGTGCCCCCTCGCCGTGGCCTTCATACATGTCCAGATAGTCCGGCCCCGCCTCGATATCCTCGTGCGGCGCGTGGAACCACACGACGGAAAGGAACGGCTTGCCTTCGGCCACGGCCTTTTCCATGAACGGCACGGCTTGGTCGACCACCACGCGTGCCGCGCCGCCGGCCAGACGGGGATCGTCCGGGGCCAGCGCCTTGCCATCGTCGTAGAACGGATTGTTCTTCGAGCGGTTGCCGCTTCCCGGATTCCAGGTATTGACGGCCGATTCAGTTACGAACGAGCGATCATAGTCGCGCTGCCACGGCGGCGCAAAGTTTTCGACCGGCTTGCGGCCCGTCCCCTTGGAGGAAACCACTTTGTCGAGGGTGCCGAGGTGCCACTTGCCGAAGTGGCCGGTGGTGTAGCCCTTGCTTTTGAGCATGCTGGCCAGGGTGATTTCCTGTTTCGGCAAATGCCCGGCATTGGCCGTCCAGATGCCGAAACGGTGATGGTGCCGCCCGGTCAGGCACGTGCCGCGCGTCGGCGAGCAGACCGAGTTGCCGGCGTAGAAATGGGTTAGCTTAACGCCGTCCCTCGCCATCTGGTCGAGGTTCGGCGTTTTGATGATGGTGTTGCCGTTGAAGCCGGTGTCGCCATAGCCAAGGTCGTCGGCCATCATGAGAATAATGTTGGGTTGCCGGTCGGCCTCGGCCCGCGCCCCCAAAACCGATACCGCCGCAGCGGCCGCCAAAAAACATCGTCTGAGCATCTTTTCCCCTGTTCAATTTACGGTGCGGTATCCATTGGGTAGACGCGCCAACCCAGCCATGCTGGACACCGGGCAATGCCGGCTGTCCCTGTTTTTCCCGCAGGGACGTCGTTTAATTATAACAATCCTTTAACCAGGGGGACGTAAGTGAAAACCGCACCAACCATCGCCATCGGGCTGGCACTTGCCGCCGTTCTTGTTTCGCAGGCCGAAAAACGGCCCAACATCATTTTCCTCATGGCGGACGACCAGAGCACCTACACCCTCGGTTGCTACGGCAATCCCGATGTGCAGACGCCGAACATCGACCAGCTGGCCTCCGACGGGATCGCCTTCGACAACCACTACGACACCACCGCCATCTGCATGGCCTCGCGCGCCACCGTGATGACCGGCATGTATGAATACAAGACCGGCTGCAACTTCTCGCACGGCGACATGCTGAAGGAAACGTGGCAAAAATCCTACCCCATGCTACTGCGCGAGGCCGGCTACATGACCGCCTTCGCCGGCAAATTCGGCTTCGATCTCAAGGATGGCCCCGAGGGGAAGCGCCTGCCCCTGCCGGCACCCGATTTTGACCGATGGGGCGGCGGCCCCGGCCAGACCAACTATGAAACCGCGAAGAACAAATCGATGGCGGCCTACGCCGGGGAATATCCCCACTCCACCCTCTCCTACGGCGCGTTCGGGCGCGACTTCATCCGCGATGCCGCCAAGGCCGGCAAGCCCTTCAGCCTCTCGATCAGCTTCAAGGCACCGCACAAACCCGCCTCCCCCGATCCGCGGTTCGACGACGTCTATGCCGGAAAAACCTTCACGAAGCCCGCCAACTACGGCCGCGAAAACGGGGAACATTTTTCCCGGCAAAGCCAGCATGACCGGCAGTACGAGCGCTTCCATTCCTGGAACTATTCCGACCAGTATGACGAGGTGATGGCCACCTACCACCAGCAGATCCATGCCATCGATGTCGCCGTCGGCATGATCCGCCAGGCGCTGGAGGAACACGGCGTGGCCGGAAACACCGTCATCATCTACACCTCCGACAACGGCTTTTTCTGCGGCTCCCACGGCTACGGCTCCAAGGTGCTGCCCTACGAAGAGAGCTCGCGTGTTCCCATGATCATGTTCGATCCCCGCCACCCCAACTCCGGCAAGAAGCTGCGCTCTAAAGGCCTCACCGGCAACATCGACTTCGCCCCCACCATCCTCAAGCTCGCCGGTTTGCCGGCTCCCGCCAACATGGATGGCGGCGACCTGACCGAGCTATATGCCAACCCCAAGGGCGACATCCACGATGCCCTCTCGCTCATCAATGTCTGGGGCAAGCCGGCAACCCACGCGTTGGCCGTGGTTACCAAGGAGATGAAATACATCCACTGGGGCTATGCCGCCGAGGGCTTCGAAGTCACCGAGGAACTCTACCACCTCGGCAAGGATCCGCTCGAGCTGGTCAACCAGGCCGGAAACCCCGAATACCGACAGGCGCTGGAAACCCTGCGCAAGACCTACGATGCCCGGCTGGCCCACTGGAAAGCCGAGGCCGTGCCCTACCACAACTACCAACCCTACGGCACCATCTTCGACCGCCACGTCCCCTGGGCCGAAAAGGAAACACAGGCCCGCACGAAGGGTAAAAAGAAAAAGTAGCCCGGCTAACTATGGGTCATGGTGAGGTTTTGTTCCGTCTCCGCATCGAAGATGTGGGCCCGCTCCATGTCGGGCACCACGGTGAAGGCGTCGCCCAGCGACGAGGTATGATGCGGATCGAGGCTCACGGTGAACCGGTGTTCGCCGCTGGTAAGATGCACCAGGGTTTCTTCCCCCAACAGCTCGGAAACCTCCACGTCGCCCGTAAAAAAGGTTTCGGCATCTGGCCGATCGGCCGCGGTCCAGAACGCCTTGGGCCGCAGCCCCAGGCACACCTGCTTGCCAAGGTGGCCGCGCACCTGGCCATATTGCCGTTCGGCGACCGGCGCCCTGACCGTCTGGCCATCGAACCAGATCCGCCCGCCTTCCTCGACCAGCACACCTGCCAGGATGTTCATGGGCGGCGTGCCGATGAACCGGGCAACAAACAGCGACGCCGGCGAGTCGAAAACCGCCGTCGGCCGGCCGACCTGCTCAATCACCCCGTCGCGCATGATGCAGATGCGGTCGCCGAGTGTCATGGCCTCGATCTGGTCGTGCGTGACATAGATCATGGTCGTTGCAACGCGCTTATGCAGTTGCAGGATTTCCTTGCGCATTTCGACGCGCATCTTCGCATCGAGGTTCGAAAGCGGTTCATCGAACAGGAAGACGGCGGGTTCGCGGACAATCGCGCGGCCCATGGCCACGCGCTGGCGCTGCCCCCCCGAGAGCGCCTTCGGCTTGCGGTGGAGATAGTCCTCCAGCCCCAGGATGCGGGCGGCCTCTTCGACGCGCCGGTTGATCTCGTTCTTCTTGATCTTCCGCAGCTTGAGCCCGAAGGCCATGTTGTCGCGCACGCTCATGTGGGGATAGAGCGCATAGTTCTGGAAGACCATGGCAATGTCGCGGTCCTTCGGCGGCACATCGTTCACCAGCCGGTTCCCGATCCTCACGTCGCCCTTCGAGATTTCCTCCAGGCCGGCCACCATGCGCAAGGTCGTGGACTTGCCGCAACCCGACGGGCCCACCAGCACCAGAAACTCGCCGTCCTCGATCTCAAGATTGAAATCGTTGACCACCGCCACATCATCGGCATAGATCTTATAGACGTTCTTCAGGCTGACTTTCGACATGCTTCGCTCCTACATGGAACACCCACGCTACCGCAGAAGGTTTCCCGAAACAACCAAAAGAAAAACCCGCTCCGGAACCGGAACGGGTTTAGAATGGAGCGAGCGAAGAGATTCGAACTCTCGACATTCACCTTGGCAAGGTGAAGCTCTACCACTGAGCTACGCTCGCTTGATTTGTTTCGTTCCCAACTTAATGGCGGAGAGGGGGGGATTCGAACCCCCGGTACAGTTACCCGCACACGCGCTTTCCAAGCGCGCTCCTTAAACCACTCAGACACCTCTCCTAAATGGAACGAGTCGGGAAAGCTACACACTTCGTTTTCGGAAAGCAACCGGGTTTTTCGGTTAATTCCCACCTCAAATAGTACCATTTCAGTATCCAACGAACTTGACCTCTCGCGGGGAATCCTGTTTGTTTCGCGGCGTGAAATCAATCCGCACATTTTTAAGCCTGCTCTATCTGCTACTGATGGTCTTGCTGCCATGGATGCATATGCCCTTGCATGCAGACGTCAGCGAGGCTACCACCTGCGCGTCGGGTTGCGGACACCACGAAACGCCGGCCGATGATTCGGATGAACACGACGATTGCGGCCTTTGTAATCTGGCCGTTGTCCAGGCCGAACTTCCCCGGGTCTTACTTGTTCCGAAAGCACTTCACGTCTTTTCCGAGGGTTGGAAAGCCACCCCCACTTCCTATAGCGCGCAAGTTTCACAGCCGCACCAGGCGCGCGCCCCTCCGTTTAGGTCTGTTTAGCCCCAACGCTACCCCCCTGCCTCGGCAGGATCATACAGACCTATATTCAACAACGGAGAAAAAATGAAATATCCCCATTCAACCGCCATCGTATTGGCGGGTACTTTACTGGCTTTTAACGCATCCGCCCAAGAAGAGGCGGAGACCACTGTACCCACAAGAAATGATTCCACCAGTGCGCTTAGCGCATTCAATCCGGCCGTTTCGGCCATCGTCGACATGTTTTACTACTACGAGGATTCCGAAGAGGGCCTCTCCCACATGAAGGGAGAGATGCCCGGCTTTGGTGGCCATGGACACGCCGACGAGCACGACCACGAACATGGTGGCAAGGAAAATGGCTTCAACCTGAACCATATCGAGCTGACCTTCTCTGCCGAAGTGGATAACTACTTTAAGGCAATGGCCAACGTTGCCGTTTCGGAAGATGGTGCCGAGATTGAAGAGGCCTGGGGGGAAACCACCGGGTTGCCGTGGGGCTTCCAGGCGAAGGCCGGTAAGTTCTACAGTGATTTTGGCTACATCAACGCTCAGCATTCGCACGAATGGGACTTCAGTGACCAACCGCTGATCCATGAGCTCTCCCTCGGCTCGCACGGCCTGAACGACAAAGGCGTCCAGTTGAGCTGGCTCGCACCGACCCCGGTTTTCCTGCTGTTCGGTGCAGAGGTCTTCCAGGGCGACAATGAAAACATGTATGTTCAGGAAGACGCCGAAGAACTGCCGGACAATGATGGCCCGAACCTGGGCGTGGGCTGGGTGAAACTCGCTCCGTTCCAATTTGAAAAGAGTGAACTCCAGCTTGGTCTGTTCGGGGCGTCCGGCAGCCAGCAGGAAATCCATGAAGAAGGCGGAGGAACAAACTACTTCGATGGCGTCAACTGGTTTGCCGGTGCCGATGCCGTCTACAAGTTTGATTCCGGCAAGCCCTACGGGCAGGGCGATGCCATCGTTCAGGCCGAATATTTCTATCGCAACAAGGATCTCGACCTTCAAAATGGAACGGGCGCTTTGACCGGTGCGCAAGATGGCTATTATCTGCAGGGAACCTATGGAATCCTGCCCCGCTGGCGGGGTGGTCTCCGATGGGAACAGGTGGGCCTGACGAACGAAGAACAGGAACCGGGAGAAGCAAAAGAAAAGTTCGGCGAAAGCTGGCGCGCATCGGCCATGCTTGACTTCCGCCCTTCGGAATTCTCCCAGATTCGCTTCCAGGTGAACAATGGGGACTACGATCTCGGCGACGAAGGGATTGAGAATGTTTGGGAAGCCTATGTTCAGCTGACGTTCTCCATCGGCGCCCACGGCGCCCACAACTTCTAGGAGGCATGCCATGTTTAAGAAAACACGGTTCCCCCTACTGATGCTCACGCTTTCAACCACCGCGTTCGCCGGCCAGTTGAAGGTGGTTGCAACCACCGCCGACCTCGCTTCCATCGCCCGCGAAATTACGGGCGACCTGGCGAAGGTCGATTCGATCTGCACCGGGAAGCAGGATCCCCACCACCTGCAGGCGCGGCCGAAATATGTGATGATGGCGCGCGGCGCCGACCTGTGGATCCGCACCGGCATGGAACTGGAGGTCGGTTGGGAAATGCCGGTGATCGACGGGTCGCGCAACCGCGGGATCCGCCCCGGGCAACCCGGGCACCTCGACGCCTCGGCGCACATCCACAAGCTGGAGGTTCCGGAGGCGAGCATGCTTTCGCGCGCCATGGGCGACGTGCATGCGCAAGGCAACCCGCACTATCTGATCGATCCCGAGAACGCAAAGCATGTCGCCGCCGACATTGCCGCGCGCCTCGCCCGGCTCGACCCGAAGAACGAGGAGGCCTACAAGGCCAATGCGGTGCGCTTCCAGCAGGAGGTCGACCGCCGCATGGAAGACTGGAAGGCAAAAATGGAACCATTCCTCGGCAAGCCGGTCGTGACCTACCACAAGAGCTGGATCTACTTCTGCCACCGATTCGGTATCCGGATCGCGATCGAGCTGGAGCCAAAGCCGGGCATTCCGCCTAGCCCGACCCACCTCACCCGCGTGGTGCAAACGGTGCAGGCGGAAAAGATCGGCGTCATCCTGCAGGAGCCGTGGTACAGCACAAAGGCCGCCGACCGCGTGGCTGAAAAGACCGGTGCGCGCGTGGTCGTGGCGCCAACCTCCACCGGCGGCGATCCGGCGGCGACGGACTATTTCTCGCTGATCGACCTGATCGTGCAACGGCTGGCCGGGGAATAGCCATGGGTGGATCGATCATTGTTTGCAAGGATGTTTGCGTGGCCTATGGCCGGCAGGAGGTGCTGCACAACGTCAACCTCGAGATCCCGCGCGGCGCATTCCTGCCCTTCATCGGTTGCAACGGTTCGGGCAAGACCACCCTGCTGCGCGCCATCCTGGGATTGGTTCCGCTACGGCGGGGGCTGATTGAAACCCCGTTCGACCGGGCGCCGGCCGGCTATGTCCCGCAACATAAGGTGATCGATCCGCTCTACCCCGTGTCCGTCCGCCAGATTGTCGAGATGGGGCTCTATCCACGGCGGCGGCGCTTCCGCCGCCTCGACGAGGAGCAGCGCAACGCTTCCGCCGCCGCGCTCGAACAGCTCGGCCTCGCGGAACACGCGAAAAAAAACTTCCGGGAACTGTCGGGCGGCATGAAGCAGAAGACGCTGATCGCGCGGGCGCTCGTTAGCGGTTCGGAGGTTATCGTCATGGACGAACCGACCTCCGAACTCGATGAACAATCCGAAAACGAAGTGCTCAGCCACCTGGTCGAACTCAACGCGCAGCGCGGCATCACGGTCTTGATGGTTCACCACAACCGCGAGTTGGTGGAGCGGTTCACCCACACCATGTGCCGCATCCAGCGCGGCAACGCGGAGATCGTTTCGACCGGCAAAGGAGGTGGCGACAATGCATGACGCCATGCAATGCCTCTACTGCCAGTTTCCCGAAGCGCTGCGCGCCGGCCTGCTTATTTCCGCCGTCTGCGCCATGCTCGGCGTGTTCGTGATCCTCAAGCGCGCGGTGTTCATTGGCATCACGCTTTCGGAGGTGGCGACCTGCGGCGTGGCCGCCGCGTTCCTGCTGGGCATCCCGCCTTTTGCCGGCTCGCTGGCGCTGGTGCTTGCGGCCGTCGGCGCGCTCGCCATCCCGTTCGACAACCAGCGCATCCCGCGCGACACGCTGATGGGCATCATCTTCATCGCCGCCTCGGCGCTTGCGGTGCTGCTGGTTTCGAAAAGCGGCACCGGACTGATGGAGGTCAACGCGGTGCTGTATGGCGACCTGATCCTCGCCTCCAAAAAAGAGCTGGCCATCCTCTTCGCGGTACTGGTTCCCGCGCTGGCGGGATTCCTGCTGTTCCTGCGCCCCTCCCTCTACAGTTTCCTCGACCGCGAGGCGGCCAAGGTGCTCGGCATCAGGACATGGATTTGGGAAACGCTGTTTTTCCTGATGCTCGGCGCGGTGATTTCCGCCACGTCGCAGATTGCCGGCGCGCTGCTGGTGTTCTGCTATCTCGTCGTATGCCCGGCCACGGCGCTGGTGCTGAGCAAGCGCATCAAGGTGGTGCTGGCTCTCGCCCCGTTGCTCGGGATGCTGGCCACGTTCCTCGGAATGGTCGTTTCATTCAACTACGACCTGCCCACCAACCAAACCATCTGCATCATCGCCTGCATCCTGTTCGTGGTTGGCGCAGGCGTGAAGCGGCTGGTTTCGCTCAGCCTGCGCTGAAGCGCGCCTTCAGCGCGGCCTGCACCGGCGGCGGCACGAACAACGACGTGTCGCCGCCCAGCTGGGCCACTTCGCGGACGTTGCTGGAACTGACGTAGGAATAGTCCTGCTTCGGCATCAGGAAAACGGTCTCCAGTTTCGGCCTGAGCTTCCGGTTGGTGAGCGCCATCTGGAATTCATACTCGAAATCCGAAAAGGCACGCAGGCCGCGGACAATCACCTTAACATCCTTGGATTCGGCGAAATCAACCAGCAACCCGCTGAAGCTATCGATTTCAATTCCGGCAAGGTGGGCGGTCGATTGCTTCACCAACTCGATGCGCTCTTCCAGGCCGAACAGCGGGTTCTTGCCGGGATTGGTCGCCACCCCGACCACCACGCGCGGGAAAACACGCGCCGCGCGCTCGATTACGTCGAGGTGTCCCATGGTGATGGGATCGAAAGTTCCGGCACATACGGCGGCTTCGTTCATTCTGCATCCTTATTCAGTTTCATTATGAGGACGCGTGTTTTCCCATAACGCTTGTCGCGCACAATGTTCCAATGGGAGGAAACAACCGGATCGCCCTTCGAACGCATCTCGTACACCAGGATTCCGTCCCCTGTCAAAACCGAATGCCTTGCAATCCCCTCCAAGGTGTTGGCCATGGCATCCGGCAGATCGTAGGGCGGATCGGCCAGGATTAGGTCATAGGGCCCCCCCGCCCGTTCCAGCCACCGGACGGCATCGCCCTTGAAGCACTTGGTCGGCCCCAGCCCCTCATCCTCCAGCGACTCAATGTTCGCCTGTAGATTGCGGAAGACCTGCGGATGCTGCTCCACAAAGGTGACCGACGCCGCACCCCGGCTCCAGGCCTCCAGGCCCAGCGCCCCCGATCCGGCAAACAAATCCAGCACCTTCAACCCCGCGCAGCTTCCGCCCAGCGAAGAAAACACCGCCTCGCGCACCGACTCCATCGTCGGCCGCACCTCGCTCTCCGGCACATTGAACCGCCGGTTCCTCAATAGTCCACTTGTAATCCTCATCCCCAACACCCTACCGGAAACCTCCCCGATGAAAATCCAATTCCGCACAACTCCCGTCACGCCTGCGCTCACGATCGTGAGCACAGGCGTGACATCCGGAAAACCACGTGCTATTTTCCGCGCATGAATTGGGACACCTTCCACCACCCCGACGTTTCGTTGCCGGTGATTCGCCGGCGGACAAGGGATGAGCTCATCATCCTGCTTTCAGAAACCGCCGCGTTCTTCCTTTCGCGCGGAGCCAGCGATCTCTACGGCCACTGCTACCCCAACCAACGCGCCTACCACTCCTCTGTCGCCCGTCTCAAGAAGAGCGGGCTCGTTGCCCATCTGCACCGCGACGGCTCGCTGCCAAGCCTAAGGCTGACCGACGACGGGAAGGCGGCCATCCCGGACTATTACCGCCCCCGTGAATTCTGGGAAACGAGATGGAACAAGCGTTGGTATGTGCTCATGTTCGACGTCCCCGAGCGGGAACGCGCCTACCGCGACCACCTTCGGTCCTTCCTGAAACAGAGGCACTTCGGCTGTCTCCAGAAAAGCGTGTGGGTCACGCCGCGGGACGTGCGCCCTGAATACGACGACCTCGAACGCGCGGCCGCCGTGGATAGCGTGGCCTTCCTGTTCGAGGCACAAACCGTTCTTGGCCACGGCGCCCAATCGGTGGTCCGGCATGCCTGGAACTTCGACCAACTCGAAGCCCTGCAGGGCGAATACATCCGGTTCGTCGACCGCAACCTGGAAAAACTCGGGAGCCATGCCGGCGGCGAGGCGGAACTCGTGCAGCTGCTTCGGATGGATAACCTCGCCTACTCCCAGGCCATGGCGCTCGACCCGCTGCTGCCCGAAGAGCTCCACCCTGCCGGCTACTGCGGCAAGGAGGCCTTCGCAAAACACAACCAGCTCGTCCAAGCCACCGCCTCCCTCCTTTAGCCAACACGTCCGTGCTCACGATCGTGAGCGCGGACGTGCTTGACGGTTCCTTGCAAAAGACGATGGAATCCGCGTTGCAGGATCTGTAGATTGGTTTGCCATGAGTGCGGAAGAGGAAAGCGAGGCCAGGCGGCTTCTACAGGAAAGCAATCCGAGGCAATTGCCGGCGGATGCGGGGACGCTATTGCTGCGGCATCAGAATCCGAATCTCGGCCATCTGATCGGCGCGGAGCGGTCGGCGTTCTACCTGAACATCCTCTATGGCCTGCTGCTGTTCCGGCGCAGCCACGAGTTGGAGCCGCTGCACGAGGATATTTTCCAGTTTGTCCTGCCCGCCCAACAGGTGGAGGCCGACGACGGCTACGATGCGAACGCCTTCAACCAGGATATGCGGCAGCTCGAAAAATGGGAGCTGGTTACCCAACGCATCGAGCGGGAGCGGCTGCGGGGCTATAAGGACACGCGCCGCCGCAAGTTCCGCTACCGCATCTCCAACCCGGCGCTTTCGTTCCTGCAATGGCTCGAAGACCAATTGCGCGCCGCCATCGAACCCGAGGGCGCGGACACCCGCAACCTGCTCGAAGAGGCCGCCGGCGGCGTGCGCGAACTCCAGCGCACACTCAACAAGATCCAGAAAACCAAGCCCGATCCCGACAAGGCGCGCACGGCCACCTACCAGCTCTCCCGCATCGGGCACCTTGCGCTCGACATCAACCATTCGCTGGCCGACTTCAACACGCGGCTGGTGGCCTTCACGCTGGAGCGCTACGACATTGCCACCGCGCAGGCCATCCTGAACGAGCTCCAACACTTCCTCGAAAACTATATCAACCGCATCCAAATCCTGCGCCGCGAAATCGTGCCCGAGCTCGAAAACCTCGCCTCCCCGCGCTTCAAGCCCAAGTGGGAACTCTGCAAAACGCTGATGGAGGACGAGATCAAGCACTCCTCCATGCTGATGCGGGGCCGCACCATTCCGGATGCCCGCCAGGAAATCGACCGGCTCATCCGCTTCTACGAACTCGGCGGGCAGCTCGACCAGCTCTGCGCGCGCATCCGCGCCTCGGCGCAAAGCGTCTGGCGCAAGCTCTACACCCACCTGCGCGAGCTCGAACGCAAGAGCCACCGCATGGAAGACCTGCGCGACCGCATTGCCGAGATGGCCGCATGTTCCGGCGAACACGGCTTTGCGGGGTTCATCAACCAGCTCATCGCCCCGGCCCGCATGGTGGCGGACATGCACTATTGGGATGCCGCCGAAAAGGCCGACCCACCCCAGCCGCGGCAGGAGCAGCACACGGTCCGGCAGGCGCCGATCGGCTACCTCAAGCCCAAGCCCAAGGGCGATGCCTCCTCCATCCGCTCCCTCAACGACGAAAAGATCCACCGCTTGCGAAGATGGATCGAGGCCACCCATGCCGAACTCCCGGCCGCCCTCTCCCAGGGCGGCTACACCGGTTTTTCCGACCAGGCCTCGCTGATCGAACTCGCCCGCAACGGCCTGCTCGGCAATGGCCGCAACCTCGCCAAGGTGGATCTCAAACTCGAAACCACCGCCACGCCGGCCGGCGTCGAAATCGACGAGAGGCTGCTTGAATTCAAGGAACTGATGGTCTCCAAGGCCAACAAGGAACAAGACAATGGACACTGATTTCCAGCGGCCGAACTCGATGGCCGACCTGCTCGAACGCTACCGCGACCGCGTGCAGCCCGTGCTCAACATCCTGCTTGAAAGCCCCTATTTCTACCCCCAGGACAACGACGACGCCTTCCGCTTCCTCGCCCGCCACAAGCACGAGTTCGCCCGCTTCTTCGCCGACCACTTCGGCTGGGAGCTCATCATCGATTCCAAATGCGCGCGCGTCTACAAGCCCCTGTGGCACAACGAGGCCATCACCCCCGCCAACCGCGAACTCTTCAACTTTTCCAAGCGCGACGAGTGCATTGCCTTCATGCTCCTGCTCGAATTCTTCGAACACCAGCTGGAGGTCGAATCCATTACGGTGGACGACCACGAAAACCTGCGCTTCAAGTTTGGCGAACTGCTGCTCTACATCGTCCAGCGCTTCCACGAGCTCTATCCGCACAGCAAGGCCGACTATGCCGAGGAAGCCGTGCGCGCGCGGATCGTCCGCCCCATCATGCCGCAGCTCGAAAAACACCGCTTCCTCAAGAAAATCCCGCCGCCCAAGGACGAACCGATCGGCGACGACGACACCATCTACGAGGCCCTTCCGGCCCTCTACCACTACAACGTCGCCCGCCTCTCGCGCCCCGTGGACCACATCGAGGAAGCATCCGGCCCCGTTGCCGAAGCAGAGGAGGACGCATAACCATGCCCCCAACAAAACACAGCTTCCGCATCCGCAAGATTCGGATGATCAACTTCCACAACTTCACCAACGAAACCATCAAGGTGGAGAACGGCGGCCACCTGTTCCTGCTCGGCGACAACGGCTCCGGCAAGACCACCGTGCTCGACGCCGTCCACTATGTCATCACCGCCGGGCAATCGATGGAGTTCAACTCCGCCGCGCGCGTCGCCGGCAGCCGCAAGGATAGCGGCCGGCGTGTGCAGGGCATCGTGATGCGCTACAACACCGGGCCGGGCGTATTGAACCCGGCGGGCGAAGTCAGCTATGCCGCCATCGAACTCGAAGACACCCGCGGCAACCCGCTCGTGCTCGCCATGGGGCTCTCCTGCACCAGCATGGACGAGGCCATACAGCGCTGGGGCATCATCCGCTCCGGTACGCTGGAGGAGATCCCCTTCCTGATCGAGGAACTCAAGGGCACGCGCCCGCGCAACCGGCGCGAAATGAAGGCCGCGCTCGGGGGCAAGGGCTTCTATGGCCAGATCGGCGGCTACCGCCGCGACCTCGCCGCACGCCTCTTCGGCGACCACGCAACCTATGCCGAGGTCTGCAAATTCCTCTCCACCGGCAAGGCCTACCGCGAGATCGTCTCGCGCACCGCCGACTACCACCAGCTCTTCCGCGAGCTCCTGCAGGAGCCCGATCCCGATGTCTTCGAGAAGGTGATCGACCACCTCAAGACGCTCGACATCAGCCGGCAGGATCTGGACCGCATGCAGGAGCGCCTCGCCTTCCTGACCGAACTCACCTCGCTGCGCGGCTCCGTTGGCAACCTTCGCGGCCGGCAAGGCGCCCTGCGCTGGCTCGGCCACGACCTCCGGCAAAAGCAGCTCCACACGGAGCACGCCAACCTGGTCGAGGAAACCGAAGCCGAGAAAAACCGGCTCCAGGGGCTGGAGGCCGCCATCCGCAAAACCGAGCTCGACCTCGAGGCGCTGCGCGAACGCATCCACGAATTCAGCAACAAGGACCGGGAGGGCCTGGTGAAGCACCAGCAGCAGCTGGAGCACGAAGTACGGCGCGCCACCTCCGACCTCGAAGTCCTCCAGCTCGAATGGGAAAACCTTTCCGCCCGGCAGGCCGAACGCGACAAGGATCTCGGCAAGCGCCGCACCCAGCTCATCAAGGCGATCCGCAAGCGCTTCACCGCCGTCCACCGCGCCGCCGACGGTCTCACCATCTCGGCGCTGCCGGTGCTCAACGTGCTCGATGCCGCCGCATCCGACCCCTTCCCCGAACAACGGCTCGCCCGGCTCGACGCGCAGGCCGTGCGCCAGGAGGCCGACGACCAATTGATGCAGGCGCAGGGCAGCAAGCAGGAACAGCAGGCCCGGCTGGATTCGCTTTCGGAAAAGATCCACGCCCTCGAAATGCAGCTGGAAACCAAGCGACGTCAAGGCGAGTCGGAACCCAACATCGCCGGGTTTGCCGAAACCAGGCAACAGCTGGCCGAAAAAATGTTCGGCGCCCGCCCGCTCTACATGGGCCTCGAACCGCGCGATGGGATTGGCCGCAAGGAACTGTCGGTTCTGGAGCAGCTGATCGGCGAGGAGATCCTCGGCTCCTGGCTCACGGGGGAACACGAGGAAAACGCCGTACGGCGCCTGCTCTTCACCCAGTTTCCGGCGCAAACCCTCGCCGTGGTGGAGGAGAACGCCAACGACAAACTGGCCGACTGGATCCGGCACTGGTTCGATCCGGTAAAATCCGATCCCTTCGCCCTGATTGCGCTGCATCGCGAAATGGCCTCGGCCCATGCGCCCGAAACCAGGAAGCTCGACGACTTTGAATTTGTGCGCTTCCGCGCCCGTCAGCACAAGGTACACGGCAACCCGGTCCGGTTGATCGGCGCGGAAATGCGCCGCAAGCAGCTGGAGCTCGAAATCAAGGCCATCGAAGCCGAAATCAAGGCCGTCTCTTCCGAAAAGAAACTGGCCGAGGGCGCCTTGCAAAAAACCACGGCCCATATCGCCGCATTGCTTGGCCTGAAATCGACGCTCGAATTCCAGGAGCTTGCCTCCGAGGCCAACGCCACCATCGCCGCCTTCCACGAGGGGGAGCAACTCCGCATCCAGGCGGAAAGCACCTACGAACAGGTCAACCGGGCGGAGGAGGATTTGTCGGCGGCCCACGAAAAACTCGAAGATGTCCGCCTGCGGATCGAGAGCGAAGGGCTTCACGATCTCGAAGAGCGCATTGCCGACATGAAGAAAAAGCTCGCCCGCAAGGAAAAGCTGCTCAAGGACGATACCAAGGCCGCCGGCTTGCTCGAAGGCCAGATCAAGCGCGCCGCCGCCTTTGCCTCCGGCCTCGTCATGAGCATGCAGGAAGAACTCGCCAGGCAAGCCGAGGCCGAACAGGCGTTGCACTCCATCGGGGAGTTCGAAGACGCCGCAACCTTTGTTGCGCAACTGGTGGATAAGGCGGCCTATGCCGATGCGGGGCAGGCCGAAGCCGAATTCAACGAACTGTTCCAGGAAACCATCGTCAAGGAAACCGAGTTGCGCGGGCTGGCCACGGGCGCCGAAGGGCAAACCTTCCGGTTCGTCTACGACAAGCAAGCCAACACCCTCGTCGACCACCGCAGCATGTCGGCCGAACACGTGCTTGAAGACCTGTCGCGCAACTTCCACGAGCAGCAGGAAATCATTACCGAAGAGACGCGGAAGCTTTTCGAGCAGTTCATCATGCAGGATCTGCTCACCGCCCTGCGCGATCGCGTGAGCCGCCTGATGGATATGAGCCGCCGCATCAACAAGATTCTCAAGGAACGCGAGTTCGGCAACAACCGCTACGCCTTCAACGCCAAGCCGCTCGACCAGTACAAGCGGCTCTACAACCTCATCCGCAACTATTCCGAACTCTCCGCCGAAGACCCTGCGCGCGAACTCAAGGAATTCATCGAAGAGCACCAGGATGCCATCATCAACACCGAACCCGGCGATATGCCCGAGCTGCTCGACTACCGCAACTGGTTCCATTTCGAGCTGCAGGTCAAGACCGGCTCGGTCGATGGCATCGTGATGGACCGCAAGCAAAAGAGCATCGGCTCCGGCGGCGAGCAGGCCGTGCCGAACTACCTGCTCGTGCTCACCATCGCCCACTTCCTCTACGATGTGCCGGCCGTCAAGCTGCCGCTGCTGCTGTTCGACGAGGCGTTCTACGGCATCGATGCCCAGCGCCGCGACCAGCTGCTCGCCTTCGCCTCCGACCTCAACCTCCAGCTCTTCGTCGCCTCGCCCGACCAGGACGGCGTGAAGAAGGAAATCCCCTTCTCCACCTCGCTGTTCGTCATCAAGGACAAGGACTACAACATCCACCTCCACGACTTCCACTGGAAAAACCCCAAGGGCGGCACCCAGCAGGACCTGCTCGACCCCGAGGCCAATGAACCGCAAGCCGTCCACTTCGGCGAGGAACTTGAATGACCCCCGCCGGGCAGTGGAAGCAACGGTTGGAGCAAACGCCCGGCCTACGGGACTATCTTGAACCCGTTGCCAGGAAATGGGCGCGAGGGGCGGCGCTTCCCAAACGCATGACCCTCGGCGACGAACCCCAAGACCCCGCCGTCCGCGCCGCGCTCGACCGCCTCTTCGGGGGAGTCTCCTTTTCCAAGGGAAAAGTCGTTGCCACCCTCCCGGGCGCCCTGCGAAACGAGGAACAACTTTCGGCCCTCGCCACCGAACTCGGAATCGAGCGGGCAACCCCCAAAGCAAACACCGCCCCGGCCTCCATCCTCCGCCTGCGCCTCACGCACCCGCATCTTGACCGCATCCACGATTGGCTGGCGGATGCGCCGGAAATCGAACGGCTCCTTGCCCGCGATCCGGGAAAGGAAACACTTCTGCTGAAGCTGATGGAGACGGCCATCTTCCTCCTTCGGGAAGAACAGCCAACCACCCTCTCCAAATTGGGGGCGATGTTTTTCAACGATAGCAAGATCCTTCGCTCCGGCACCCCCCGGAAATTGCTGGGCGGCATAATGAACGCCCGGCTGGGTACCGAGGATACGCCCGGCAACCGCGAGATCGCCCTCCAGCAGTTCGGCGTCATCGACAACCCCGCCACCACCACCGTCACGCTCTTCGCACCGCTCGAACTCATTCGCGACGGCCAGCCGGATCGATGGATCGTTGAACGCTTCATCGCAGGGGAACCCGTCACCCTCAACAGCTACAACCTCGAAGGCGTCGAAGCGATCAGCCTGCGGACCGGCCACGAATCCGTCATCACCTCCGAAAACGCAGCCCCCTTCTACGAACTGGTCGCCGAACGCCCAAAGGCCATCCTCATCTACACCGGCGGCTACCCCAACGCCGCCGTCTGCCGCCTGCTCCGCCTCCTGGGCGAAGCCGGCGCGTCCTGCCGCCACTGGGGCGATACCGATCCAGACGGCTACCTGATCGCCGCGCTCATCGACCGCTACATCGATACCACCCTATACCGCTGCACCATCGACGACGTCATGCGCCATAAGGAGCACCTCAAGCCACTGGACTCCGCCAACTCCACGCGTGGGCGGCGCATCCTCAAGACCCAACCCCGCTTCAAGTTCCGCCAGGAACTGCAACTCACCCTCGACACCAACCAATGGCTCGAACAGGAACGGTGGCTCCCGGAATCCCGACACGTCCGCGCTCACGATCGTGAGCGCGGACGTGTCGGGCGGGGATGATCGCCCTGCTCGACAAAGATGGGGGGATGTGGTAGCACGTTGGGCTGTTTTACCCAATCGGGAAGGATTATGGCGCAAAAAATACATAGGGAATCGCTGAAAAAGGCGAAGCGGATCGTGGTGAAGGCGGGCAGCAAGGTGCTGGTGGAGAGTTCGGGGCGTCCGGATAAACAGCAACTGAAGCAGCTGGTCGATGAGCTGGCGGCGTTGCGGAACGGCGGGGGCGAGGTGGCGTTTGTTTCTTCGGGTGCCGTCGGGGCCGGGCTGGATGCGCTGGGCATGAAGACCCGCCCGAAAGCGATGCCGGATCTGCAGATGGCCGCCGCCGTGGGCCAGATCCGCCTGATGAGCGTCTATGACGAGCTGTTCAGCCAAAACAAGTGCCGGATTGGGCAGGTGCTGCTGACCCACGATGCGCTGAAGCATCGCGAACGCCACCTGAATGCGCGCAATACGTTGCTGAACCTGATCGAGCACGGCATCGTGCCGATCATCAATGAAAACGACACGATTTCGACGGAGGAGATCAAGTTTGGCGACAACGACGTGTTGGCGGCGCTCGTGGCGATCCTGATCGATGCCGATGCGCTGGTGCTGCTGAGCACGACCGACGGGCTGCGCGATGCCGGCAACGAGCGGGTCTCCTATATTGAAGAGGTGGACGACGAGATTCTCGCGCTGGTTTCCGACAAGCAGGACAAGCTTTCGACGGGGGGGATGGCCTCGAAGCTGAAGTCGGCGCAGATTGCGGCGCAAAATGGCATTCCGGTGGTGATTGCCAACGGGCGCAAAACCGGTGCGCTGACCCGTATTTTCGAGGGCGAGGACGAGGGCACGCTGCTGTTCCCGAAGGAAGGCAATATTTCGAAGCGCAAGCGTTGGATTGCGTTTTTCAACCGGGTCGAGGGGCACGTGGTGGTTGATGACGGGGCGGCCGAGGCGATGATTAAAGGCAAGAGCCTGCTACCGGTGGGCATCAAGGCCGTGGAAGGTTCCTTCAAGGTGGGGGCCATGGTTGATGTGCAGTCCCGCGAGGGGGAGCACATCGCACGAGGCTTGGTTGAATATTCGAGCGATGAAATCGAGATCCTCAAGGGGCAAAAGACCGCCGGCAAGGCCGGCGAGGTGATCCACCACGACAACATGGTGATACTTTAAGGAAGGAAACAAAGATGACCGTTGAAGAACAGGTTTTGAAAATCGGGGCCGACGCGAAGGCGGCCAGCCGCAAGCTGGCCAAGCTCTCCACGCGCAAGAAAAATGCGATTTTGGAAGCGATGGCCGAGGAGCTGGATGCGCAACGCGCCTTCATTCAATCGGAAAACGAGAAGGACCTGGAAGCCGGCCGGGCCGCCGGGCTGACGCCGGCCATGCTCGACCGCCTGGAGCTGACCGATGCGCGAATCGATAGCATGATCAAGGGACTGCGCGACGTTGCCGTGCTGAACGATCCGGTGGGGCACGAGATCAGCACCTGGAACCGCCCGAACGGCTTGGAAATCCACAAGCGCCGTGTCCCGATCGGCGTGATCGGGATTATTTTCGAATCGCGCCCGAATGTGACCTGCGATGCGGCGGCCCTTTGCTTCAAGACCTCCAATACCGTGATCCTGCGTGGCGGAAAGGAAGCGATCCATTCCAACCTGGCGATCGCGTCCGCCATGCAGAAGGGCGGCGAAGCCAAGGGGATGCCGGCCAACGCCATCCAGCTGATCCCCACCACCGACCGCGAGGCGGTGCGGGTGATGAGCCAGATGACGGCTTATCTGGACCTGATCATCCCGCGCGGCGGCGAGGGGCTGATCCGCGCCGTGATGGAGATGGCGCATGTGCCGGTGATCAAACATTATACCGGCGTCTGCCACACCTATGTGGATGCATCGGCCAATCTTTCCATGGCGTTGCGCATCAGCGAGAATGCCAAGTGCCAGCGCCCGGGCGTCTGCAATGCGATGGAGACCCTACTGGTGCACAAGGACATTGCGGCCGAGTTCTTGCCGGCGATGGGCGAGATCTTGGAAAAGCGCCATGTCGAGATGCGTGGAGACGAAGCGACCTGCAAGCTGATCGGATCCGCCGTTCCGGCCACGGAAGAGGATTGGAGGACGGAATATGTGGATCTGATCCTTTCGATCCGCGTGGTGGACGATGTGAACGCCGCAGTCGAGCACATCAACACCTATGGCTCCGGACATTCCGACGCCATCGTCTCGGAAGACGACAAGGCGACCGTCACCTTCCTGAACGAAGTGGACTCGGCCACGGTGTACGTTAATGCATCGACTCGCTTTACAGATGGCGCCGAGTTCGGCATGGGCGCGGAAATCGGCGTGAGCACCGATAAGCTGCACGCACGCGGCCCGATGGGGCTGGAGGAGCTGACCACCTACAAGTTCGTCATCGAAGGCAAGGGACAGATCCGGGAATAACCCCGGCGGTTAAACGGACATTTCAACAGGCCGGCTTTCGTCGGCCTTTTCCGTTTTCGCTTTGGCCGAACACGCAGCCGGGATCATCCTGGAGCAGCTGTTGCGACAATCGAGTTCGTGCACGGAATAGGGTTTCACGATGCCATGGCACATACCGTGCCGGTCGAGGTCGCGCAGGGCGAACACAAAGTCGCGAATGAGTATTTTGTGGCTGGACTGAAGTGCCAATACGCTTGCGCGAAGCTCATCGCTATAGTGGTGGGTGAACACGACTTCGTTAATCCCGTGCTCTTCGAGCAATCGCTGCAGTTCACTGAAATTACCCAGGACTGGATAGCCATAGACAATCTTGTGGTAGAGGGAGGGGTTGTCATCGACCAGGCCCACAATCCTGCGCGGGGCTTTCTGTTGGTCCTCGAACGTGGCCTGGCGCAAATACAGGATCGCGTTTTCCCCGGCCCCAAGAATGAGCGTGTTCAAATCGCCTTCCGCCGCCGTGGAACACCGCAGCCAGGCGTTGAGGTCCCGCACGGCGCGCAATCCCGCGCGGACACCGACGATGCCAATGCCGGAAACAATGGTGTGCAGGACCAGCCCCTTGACCAACTCCAGAGGCGTAAGGTCGGAGGCCCATAGTAAGGCCACGTACGCCAGCGCTTCACCGGCCATCAGTTGGAGCATGAGAACAACGAGTTGGGATACGCGGGAACGAGTCCACACCGTCTTGTAGATATTGTAGAAGTAGACCGTCGCAAACGGAATCATGATGCAGACCGTGAGGTGCAGGACGGAAAAGGCCTTGCCAAGCACGAGCCCGAAAACGAAGTAGGTCGCCAGCATCAGACAGCTAATATCCCAGCCGATGGCCACGAGCAGGCCCACCATGCTGCGCGGGCGTTTGACGCCCTGGAGCACCACTTGGGTGGTCGTCCATAATTCTACTTGCGCCACCTGCCGCACCACCACGTGCAGCACCACAATCATGCCGATCATCAGCAACGCCATGCGGTTGGAGGTCATTGCCGCCGCACCGAGGGCCACCACGCAGAAAAAGATGGCCATTCCATAGAGGGCAATCGCCGCCTTGCGCTGGGTCATGCCGCTTCGCATCAGCTTATGGTGGATATGGTCGAGGTCTGGGCCGAATACCTTGGCGGCACGGCCGTCCTTGGTGATCATGGAAACCAGTTTGCGCGCCATACGGCGCCAAACGGCCATTATGACATCGAACACGGGAACGCCCACGGCCAGCAGCGGGACAATAAGGGCCACCAACATCGATTGCTTTACGTTCGCCTTGAGGGAAACCGCTGCCAACATGAAACCGATGAACATGCTGCCGCAATCGCCTAGGAAAACGGACGCCGGATTAAAGTTGTAGCGCAGGAAGCCCAGGCATGCGCCCACGAGGGCAACGAGCACCAACGCATCGGTCGGTTGGTTCAGCGACAGCAACATTCCGGCCAGGCCGGCGCTGGCAATCATACCCAGCCCTGCGCACGCGCCATCCATGCCATCGATCAGGTTGAAGGCATTGATGAGCAGGGCAAACCAGAACAGGGTTATGCCCATGTTGACGAAGTAGGGCAGTTCGAGATGCAAAAAGGTTTCGACGGTGAAGCCCCCGAAGAACATGAGCAAGGCAACCGCCAGCTGCCCCAGCAACTTGAACCAGGCGCGCATATCGAACCGGTCGTCGAAGATGCCCACCAGCAACAGGATCAGGGAGCCAAGAAAGATGAAGCCCCAATCCTTAAGCTGGGTAGAACCGGCCAGGTTCCGCCACGGCCCGAGAAAGACGAAGACCAGCGCAAGATGCGTGGCGATGAAGACGGCGATGCCGCCGCATCGGGGAATCGGGATCGTATGGATGCGCCGCTCATCCGGCTCGTCCACCATGCCAAGCGCAGGAGCCATCCTTTTAACCAGGGGCACCAGCAACAGGGAGGCCACGAGACTGACCATGAAAACAATAATGTATTTAACTAAAAAACCCATGTCCGAAATTTTTCCTTACTATGCTTGCACTATGGAGTGCCGCAAGTAAAAGCATTCATCATGCCATCATCCCTTCCCAAGCATTGAAGTTGGCGAGGACTCTAGAATGCCCATAATAAAAAGGGAAGTCATTCACTCCCCTTTATTCTAGTATATAATACTAGAATTCCCGGCATGGAAAAACAACGCGGCGGGTCGTTCCCCCGCTCTCCCCGCAATGCGAACAGGCAAAAAACAAGGCCCAAAACCCTTGTTTTGCGCAGGTTAGGACGAATCGAAAAAAAAATAAAAAAATCCACTTGCGCGATGCGGCGAAATGAATACTATATGCGCTCCTTTCACGGGGGTGTAGCTCAATCGGTTAGAGCGCCAGCCTGTCACGCTGGAGGTTGCGAGTTCGAGTCTCGTCATCCTCGCCATTTTAGGGGCTTTCGTATTATGCGAAAGCCCCTTTTTTATTGGCTGTAATTGCAATCCGCTTCTTTTGGGCGGATTTTGATACAACTGGATAAAGCTAGAATAAAACCGCCTTGGGTCGGGAACATTCCGGGAACATTTTTCCAGAGCCCCCCAAGCGTGACGTTTTTTCGCACAGCTGAAAACGTCACGCGCATGAAGATGGAGCCGATCCGGGCGGAAGATTTCCAGACAGCCCCGGCAACCGCCGGAATTGCGGCGGGTTGGGCTTGGCGGAATTGTGGGCGGGCATTGGAGCGGATTGGAATGGGCGATGCACAGCAGAGGAAATCCGCGCCCCTTGTCCGCATGCCGACAGCTTCAGGCGCAGCCGACGGACGAACTACCAAGCACCCATATAGAAAACCGCGCCCCCGTTTGAATGGCGATGCGGTTTCGCGCTCGCTTGGCCAGCTTTAATTGAACGCCCGGTTAACAAATTCAACGGGTCGGGTTAAACGAAAACGTTGAGAAGGTAGAACTGATCAACACGTAAAGAAACAACGAGCTCGCGAATTACCCCCGTTCAATAGCTCTCACAGAACCTAAAACATCTGGATCAGTCTGGCCAGCTCCAGGGCAAGACGTGCAGCCGATCCCGAAAAGGGGGTAAAGGTAGTAAAGCCGGTAAAAACGAATACTCCATACACATACGCATGCGCGCGCATCTAATACCGCGCCCGCGCGCGTCCATATATAGCGCGTGTGTGCGCGTATGTAATGTATGAATATACTAGCTTTACTAGCTTTACCCCCTTCTAATTGGACACCAATCCGGCAAATTGCATCCATGAATAGCAGGGGTGCGGCTCCCGTTAAACAAAACGGAACCACATGGCGGGGCTTGGCTGGAGGGTGTGGCAGCTTAGGTTTTGTATGACCGGTTCACGTTCTGAAGCTCGCGGTATTCAGCCACGGTCTTGCCCGGCTTCACGATCAGCCAGCGGTCTTTGCCTTCCACCTGATGTTTCCAAAGCTGTTCCGGGAACTGATTGGAAATGGTGGAGATGGAGCGGCCAAGATGGTTGGATTGCGGGACATAGCCCCGTTCGGCCTTGGAGAGTGGCGACTCATCGGACACCAGCAGCTCGCGTAGCTTGGTTGTCGATCCATCCCACCACCAGTTGGCAAACTCATCATCCGAGCGGAACAGCACTTTCTGTATGTGATCCCATAGGATTTGATCCTTGGACACCTCGAACAGGTCGCGGCATAAATCGGGGTGGTGGTAATGGCGGACACCGAAACGACCCCCCAGGACGCTCTTGTCTTTCGGCTCCCAGACGTTCAACAGCCAATTCACGAACCCCGGCAACTCTTCAAAGAGCGTATCCCTAAACAGGTCTTGCTCTTCCTTGGTGTCCGCGGACATAGGCATCGGTTTCGAGTGGCACAGGAAAAGGCTGATCTTATCGGCAATGTCATTCTTGATCGATGGCAGCGACTGGAGCCGATCATCCTCCAGATTGGTGCAGATGACCAAGCGGCGGAAAAACTCCAGGACTTCCCCATCTTTCTGGATGGCACGGACACGGTAGGCCGGATCGGCCACCACGGCCTTGATGCTGGCGGAAAACGCGGACCGGCTCTTGGCATCGATGGCGCTCTGTTCATCATCGATGATCCAAGCTTCCGACTCCTTGCATTCCTTGTTGAACCGCTCCAGCCCGATCATAAAACTAAACGGCTTGCATTCGCGCCCGCCAAAGGTTTCGCGGATAAGCTTTGTGGTTAGCGTCTTGCCGCATCCGGTGCCGCCAGCCAACACGATGGCCAGCCCGTTCTGGCCATTGCCTCCACGGCGCGAATGCAGGACTTTCAGGGCATGCTGCCACCAGGCAAAGAAGTGTTCGATTTGGTTCAATTGCTCACCGTCCCGGTCACCAAAGATGTTTTCAAACAGTTCCAGCAATGTGGGGCAGGCCTGCTCCGGATCGGGTTGCATGATGTCGGCGGTATGCGTGACCAACACCCGCTGGGAATTATTTTTCTGGAAACCGGCCACTTGGCCGGCCAAGCGGCCAACATAGTCCACACGGCAATAGCTCTTGACGTAGCGGGCAACCTGCTTTGATTCAGACAGCCGCGCGCCGCTCTGGTCTTTGTCGTTCCGGCCCGTCGAAATGTTGTAGACATCGCAGAGCATTTCCTCGAATTCGCGGGATGGTTCGCCGATCCACTCACCATCCGCCGTACGGTGCCAATAGGAACCCCGGTTCCCCGGATCGAAATAGAAGCGGTTGGCAAGGCCGTGTTTTTCGAGCAGGGCAGCGCCTTCCTTTTTCTTGGCTTCGACCGGATTGTTTCCCAAGTCCACGTTTTGGGTTGGATCGAATTCCTTTGCGGGTGTGTCACTCATTTCCCAGCACCTCCAGGGGAACGCCAACATGCGCCGCCCATTTGTTCATGGTCGAAACCGATGGCGGAGCCATCCGCCATACATCGTTAAAATCCTTTGCACCTTCATAGCCGATCAGTTCGGCGCGGACGGTGCAGCCCTGCGCCCGCAACCGGTCGAGGAACGTAGGTTCCACATCGATGGCGTTAGACGCATCGCGTTTGTCCAGCAGCCGCCCCGCGTCGTCGTTGTCGCCAATGATCCAAACGAAGGGCTTATTTTTCCGCAGCCACATACCATAGGCGGAAAGAAAGACGGATTGCGACTGCACCCCGCGCAAGCCAACAACCGACACACCGGGCGGAAATCCATGCTCCAGCCACCCAAAGGCCAGGGCGAACGACGCGGCATCGAACTGCCCTTCCAGCACAACCACCAGCCGGGGATTATCCAGATTGCCCAGGACAAACGGATAGGCGGGCAGCTTGCCTTTCATGGCCAGTAGATGCTGCTGGAAATCGGACAGGCGTTTAGGCTGCCCGGTTTGCGGGTTGGTGGTGGCCGGAACATAGGGCGTGTAAACCCATCGCTTTTCCGGCGGTGCATCCTTCGGGAAAACCTTATAGCGCGTATGGTAGCCGACCGGAACCAGCTCCAAGGCACGGCCAGCGGAACGCGGGTTCATGACCGGCTTTTCCACCAACCAGCCCCAGCCGCGTTTGTTGCCCTTGGCATCGCTCCAAGGCAAAAGCGGAAGGGAGGTTTTTCCCAACCCGGCCAGCTTCCACAGCACGTTCGTTTTCCAGCCCCGTGATTCCGCCAGCTTGTCCGCAACCGCCAAGAGGTGTTCGTGCCCATCCGTCCACCGTTCGCGCACAGGAACCGACCACGGCCCCGGCTCGGTCATGCAGAGGCTTGGCAGTTGTTCGGCCTTTTCCCGTTGAGCCCTATAGAGCTTGTGCCGCTTCTGTTGCACCACGGCCTTGACCCGTCCAGCAGACTGTTTTTCCGGCTCCATGCCTGCCGTACGGATAATGAATTCGATGCACTCCTTTTTGCTCCACCCAGGGCGGGCAAGCTGAACAAAAGCTATGTGCCCGCCTTTATGATCCTCATGCGCATGGTCTTTGAAATAGTCCCGCTGCACCGAAAACGAACCCGCCTTCCGATCCTGCCGGAAAGGGTTCTTTTGCCCGGCGCCTTCCCGCAATCCCTCAATACCCAGCCCTTCCGCCAGCTTGCAGATGGAGACGGTTTCAAAGGCAACTTGTAACTGATTATCCATCAGTTAGATTTTCTTTGGTGAAAACTGGCCGCAATAATGATCACATTCAACAACTGGCCATATTGCCGCCTTGTCAAGGTCTTTGGATTCGCCCCCAATACCTGATTCGTCTTTGAGCCATGCAACGGGCGCGACTCGTCGGCAATAACCATCAACTACCCCCTCTCCTCCTTCGCAAAACGACTGGCAGTTGCCACAAGCCATTATCAACAGATCAGGATCAACCGGAGGCTCCTCTCTGGAATCATAGGCCAGCCAAAAAGCAATCATCTCAACCAGATTGCGCCCGCCGAACTCCGAGAGCGGTTCCACAGGAACACCTCTGCCGATGAGATAGGTTTCAAGATCGCGACGATCACACATGATCCAGCTCCCACGACCACCGCGAACCCAGTATTCCCCTCGTACCGAATTAAAGAACACGGAGTCAACTAGGCCGTAATCCAGCAACGCCTTCCCCGCGTAGTTTTCCGCGAATTTAATAGGCAGCGAATTAACGGCCTGTCGTGTGTCAAGATATAAGCCACAACCCATGTTCAGCACTCGCTTGATTTCTGTCTTTAACGAGTCTTCATCCATTGTTCCGATTTTATCCATATCCAGGATTTTTCGGCTTTGATATTTGCTCACGACGGCAAGCATCCCCCGAAGAACATCTTGCAACTCGGATTTAGAGATGGCGGCTTTATCACTCATGTTTGTGTTTTCCTTTTTGCTCCATTGGGTCAAGTTGATCGGCATTCGCCAGCGGATTGTTTTAGAGGGCAACTTTCTTTTTCGTTTCACTCATGCCGCCGCTTCCTTCCCTGCCAAAATATCGGCGATTGCAGAGCGAGGAACCCGGACAGCACCGCGAATCTTCCGTTTCGGCAACTGCCCGTCTCGCATCATGCGGTTGATCGTCGGAACAGAAAGACTCAATGCCTTGGCCGCTTCCGGAACGGTGTAGAGGCTCTCGACGACTTCGGTCTCCGGCTCAAAGTCGATGGCCGCCAGCAACCGTTCCGGCGTTAGATCGGGCCGGTAGGGCATCAGCATGCCTACGGCCATGGACAACGTGCTCTCAGGAATTTTAGATTCCATGGCTAATATCCTTTAATGGTTGCGTCGATGGTGGCATCGGCGAGGGTGCCGGTGTTGTCGTAAATCTTGATTCGTGGGCCGGTGGTGGTTTGCTTGTCGATCAATTCCCACGACCAGCCCGCGCCGGTATTTTGCAAGGCCACCTGTACGGATTTGATGGTGGCGAAGGTGGTTTTGATGGGCAGGCGGATATCCCCGGCAACGGTGCGATAGGTTGCCGACAGGGTCGAGGTGTCGAGGTCGGAAATATCTTCGGTTATTTTTTGGCCGGAAAGCAGGATGGTCATTGATTGGATGCGGGGCGCTTCGCCCGTTACGGTGATCCGAACCTTGATGTATCTGGCATCGATTTCGGCGGTTGGCGTAATCCATCCGCTCCAGGTGGCGTTATCCTGCGAGTGGTTGATTTCGTAGACAATCGCGCCGTCGGCCTGCGCGGAAAGCATCGGGCGGAAGGTTAAGACCAGGCCCAGGTCGATGTCGGAATATTGATAGGTGAGGTCGTCGCCATCGATCCCCCACAACAACCAGGCGTCCCAGCTGGCGGCATCGACTTCGAGGTCATCCCAGGTGGTGGAATCGGTTGATTCGATGTCGTTTGAGTTTGGCAGCACGTAGCCGTTCGTGATGGTGCCGGGCCAGCCCTCCAGGCGCGGATAGCGGGCCAGGAGGATGTTGCTTGCCGGGGATTCCTCCAGGGTTGCGGTGATATATTTTGCGGTGGCGGATTCGTTGCCGGTGGTATCGACGGTCTTGATGGCGAAGCGGTAGGTTCCGGCGTTGAGAATATTGGTTTCCCATGGGCTGGACACCAAGAGGCCCAGGTGCATGGGCGTCATGGCGTCCCATTCGTCGGTCAGAGTGGTTGAAAAGCGGATTTGATACCCGGCGACATCGGGATCGGCTGTGTTGAGCGTCCAGGAAAATTCGCGGGTGTAGTCGCGCTGGGAGGCGAAGGAGAAGGAGGTTGGCGCGGCGGGCGGTTCGGTTTTGCCGACGACCATATAATTTGAAACCTCGATCCAGCTGGAACGGCGGCCATTGTAATAGACGGCGCGAACGCGGACATCGTAGGCGTGGCCATCGGAAACCGGGGTGAAATAGTGCTGGCGTTCGGAGGTTTCGAAGGATGTCCAGCCGGAGGCGGCGGAAAGCTTGTAGGCCACTTCGTAGGTATCCACAAAGGTTGACGGCGCGGCGGCCCATTGGGCGAGCATGCGGGTAATCACGGTGCCGCTGGCGGTAACCTGCAAATGTTCGGTTCCGCTTTCGAGCGTCAGGCCGGAAGGCGGCGGGCTGCTGAATGGATCGGGCAGGTTGGTATCGGGGATCGCGGGCGGCGTGAGGACATCGAAGGTGTAAACCGAGTCGTCATATTCGGAGAGGGTGACGCGGATTTTATCGGCGGCCTCCAGCTCCAGTTTTTGAACACGGAACGGCTTGGCTTCCCAACCCGGCGTCGGGTGGGTGATTGAAACCACGTCGCCAACGTCGAGGGCCAAGGCTTCGAGGGTTGCGGAGAGGGAGACGGCGAGCCCTTGGCGGGCCTGCTTCAGGTAGTGCTGGGCGAGGATGTTGGCGCGGGTTAGATCGTTGGTGAGTGGGTAATAGACATCCTGCTCGAAAATCTGGCCGTCTTCTTCGATGTAGTCGCCGACGGAAACGACGGTCATGGTATCCTCGGAATCGAGGGCGGCATCGTAGAAGCGTGCGCGAACCTGGTTGACGATTGATCGCTTGGAGCTACCGGAAAAGCTCCAGCTTCCAATGATGTTTTCCTCGGTAAATTCGAAGTCGGCCACGTCGGGCTTATCGACCACCAGCCGCCATTTTCCGCCGGAGAAAACCGGGATTCCGCGGAACGCTGAAAGGATGCGCTTGGTGTTTTCGAGTGCGCCGTCGTCGGGATTAAGGACACCGTTGCAGGTGTAGCGCTTGGCTTGGTATTCGACGCCGTCGGAATTTTTAAAGGTAACGAGTTCATCGCAGTAGTTGGCGGACTCGGAAAAGGAATCGTCGTCGATTGCGGTTTCGGGTATGGCCGCGCCATAGCGGGTATTGGTGAGGAAATCGCGGAGGCAAAGGGCGGGGTTGTCGCTCCAGGCCGTGGATCCGTCGCGCGGGTCGTAGACCTTGAGGCCACGGGCCTTGACGGTAATGGTCGGCATGCCGGAGGGAAAGGCATCCTTGTCCCACTCGGTACGGATATAGAGGTAGGCGACGCCGAAGCCGCGATGATCCGGCCCCCAGTCGTCCAGCTCCGTAACCAGATCGAGGTCGGCGGCCTGGCCATCGGTGCCGGAATGGAAGGTTGAACGAACCCTGCCTATCCGATTAACACAGGCTAGGTCGAATCTTTCGATTCCCTTGCGGCTTTATAAAAGTTTTGCACAGTCGGAGACTCCACCTGGACCGCAATTTTCAGCACACTCTCGAAGCCTACCATGGGCCAGAATCGGCGATTGAACCGGAATACGAATTCGTTGAGATAGCCCTGCAAGTGCGCCGAACTCACGCCGTGGTGTGTTCCCAGAAGCCAGGCATCAAGATTTCCGAATACAATGTGAATCATCGGAAGATGCTGGTCCGTTTTGGCCTGATCCCCTCTGATGGGCACGGCGATGTGTTTGTACCCCAATCCATGCAAGTTGTCATAGCCCGTCCATCCGTCGGTTCGTACTTCGGCTTTCTTCTGGACGTTGGTCACAAGGATCGGCTCCAGCGTTTCCTGCTTTCGGTTGGGAACAACCTGAAGCCGCAACCTTCCCGCAATAAAACTCCGTCCATGTCCTCCCTGATGCTGTGGACTCTGCCCTGTTGTCAGGTTCGGATCAGGCCCCAGAGCCTTCTTGCGAGGCATAACTTCCACCATACCAACAACAAGTGTTTTGTGATGCCGTCCCCGGCCCTCCCCTTGGGTTGTGCCACCGACGAACGTCTCATCCACCTCAACGGGCCACTTGGAACCAATTCGGTCTCGCTCTGGCCGAACCATAGCCATGCGCAACTTGTGCAGAATCAGAAACGCAGTTTCGTAACGTTTGATACCGAGCTGCCGCTGGAATTGCAGAGCACTCATACCCGGGGTCTGCGTCGTCACCAGGTAGGCAGCCCAAAACCAAATCGTCAGGGGGAGTTGTGTTCGGTGCATAATTGTTCCTGCTGTGAGGCTGGCCTGATTCCCGCATTGCCTACATTCCAGCACGCGGGGTCTGGCTCGAAGTCGCCAAGGGTCACCGACGTTTCCACAGGACGGGCATTCGAAACCCGCTGGCCACCTGACATGCTCCAGATGGTGCAAGCAGGATGACTCATCAGGAAAGCGATGTTGAAACTCCAACAGGGTTCGAGGGTAATTCGACATGCGTTAGGGTGTGCCAAAAACACCAACCTGTGTCAATCGGATAGGCATGGAACGAACAAGGCCATCATAGACCAGGTTGCCGTCGGAATCCTTGTAGGTGGCAATATCCTTGTCGTTGAAATAGATGTTTTCAACGCTTTCCATTTCGCCCTCGCCCAGCACAAGCACGCGGTGGAGGTATTCGTTTTCAAGGCCGGAGGCGGCGCGGTACTCACAACCGCCCACGACGCGCTCACCATAGAAAACAACGACCGGGGCAGTATTCGAGGTGGTGTTGACCTTTGCGCCGTAATCCTGCGCCTGGTCATCGGCAAAGTGGTCACCCAGGGCGCGGGTGATCGCGGCGATACCAACGGCAATGATGGCTTGCTGAAGCATAACACCAACGGTGACACTAACACCAAAGCCGGTTCCAATGGCTCCCCAGACGGCGGCGACGGCGGCTATTGCGGGCATTAATCCGTCCTCCGTTTTTCGTTGTTGGGCTTACCCCATTTCTCGGCGCTCCCACCTTTCCCGAATTTGCTGAAAAACTTATCTCCAGGGGCTGTTGTGATTTGATGGAAAATACTGTTTTGCCGCCGGGCAAATGGGAGCCTCATTTTTCCTAATAATTTGAAAGCGGCGCGGACTCCATCCAAACGAGTAATAAGCTGGAGATTGCCCTTGATGATAACCAGTTGGTTTAAAGGCGTTCTCATTTCCCACCCCCAGTTATTCCGCCGGAAAAAAGTTGGCTGGATGGAATGCGGACAAGGCGTCCAATCCGAACGGGTTGAAGGATTCCCTCGCGACACCAACGCTGAACGGTGCGAGCGCTGCATCCGTAACGCGCTGCAAATTCATCGGCAGTAAGAAGATTTTCCGTTGTAGAATTGGAATCACCGCTACTGGCGTTTGCGGCTACATGTTCCATGGAGGTTGTTTTCATCGCTTATGCTCCCTGTTAGTTTCAACAGGACTCATTAAGCGACAAAATACGCCAGAAGGGGTAGGGCACAAAACACCCCAAATATGACCATACGGGTCTATGCTGGTGCTATCGAACTAATCCGATTTTATTTCACCCCGGACAGGGATTCCATCGGTATAGAATTCGGTAATGTCGGTTTGGTTATGGTTCCGCTTAATCGATGGATCAGGATTAGTCGATTCTGCACGGTTTACGCGAAAGTCCGGATTGGCTGCCAGCCAGGCCAGTGCATGATTGAGGGTGGCACGCCTACCAGGCATCAGGAAGCCATCGCGCTTCATTGCATAGACATAGCCCGTATTCCGCCCAAACCTTGCGGCAATACCTTTAGAGTCAAGAAGTTCATCCCCGTCAGTGATCCGATAGTCTGCTATTGAATTAGCAACTCCATCCATAGGTTTATTTTGTCGAAATTCGGGGTTTATCGAAAGCCATTCAAGCGCCCAGTTGGCAGTTGCCAGACCAGCAGGCATAAGAAACCCGTCCCGGCGCATAGCCGATATCAAACGGGGAGTGCAGTGTATTTTATCCGCCAATTCTTTCGGCGGCAAAAGCTCATCCCCATCGGGCAACATCATCTGGACTTTATCAATTCGCATTGTGCAATCCGGTTAGAAAGGAGATTTGAATTTTGCATTTACGAAGGCAAGAATTTCTTCGACCGGATATCGGGCAGGACGGGTGTAATACGGATGCGGCTTAATCCATCCCTTACGCTCCCATGTTCTCACCGACTCAGCGGTAATTGGCTTCTTTCGGTCTGGCCAGTTTACGTTGCACCAATCGGCAACTTCATCGCGTTCCATCAAGTGTGGTGGCTGGATGCGGTTGCCGGAAAGATGCCGGGCAACCGCATCCGGCGGAAGCATGCCCAGCGTATCCAGATTATGCGCAATGGCCTTTTCCGCGAACATGGAAAGAAATTCATCCGCGTCCATCCCATCTGGGCATAACGCCCGAATCCGTGTGACCAAATCGCTATCTACCTGAACCGCTGAACGTGCTTCCGGTTTCATTGCATTTTCTCCTGTTCACGTTGGCGGATTATGCCAGCTCTCGCTGAGCTTAATGAATCATGAACGCCTACCAAGGTTGAGTCAGGAGCAATGCCGGTAAAGACAAAACGGGCCGCACCCTCCCTGAGAAGACAGGCTGCCCGTATTGTTTCATCAAGCGGCCAATATCTCTACGACAAGGTTGCGGTGCTCGATTGCATTCTTAATAAATTGTTCTGTGAATGCCTCTACGCCCATTCCTTCCGGGCATATTTCCTCAAGTTGCTTTGCCAGTTTACCCCGGATAACGATTTCGTTTTTCTTTGCCGATACTATTGTTTCCATTGTCTATTTCCCAACAAAAGAGCCGCCCAACCTCATGCGTTAGAGCGAGCCCAACAGAAGAGGGCTCCACACAAAGTTGGACGGCAAAAGTTCATTGGATTTCTGTTTATTGTTTTAAACGGGGCTCTAATCCCGCGCCAACCACCCGGCCAGCTAATTCAAAAAAGGTGTAACCCGCCAGCTACCCCAATCCAAGCCCAAAGCGGCGGAAGGTTAATATGCGTGTTGCAAAACCTGATCAGCGCTTTTAGGTGGCATAGCGACCAGATCCTTAGCCAATTGAGCCAACCTCGAGAAGCACAGACATAGCAACGCAATAGGAACCAAGTATATAAACCAGATACCTACATTTGCAATAAGTGCCATTTCTACAGCCGAGTTAACTTCTCGGAAGATTTTTTTTGCCTGCTCAGACTCTGAACTCTGAATCATATCTAGCCGCTTTTCGGTGGCCTTCCTGAGTTCTTTATTTGAGCCAAGTTCGCTGTAGGCGCGAGCCTGTGCCGATGGCGTCAAATGAGGTAGATTATTTATAAACCTTCCAATGCCATCATCCAGATATGAGAATACTTCAAGTTTGCATTCCTTTGGATTATCAATCCGCTCCCGACGCAATTCATCACGCAGCTTAAAGAACTTATTTCTTAAACGCATATGAACCAAAGGAAGAAGAATTCCTTCGTATAAAAAATGCAAGAGCGCAATGAATGAGAAAAATATAATGAAATTTGCCATCATGAGTTACTGCTCGATTTCAATTTAGTTCCAGTCAGTTTTTCTTGCAACTCAGACTTCTCGGTAGCGATCCTTTCATATTCCGCAAGAAAGTGCCGCCGTTGCCGTCTGGAGTGGTAGAACCACCCTAATGTTACAAAACCTAAAAGGGGGTATGAAAGTAGCTCTCCGTTCGACAACTTGTCAATAAGAACCCCCCACAGCTTTAGAACCTCAGTTTCCGGAAGCTTCCATATAAGCAATCCAATAAGCATAAAGACGGCCAACACCGGGAGCTGACCCTTGTTCATTGAGGCAATTACTATATCTCTGAACGCCTGTGCCCATGTAACCTTTCCTTGACTTTTCCCCGATTTCTTTCCACTCATGCGTTTGTTTATATTTGATCTTTTAGAATCCTGCCAAGAATAAACGTTCAATTTGTACGGGTTTATTTTACTGCACTGAGGCCTAAAAAATACCCAAACAAAAGAATCTATTTGTTCAATGATCACTAGACTCCAGAACCCCAAGGGCTTCATCAATGACCGCTTGCCAGTTGTCGGCCTTGGCCGTGCGTAGTAGATCGGCGGCGCGGGCCGCCGGATCGGTGGGCTTCGCCCCGCTGGTCAACAGGCCGGGCATGGTGCTTTGCATGGCGGCGCGGAGCTGTTCGCGTTGCGGGCGGAAATAGTGCTTCATAACCACGTCGGCAGTTTTGTGGCCGGTGATCTTCCGAACAATGTCCAGCGGCATGCCACGCATCAGAGCGAGGGTTACGAAGGTGGTGCGGAAGGAATGGAAATCCCTTAGCGAGGCTTTGAGCAATCCGCGTTCCCGCTCCTTGGCCATGGCTCCCCGCGTCGGAAGCTTGGCGGGATCGACAGGGCGGCGCTTGCCCCGGATGATCGCCTTTCCGGTTGCGGCCTCCAGTTCGTTGAGATAAAGCGAGACCGTGCTAACGCTCAAGCCGGTTTCCTTGGCGGTCGGCCTTACCCCGTTCCCTGCCATATAAACATCAACCACCGCTTTGGCGCGTTCCAGCTTATCGCCTTTGAACAGTTTGCTTGCCGCCCGGTGCAGTTCCCCAGGCTTACACGGATCGGATTTGCATTCAACGGGAGGCCGAGGGCTTCCCGTATCGAATCCGGCAACCTTCAGCACCCGCTTGAACCGGGAGGAAATCCCGCTACGGTTCGCCGTATACAGCTTGGCCGCATCCGGAAAGACGTATTCCGCCCCGTTGCCCACCTGCCCCTTGATTTCATCCCTCAGCACATCAGCAAGCGGAATATCCACTTCCTGCCCCGTCTTGCTGGTTTTAACGCTGATGAACCCCGCGCCTAGGTCAACATCATCCCACCGGAGATAACAGCAGTCCTTTTGCCGCATGGCGGTACAGGCGGCAGTTACGGCCAGCGAATAGATTAGCGGATCGGATTCCCTTGCCGCTTCGAAGATGGCCTGTAGTTCATCAATCGAAAACGGTTGCCGGGAAACGGTCTCGGTTTCCTTCGATAGGATTTCACGGGCAGCAGGAACCCCTGCCCGTTTCAATACCGCCTTGATAGCCACCAGGTATTTATTCCAGGTCTCGGAGGTGACGCCCCGCCGTCCCAGCTGTTCAAGAAAGGCCTGTACATGCATCGGGCGCAACTGGTCAATACGGGAGAGTTCCGGATAGGCGGATGCCAGGAACGAGCCGAACCGTTCCAGCTTGGCCACTGTCTGTTTGGAATGCCGCTCCGACGGCTTCCGCTGGCGGGGCTTGTCGATCCAGATTTGGGGAAGGTCGCTGATGGTGTACCGCTTGAGCTTTTCGCCCGAACGCGCCTCATAGACCGCTTCCGCCAACTTCGCCTCACTACGCCCCGCCTGAATGTTTTCCAGCAGCTTATCAAGTGCCCCCTGCGCCTCCCCGCGTGAATTCTCAAACTGGACGCTTCCCGTCTCGCTCAATTTGACCGGACGACTTCCCCTGATCCTGACTTGCAGGTTGGTGAAATGCTCTTTGCCATCGATCATGTAGCGGCCATACCACCACGCCGAATTTTTCTTAATCGCCAAGCCCATTTTACAGCCTCCTGATTTATTCTGATAACGTCAGAATAAATAGGATAATTGGCAGGGCAAAACAAGCTGTTTTTGGGAACATTCCGGGAACATTTTTATATTTTGCAATTATTTCCCCAGTTTTTACCGATTCGCGACTAGCCTGTCACGCTGGAGGTTGCGGGTTCGAGTCCCGTCACTCTCGCCACTATTTAAGGTAATGTTTACAAGGGTCTGCTGAAAAGCAGGCCTTTTTTATTTTCTGCCTTGTCGGCCGAGTTCGGGGGAAAGTTCGGGTTCGGCCGTTTGAAAAGTTCTCTATGTATAGGAGCGCTTCAAACTGTAACGCAAGACGGAGAATGGAAATGGCCCTGGAAATTATTCGGAAAAAGGACAAATCCCTGAAATCAAAATGGTGGTATGGCCGTTTTGAAATTAATGGGAAGTCTAAATGCGCGAACCTCGGCATTGAAATAAAGGGGAAGGTTCCCCTTACTCTTCGGGAAGTCGGGGATTCGCTGTTTGAACGATCGCGCGCTCAAGCCCAGGTAAAACTGGACGGTTTGATTTTCGAGGCTCGAAGCCATAAAGCTGCGGAAAAACATCTGCAGGATCTTTATGAGCTGAAGGCCGGCGATGCGCTTCAGAACGCGCCGCTTACCCAGATGGAAGAAGTTTGGGATGATCTCCCATCCAAAAAGCCGCGGTCGGCTAATTGGCGGCGGACGCAACATGGCTCTTTAAAGGCCTTCCGAGACTACACCGTTAATAAGCACCCACATGTTGGCTTCATGTCGCAAATCACGCACAGCATGGCCTTAGAGTGGATGCGAAACCTTGATGAGAAAGGTTTTGGTGCGGAAACCTACAATCATAAGCTGATCCTACTCCGAAGCGTCTTCGTCCCCTCCGCCGGAACTGGTGTGCTCCGGAATCCGTTTGATGGCATTCCACCAAAACGGAAAACCAATGTGCACAGAGAACCGTTCACCGAGAAGGAGCTAAACACCATTATTTCACACTGCGATAAACTTTTTCGCCCCATCTTCATTACCGGGATGTGTACGGCGATGCGCCGAGGCGATTGCTGTATGCTGAAATGGGAGAGCGTAGACCTGAAGAATGGATTTATCACGGTGGACACCTCGAAAACGGGAGAAACAGCTGAGATTCCCCTCTTTCCGCTTTTGAGAGAGGAGATTGAAAAGCAGCCTCGCAAAGGAATTTATGTGTTCCCAGAGGCGGCCGAAATGTATCGGGTGAATCATCATGGAATCAGTTGGCGGCTGTCGCAGGCGATCAAAGCGGCAGGTATTGCGGCGACAAAGGCGGGTCCGAATAAAAAGGCCTCCAATATCAAAGGCTTCCATTCTCTGCGCACAACGTGGATCACCATGGCCTTGACGGCAGGAGTTCCGATGGAGTTGGTTCGGCGGGTAACGGGACATTCAACAGTTAATATTGTGCTGAAGCATTATTTCCGGCCGGGACGGGAAGATTTTCGAGAGGCGCTCGAGTCCGCTCTACCCAAAACCCTGACGGGCAGAAACACAAAAAGGAAATCCCCCTCAGCACAATTAAGGGAACTAATTGACCAGGCAGACTCGATGAAAAAGAAAGAACTGGTCAGAAAGATTGAAAAGATCCTCAACGAAATGGCTGCATAGCATCCAATATATGCAGAGATCCATAAAATGGAAGGCATAAGGGATAGCAGAGACTTGCTTCAGACTGTTTTCCCTGCTTAGTGCAGGGAAGTACAGGGCGCGACGCGACGGAAGGGGGGTTCCTTTCAGGGGGGAAACCATTCGGTTGTGCTCCGACGTTCCGGCAATCTCTAAATCAGGGAAACATACGGAGCAAAGAAGGGTTGTTTCATGTCGTTACATTTCATTGTTAATAACAGGGATTAACAGGGGCGCGGCGCGCACGCGACGCGACGGAAGGGGGGGCCCTCTGGGGGGAAACCGAGGGGCCTTCGGCTCCGGTTGACAGTTATTGGTTTGATGTTCCAATGGCTGGAAGCGATGAAACGATGTGAAACGTCGTTTGGGGCCCCACACCCCCTACCC